>CAIULK010000153.1 GCA_903899885.1 uncultured Rhodospirillaceae bacterium
CCAAGGCCGACGCCAGCATCACGCCATTCCTTCTTCCGGTTGAACATGAATCAGATTATCCTGCTGTCTGCCGGAGGTGGATTGGCCGCGTAAGCGGGAAAGATGGGGGTACGCCGGTTCAGGCAGTGGACGGAAGGGGCATTTAGCCTGGAGGGGAACCGGTTTCCATGGTGTTTTTGATCGCGGCCTCCGTGGGCATTCTTGCTTTTTGTTTTTATGTGGACATTCAGGGGCGGATTGCCTCCGTCGCCCTGGCGACCCTGACTAGTCTACACTACCTGTTTTTCTATGCGATTTGCCCGAAAATTGCCGGGGTCATCGTGCCCGACATGGTCGTTCCTCGAACGATGCGGCCCTCGACCATCGCGCTGATTCTTGCGGGTCAAATCCTCTTTCTGGCCGGGTGGTATCTGGCTCAGGGGCGGAATCGGTCTGGCCGAACGATCGTGTGGTCGCCCGATGTTTCTGGGGCCGAGCATCTGGCGGGGTGGGGGGCTTTACTGGGCAGCCTTTCGTTCAATCTCGTGCCAGTCTTGAACCGGATGCCGTCGATTTCCCAGATGCAACAGCCCCTGTTGCTTGCCGGACTGTCAATTCTGGTCTGGGCCGCGCTGCATCGCCGGATGGGGCGATGGGAGGGGGCCGCCTTCGTCCTGTGCATTCTGTTCAAGGTCGGGGCACAGTTGGAGGCGGGATTTATTTCGCCCATCATCATGGAAATGATGGTGATCACCGCCATCCTTCTGTTCACTCGCCGCTGGCGCATCTTGTCCGGCATCGCGGTGGTGACGGTTTTGCTCATGCTCTCCTATGTGCCGATCAAATTCGTTTCGAATCAAGTCCGTCACGCGGATACGTTTTCGGCGGCCACCGACATAACGCAATACCATTTCGGCTTGGCGCGCAGCATCGAATTGGTGGTGCGGCGTTCGGCCCACGGATTGTTGTTGGAAAAGGTCACCGAGCTTACGCCGGAGACCGTTCCGTACTGGAACGGATCGACCTTGGCCAACCTGCTGTGGAACAACGTGCCTCGGCTGCTGTGGCCGAACAAGCCGGAGGAGCGGCTCGGAAACCGGTTCGGCCATGTCTATGGCCTCCTCAACGATGGCGATCAGGGGACGTCGTGGAATGTGCCGTGGCTGGTGGAATTTTACATGAACTTCGGGTATGGCGGTGCCTTGATTTGCATGGCCGCGGCCGGTCTGGTCATCGGCGGCCTCACCCGCCTGCTGGATGGAGATCACCTGACGGTGCGCCGGATCGCCCTTATATCCGCCACGACGCTGCCGTTGTTCCACCCCGATTCGAATGTGTCCCTCTTGGCGGGAAATCTGCTCTGGGTGATCGTTCTTTTGTTGGTCGTATTCGTCGTGGCCGATCGGCTCTGGGCCGTGGCGGTCCGCTTGAAATCGTCTTCGGCGTGATCGCCACGCCCGGTTTCCACGGCCGCGCTCCCGTGTTATGACGGACACCACCATGACCATCACCGTTCGCTTCGCGCCCAGCCCCACCGGTCTGATCCATGTCGGCAATGCCCGCGTGGCCTTGATCAACTTCCTATTCGCCCGCAAGGGCAGCGGCCGTTTCATGTTGCGGTTGGACGATACCGACCTGGAACGCTCGAAACCGGAATATGCCGAGGCGATCCGCCGCGATCTGGCCTGGATGGGGATCCGGTGGGATATCGAGGCGGCACAGTCGCAACGCTTGGATCATTACCACGCGGCGGCGGAACGGCTGAAGGCCTCGGGCCGCCTTTATCCCTGCTGGGAAACCCCGGAGGAATTGGAATTCAAGCGCAAGCGGCGCTTGGCCCGTCATTTGCCGCCGGTCTATGACCGCGCCGCGCTGGCGCTGACCGAAGCCGAGATCACGGCGCTGGAGGCCGAGGGCCGTCGGCCGCATTGGCGCTTCAAGCTCGATCACCTCGAAACCCGGTGGGACGATCTGGTGCGGGGCGAGTGCCACGCCAATGGCGCGACCCTATCCGATCCGGTGCTGATCCGGGCCGACGGCTCGTACCTGTACACCCTGCCCAGCGTCGTCGATGATATCGATTTCGCGATCACCCATGTCATCCGGGGCGAGGATCACGTCACCAACACCGTGCCGCAGATTCAGTTGTTCGAGGCGCTGGGGGCCGCGCCACCCGGTTTCGCCCATCTGCCGCTGCTGACCGACGCCGCCGGGGCGGGGCTGTCGAAGCGGTTGGGGTCGTTGTCGATCGGCGAGCTCGAGGCTGATGGAATCGAGCCGATGGCCCTGGCCAGTCTGCTGGCCAAGCTGGGCACCTCGGACGCCATCGATGTGTGTTCCGAGATGGAACGTTTGATCGCCGAGTTCGATCTCGGCCATGTGTCGCGGGCGACGCCGAAATTCGATCCGGCCGAACTGGGCCATGTCAACGCCCGTCTGCTGCACGGGCTGGCCTGGGAGACGGTCAAGGACCGCTTGCCCGAAGGCGCGGGCGAGGCGTTTTGGCACGCGGTGCGCGGCAATTTGACGCGGCTGTCCGACGCCCTGCACTGGTGGCCGGTGGTCGCCGGGACCGTGTCGCCGGTGATCGAGGATGCGGCCTTCACCGCCCAGGCGCTGGATCTTCTGCCGTTCGAGCCGTGGGATGAAACCACCTGGTCCGCCTGGACCGAAAGGGTGAAGCAGGCGACGGGCCGCAAGGGCCGCATGCTGTTTCATCCGCTTCGTTTGGCCCTGACCGGCCGCGAGAATGGACCCGACCTCAAGAGTCTGCTACCCCTTATCGGTCGCGATCGCGCGTTGGAACGATTACGAGGATAGAAGACCGTGCCGCTGGTTCTGTTCAACACCGCCACCCGCCGTAAAGAGGTGTTCGAGCCGTTGGTTGCGGACCGGGTTGGGCTTTATGTCTGCGGCCCCACCGCGTACGACCGCGCCCATATCGGCAATGCGCGCCCGGTGATCGTGTTCGACGTGCTGTTCCGCTTGCTGCGTCGGCTGTATCCCACGGTGACCTATGTCCGCAACATCACCGACGTCGATGACAAGATCAACGCGCGCTCCAAGGATTCGGGCGAGCCGATCCATGTGATCACCGAGCGCACGACGCGCCTGTTTCACGAGGATATCGCCGAACTGGGCGTGCTGCCGCCCACGGTCGAGCCGCGCGCCACCGCCCATATCGCCCAAATGATCGCGATGATCGAACGCTTGATCGCCAAGGGCCATGCCTATGAGGCCGAGGGACACGTGTTGTTCTCGGTCCCCTCGATGGCCGAGTACGGCCGTTTGTCCGGGCGCTCGACCGATGAAATGGTGGCCGGGGCCAGGGTCGAGGTGGCGCCCTATAAGAAATATCCCGGCGATTTCGTGCTGTGGAAACCGTCCGAGGCCGATCTGCCGGGCTGGGATTCGCCCTGGGGCCGGGGCCGTCCCGGCTGGCATATCGAATGCAGCGCGATGAGCGGCCAATATCTGGGCGAAAGCTTCGACATTCACGGCGGCGGCCAGGATCTGGTGTTCCCCCACCACGAGAACGAGATCGCCCAATCGGTCTGCGCCAATGGGCGGCCCTTCGCCCGCTATTGGGTGCATAACGGCCATCTGATGGTCGAGGGCGAGAAGATGTCGAAGTCGCTGGGCAACTTCTTCACCGTGCGTGAATTGCTGGATCAAGCGCCGGGCGAGGCGATCCGTCTGGCGATGCTGTCGACCCATTACCATCAGCCGCTGGATTGGACGGCCGACGCCCTGAAGGCGGCGCGCACCGCGCTGGACCGGTTGTACCAATCCCTGGCCGGCGCCGCCGACGTGGCGGCCGAAATGCCCGGCGAGCCGCCCTTGGACGTGCTGGCGGCCTTGAAGGACGATCTCAACACGCCCTTGGCGATCAGTCACCTGCACGATTTGGCCGGGCGCCTGAACAAGGCCGATGATCCGGCGAAAAAGGCCAAGGCCAAGGGGGCGCTGCTGGCCGCCGCCGATTTGCTGGGCCTGTTGGGGCAAGCCCCCGAGGCATGGTTCAAACGCCCGGCGGCGGAGGGGGCGGTGTCCGAGGCCGAGATCCAGGTTTTGATCCAGGCCCGCGCCGATGCCCGCAAGGCCCGCGATTTCATGGAGGCCGACCGGGTGCGCGACGAATTGGCGGCCAAGGGGGTGGTGCTGGAAGACGGCCCCCGAGGCACCACCTGGAAACGGGCATGAGACCCGCCCGCCCCCCCCAGGCGCCCTTGAGGCGGCGGCCAAGGGCGCGGACGCGCCCGCCCGGCGAGGGACTACCCCTGAGTCAACCCGCATGAGTTGGCCGCCGGGATTCGAGCGGGGACGGGGTGCTGTGGCACCTGCTGGCGATTCTGGCGGTTGCTTGGATGATGTGCGGCCCGGCGATCTGGAATGAATATCCGCTGATTTATTTCGATTCGGAAGACTATGTGGAGATGTCCTTCACGTGGCAGCCGATCGTTTGGCGGATCATGACCTATGCGGTGTTCTGCACGCTGGCCAAGCCGTTCGGCACGCTGTGGACGCTGGTGATCCTTCAGGCGCTGATGACGTCGTGGCTGCTGCACGAGGGGATATACGCCTTCACCTTGCGCCAGCGGCTGCGGGTGTTCCTGGGGCTGGGCGCGGCCTTGGCGTTGCTCAGCGGGCTGCCGGTGGTGGTGTCCGAGGTTCTGGCCGACGTTTTCGCCGGTCTGGCGGTGCTGGGGATCGCGACGATGGCCTTCGGCACGGCGCTGCCCGCGTTCCGGCGCGGGCTGTTGGTGTTGCCGACCGCCGTGGCGATCGGGGTCCACATGTCGCATGTCGCGGTGGCGGCCGGGCTGATGATCGTTTTGGTGGCGCTGTTCGGCGGGTCGTTCCTGCTGCGCCGTTTGCCGCGCCCGCGATTGCTGGCGCCGTTTCTGGCCTTCGCGATCGGCGCGGTCTCGGTGCCGCTGACTCACTGGCTGGCGACCGGCGAGGCTTATTTCGCCAAGTCGGGCCGGGTGCTGCAACTGGCGCTGTTCGTTCAAGACGGTTTGGCCAAGAAATATCTCGACGAGGTCTGTCCGCAAGGGGCGGCGTTGAAAATGTGCGCCTATAAGGACGCGCTGCCGGAAACCGCCGACGAATTCCTGTGGGGCGACTCGCCGTTCGACGAACTGGGCGGCTGGACGGCGATGCATGACGAGGCCGACGTCATCGTCGAGGGCGCCATCCGGCTGTTTCCGTGGAACGCGGCGGCGGCGGCGGTGGCGAATACCTGGACCCAGATCAATCTGGTCGCCGATGGCGAGGATCTGGTGCCGATGACCTGGCATTTCGTTAAAACCGAAATGACCCGCTATCCCGCCGATTTCCGCCATTTCCATTACGCCCGCCAGCAGCGGCGGGACGGCATCGACTTCGAGCCGGTCAACCGGATTCACGTGCCCTTGGCGCAAGCGGCCGAGTTCGCGATGCTGGGATTCGGGGTTCTGGCGTGGCGGCGCCGTAGCCGGTCGGGGGTCGGCTTGATCCTGGTGGTGGCGCTGTCGCTTTTCGGCAACGCCGTTGTCTGCGGCGCCTTGTCCAATCCGCATGACCGCTATCAAAGCCGCATGGTGTGGCTGGCCTTGTTCGCTTCGGTGGTGGTGGCGATCCGGCTGGATCAACGGGCGCACCCCACCCCACGGGGATGGGCTGATTTTCCCGATCCGCTGGGGCGGTTGAAACCGATGACCGCCCCCACTACATCCGATGAACCCGTTTAACCAATCTATGAGGCTGTCATGTCCGTCGTCACCTTGAAGGGCAATCCGGTTCACACCAACGGTTCGCTTCCCGCCGTGGGCTCGAAGGCCCCCGATTTCACGCTGGTCACCACCGATCTGGGCGCGGTGTCGCTGGCCGACATGGCCGATCAGACCGTGGTGTTGAACATTTTCCCCAGCGTCGATACGCCGACCTGCGCGGCCTCGGTGCGCCGCTTCAACGCCGAGCTGGACAAGCTGGGAACGGTGACGGTGTTGTGCGCCTCGGCCGATCTGCCGTTCGCTCACAAACGGTTCTGCGCCGCCGAGGGGCTGGAGCGGGTCAAGTCGGTCTCGGATCTGCGCGACAAGGCGTTTGGCGATCGTTATGGCGTCAAGATCACCGACAGCGTTCTGGCCGGGCTGTTGGCGCGGGCCGTCGTGGTGATCGGCCCCGATGGGGTGGTTCGCCATACCCAATTGGTGCCGGAAATCGCCGACGAGCCGGATTACGCGGCCGCCCTGGCGGCCGTGGGCTGAAGGGCAGCCGCCACCCGCAGCGGCGGCCAAGCGGCCGGACGGCCGCGCCCGGCGAGGGCAAATAGGCGAGCCGCGTCAGCGGCTCGCCGGTATTAAGCGGCTTCCTTGCGGCGCAGCATCTGATCCTCCAAGCGGGCGATGCGGGAGTACAACGCCAGCGAGCGGGCAAGCAGGCCGCGCAGTCCGCGCGGCAGGAAAGGGGAATCGGCGTTGCCGTCGTCCAGACAGACCCCTTCGCTTGGTAGCCGATAGCGGTCGTTCAGCGCCTCTTCCTCCGAGATTTCGCCTTCATGCACGGCGCGGCGTATCGCCAGCCAGGCCAGCACATGGGCCAAGCGGGTCGTTACGCGCATCGATTCACAGGAAATCGTCAAGCCGTCGATCCCGGTTATTCCCGCGCGTTCCTTGCCGATCGTATAGGCCATGTAATTGCGGGCTTCGACCATCATCGACATGGTTTCGTCATAGGGGCCGGCGAAATACGAGGGTGACGACAGGCTGGTGGCGGTCATGGCGCGGTCCCCCATGAAAAAACCATTCTACAAACCTAGGTTGGCGCAACCCGGCAAATCGTCAACCGTTCCAACGTCACGCCAGCCATTCTTTTTTTGTGGGGCTGGGCGCTTGACGGCGGGACGAAGCGCACCAAATCACAGTGTGCACGGCCGCCATGACGGGGCCGTGCGGCGGGTTACGGGTTCGTCCGAAGCGAGGACCCTTCATGCTTATCCCGCCGACCCTCTGGTTGCTTCCCTTGGAGGACTGGATCATGCGTACCTTCGATCTCACCCCCTTGTTCCGCTCAACCGTCGGCTTCGATCATCTTAGCCGGATGATGGATACCGCGATGCGTCTTGACGACGCCGCCTTGTCGTATCCGCCCTACAATATCGAAAAGCTGGACGAGGATAATTACCGGATCACGATGGCGGTTGCCGGCTTTTCGCAAGACGATCTGACGCTGACCGCGCAAGACAACACGCTTCTGGTCACCGGCCACAGCCGGAAGGACGACAGCGGCGTGCATTATCTGCATCGCGGCATCGCCGGGCGCTCGTTCGAGCGCCGCTTCGAACTGGCCGATCACATTCGGGTTGAAGGGGCCGCGTTGGTGGATGGCCTGCTGCATATCGACCTCGTGCGGGAAGTCCCCGAGGCGATGAAACCGCGCACCATCACCATCGGTCGGACCTTGGCGCCGAAGGCGATCGAGGCCAAACCCGAGACGGACGAGGCCCGTAAGGCCGCTTAGGCGGCTTTTTGGGCGATCCAGGCGGGCGGCGGCTCTGGCAAGGGGCCGCCGCCCTTTTTTGCGCGGACAATTGATCTGGATCAACGAAATTGGGGGTGGTACGCCGTTCGATCATAGTGATCGCGGTGTTTTTCCAGCAATTGTGAAGCGAATATGGGAGGCGGTGAAAATATACTATTTGCCGGTTTTTTATAAATTCGGCTTACTTCCCTCGTGTGATTGTCTTCACGTTGGATATGGGGAAGGAAACGCTATGCGTAAAAGCTATGTGTGCCTGACGGCGGTTCTGGTCGGTCTGTCGGTTTCGTCGGTGGCGTTCGCCCAGTCGGCCGGTGGCCAGCAGGGCATGAGCGGCATGGGCGGTATGTCCGGCCAGTCTGGGATGAGCGGCATGGGCGGTATGTCCGGTCAGTCCGGGATGAGCGGCATGTCCGGCATGGGCGGCCAGTCCGGGATGAGCGGCATGTCCGGCACGAGCGGCTCGTCCGGTGGCAAGTCCGGTGGCATGAGCGGCATGTCGGGGATGAGCGGCATGTCCGGCCAGTCTGGGATGAGCGGCATGTCGGGGATGTCCGGCGGCAAGTCCGGCGGCATGAGCGGCATGTCGGGGATGAGCGGCATGTCTGGCCAGGGTGGCGGGTCGTCCTCCAAGCCGACTGCTCCGTCCGGCGGCAAGCATTAATTTGCCCTGACGCTTAAAGAACGGCCACCCCGGCGCCTTTTTATTTTACGCCGGGATGGATGTTCTGTTAAACGGCCGATGATATCGTTTTCGCGATAGTAGTGGGGGGAGGCTATGAAAAGCCGTCGAGTGAGCAATAGGGCCGGGTCGCTTCTTGCCGTGGTGTTCGGTTTGGCCACCCTGTGCGCCGCCGTTCCGGCCTTGGCGCAGCAGCAGCCGCCGAATGGTCCGCCCGGCGCGCCGCCGCCGCCCCAGAAATTCTTGGCCCAGCCGCAGGGACGCGGCGTGTTCCATCCGCCGCCGCCGTCGTCGGCCGCGTTGGGGATGCAGGGGCAATCGGGGCAAGGTCAGCCGGGTAGCGGCGGCATGGCCGGGCAGCAAGGTGGCGCCACCGCCGCCGATCCGACGGCAACGTTTCGCGGCTCGGTCAATAAA
>CAIULK010000154.1 GCA_903899885.1 uncultured Rhodospirillaceae bacterium
CACCGCCGAGGGCGGCGGCGGCGAAGGTCTGTCCGCTTCGGTCGAGCGGCACCTGCGCGAGTATTTCAACACCCACGGCGACAATTTGCCGCCGCCCGGCGTGTATGACCGCGTCCTGCGCGAGGTGGAACGTCCGCTGATCACCCTGACCTTGGACGCGACGCGCGGCAATCAGATCAAGGCCGCCCATATCCTGGGGCTGAACCGCAACACGCTGCGTAAGAAGATCCGCGACCTCGACATCTCGGTTAGCCGGGGCGGGTTGAAATAACATGGCCCTGGACCGTCGCCGCCGGTCGGTCCTGATCCGTCTGCGGGCGCGCCGACTTGGCCGCTTGACCCGCCATCTTCCGTGGATTCTCAGCCTGTCGGTGATCCCGGCGGTCGTCTGGACCTTTGCGGCGATGGTCGTTTCGGGGCCGGGCGGACCGGATTCGACGACCCTGCTGATCCGTTTGGCGTTGGATGCCGTGCTGGTGCTGGCCCTTGGCCTGATGGTCGGCGGGCGCGTGGCGCGGATCTGGCAGGCGGGCCGCAAGGGGGTGCGGGGATCAAGGCTGCATTTGCGCTTCATCACCTTGTTCGCGATCCTGGCCCTGACGCCGCCGTTGCTGATGTCGGTCGGTTGGTCGCTGTTTTTTCAATACGGGGTCGAAAGCTGGTTTTCCGACCGGGTGCGCACGGCCCTGCAAGCCGCGACCGAGGTGTCGCACGCCTATCTGGAGGAACATCAGCAGATCATCGGCGGCGATGCGATGGCGATGGCCAACGACATCAACCGCGAGGGCTATCCCTTGATGCAGTCGCCCAGGGAATTCGACGCCTTCGTGTCGAACCAAGCGGGCATCCGGGGATTGTCCGAGGCGATCGTCTTCGAGCGGACCGGGCGGATCCTGGCCAAGTCCGGCTTGGCCTTCACGCTCGAACTCAGTCTCGATCAATTGCCGATTTGGGCCTATGAGAAAGCGCGTGGCGGCGACGTCGCGGTGATCACCAGCGAGGACGAGCAGCATGTCCGCGCCCTGGTCCAATTGCAGGGCTTCTTCGGCGAGATATATCTGTATGTCGGACGCTATGTCGATCCGCAGGTGCTGTCGCATATGGAGCGGACCACCCGCGCGGTGGCCGAATACGAACGCTTGGAAGGCAAGCGGTCGGGTTTGGAATGGGCGTTTTCGCTGGTCTTCGTGGTGGTCGGGCTGCTGTTGGTGGTGGTGGCGGCCTGGATCGGGTTGACGGTCGCCAACAATCTGGCGACGCCGATCGCCAAGCTGATCGACGCCGCCGGGCGGGTGCGGTCGGGCGATTATTCCGCCCGGGTCGACGAGGGCGAGGGTGATCCCGAGATCGCCGTGCTGTCGGGCGCCTTCAACCGGATGACCGAACAGCTCGACGGCCAACGCCGCGACTTGATCGAAGCCAATCGCGAACTCGACGAGCGCCGCCGTTTCACCGAAACCGTGCTGGCCGGGGTGTCGGCCGGCGTTCTGGGGCTGGACGAGGAGGGGCGAATTACCCTGCCAAACCGTTCCGCCTGCGAATTGATATCCGTGAGCGCCGAGGACCTGATCGGCCAGCCCTTGACCCAGGTCTTGCCGGAACTGGCCCTGCCGATCGACGAGATCCGGCGGCGCCCGGAAAAACAGATCCAGCGCGAAATCAAGCTGACCCGCGGCGGGCGATCCCGAACCCTGTTGGCTCGTTTGGCCGCCGAACGCGGCGACGAGGCCGAGATTTTGGGCTACGTCGTCACCTTCGACGACATCACCGAACTGGTTTCGGCGCAACGCACCGCCGCCTGGGCCGACGTCGCCCGGCGCATCGCGCACGAAATCAAGAATCCGCTGACCCCGATCCAACTGTCGGCCGAACGCCTGAAACGCAAATACCTCAAACAGATCGTTCAGGATCCCGAGACCTATACCGCCCTGGTCGAAACCATTGTGCGCCAAGTCGGCGATATCGGCCGGATGGTCGATGAATTCTCGTCCTTCGCCCGCATGCCGCAGCCGCAAATGCGCGCCGACGATCTGGCCGAGATTTGCCGCCAAGCCCTGTTCTTGCAAACCACCGGCAATCCCGGCGTTCATTTCGTCTCGAAGGTCCCGCCGATCCGGGTGCCCCTGGTCTGCGATCCCCGCCTGATCGGCCAAGCCCTGACCAACCTGTTGAAAAACGCGGTCGAGGCGATCACCGGGCGGGAGGGCGAGGATCTCGCGCCCGGCGAGGTTGTTTTGACCCTGGCGGTCGAGCCCGATCGTTTGCAGGTCACCATCGACGACAACGGACGCGGACTGCCCGCCGAGGATCGCGAACGCCTGACCGAACCCTATGTCACGACGCGGGCCAAGGGCACGGGATTAGGCCTTGCCATCGTCAAGAAAATCATGGAAGACCATGGCGGTGACCTGTTCCTGGAGGATGCTCCGGGGGGGTGGCGCCCGCGTCGGATTGGTTTTCCCCCGGGCGTCCTCTCGGATAGCGGTTGACGATGGCGCATGACATTCTGATCGTCGATGACGAGGCCGATATCCGGACTCTGATCGCCGGTATTCTCGACGACGAAGGCTATTCGGCCCGTCAGGCCGACAGCGCCGACGCCGCGATCGAGGCGATGCGCGCGCGCCGCCCCAGTCTGGCGATTCTGGATATCTGGCTGCAAGGTTCGAAAATCGACGGGTTGGGGGTGCTGGAAGCCTTTCAACGCGATCATCCCGATGTGCCGGTGGTGATGATTTCCGGCCACGGCACGGTCGAGACCGCCGTTCAGGCCATCCATCTGGGCGCCTACGACTTTATCGAAAAGCCCTTCAAGGCCGACCGCCTGCTGCTGGTCATCGAGCGCGCCATCGAGGCCGCCCGCCTGAAGCGGGAAAATCGCGAGTTGCGGCTGCGCGCCGGGTCCGGCGGCGATCTGGTCGGCAATTCCGGGTTCGCCGGGCAATTGCGCCAATTAATCGACAAGGTCGCCCCCACCAATTCGCGGGTGCTGATCACCGGGCCGGCCGGATCGGGCAAGGAAGTGGTGGCCCGTCTGGTGCATGCCCATTCGCGCCGCGCCGACGGCCCGTTCGTCGTGCTCAATTGCGCCGCGATGCATCCCGACCGGATGGAGATCGAGCTGTTCGGCACCGAACACCGCCCCGATGGTCCCGAGGCGCCGCGCAAGATCGGCACCTTCGAGCAGGCCCATAACGGCACCTTGCTGCTCGACGAAGTGGCCGACATGCCGATCGAGACCCAGGGCAAGATCGTTCGCGTGCTGCAAGACCAAACCTTCGAGCGGGTCGGCGGCGGCAAACGGGTCGAGGTCGATGTCCGGGTAATCGCCACCACCAACCGCGATCTGCAAACCGAAATCGCCGCCGGGCGCTTCCGCGAGGATCTGTTCTATCGCCTGAACGTGGTGCCGGTGAAGGTGCCGCCCTTGCGCGAACGCCGGGAAGACGTGCCCCATCTGGCCCGCCATTTCCTGGAACGCGCCGCCGTGGGGGCGGGGGTACAGCCGCGCGTGCTGGGCGAGGATGCGGTGGCCGCCCTTCAGGCCTATGACTGGCCGGGCAATGTGCGGCAGTTGCGCAACGTGATGGATTGGCTGATGATCATGGCGCCGGGCGACGTGCAGGATGCGATCCGGGCCGACATGCTGCCCGCCGAGATCGGCGCCATCGCCCCGGTGGTGTTGCGTTGGGACAAATCCTCGGAAATCATGAGCTTGCCGTTGCGCGAGGCTCGCGAACTGTTCGAACGCGAATATCTGATCGCCCAAGTCACCCGGTTCGGCGGCAATATTTCGCGCACCGCCACCTTCGTCGGCATGGAACGTTCGGCGTTGCATCGCAAACTGAAGCTTCTGGGCGTCGGCGACGACGATAAGGAACGCTAACATGAAAGTCATCGTCTGCGGCGCCGGGCAGGTCGGCTTCAACATCGCGCGCTATCTGGCGGGCGAGAACAACGAGGTCACGGTCATCGACCAGCGGCCCGATCTGATCCGCAAGATCACCGACACCTTGGACGTTCAGGCGGTTTTGGGTCACGCCTCGCATCCGCCGGTGCTGGAGCAGGCGGGCGCCTCGGACGCCGACATGATCATCGCGGTCACTCACGCCGACGAAGTCAACATGGTCGCGTGTCAAGTCGCCCATTCCCTGTTCGACGTGCCCAAGAAGATCGCGCGGGTGCGCAGCCAAACCTATTTGCAGCCGGAATGGGCGGCGTTGTTCGCGCGCGAAAACATGGCGATCGACGTCATTATCTCGCCGGAAATCGAGGTGGCCCGCGCCATCGCGCGGCGCCTGGAAGTGCCGGGCGCGCTGGAGGTGATCCCGATGGCGGGCGACAAGGTGCGCCTGATCGGCGTGCGTTGCGACGCCCGCTGCCCGCTGGTCAAAACCCCGCTGCGCCAACTGACCCAGCTGTTTCCCGACCTGAACATCATCATCGTCGCCATCGTGCGCGAGGGCAAGGCGATGGTGCCGTCGGCCGAAAGCCAGATGGCCGAGGGCGACGAGGTTTATTTCGTGGTCGATACGGCTTGCTCGGCGCGCGCCCTGGCCGCCTTTGGGCGGGAAGACGAGGAAACCCGCCGTTTGGTGGTGTTCGGCGGCGGCAATATCGGCCTGTTTCTGGCCCAGCAATTGGAACGCACCCATCCCAATCTGTCGGTCAAGATCGTCGAGCTCGACCGCGAGCGGGCCGAACTGGTGGCGCGCACCCTGGAACGCACCGTGGTGCTGAACGGCGATGCCCTCGATCCCGAAATCTTGCAAGAAGCCGGGGTCGAAACCGCCGAAACCGTGGTCGCGGTCACCAACGACGACGAAACCAACATCCTCTCGGCGCTGCTGGCCAAGCGCTATGGCACGCGCCGGGTGATGAGCTTGATCAATCAGACCAGCTATCACGCGCTGATGGGGCCCTTGGGGGTCGATGTGGTGATCAGCCCGCGCGCCATCACGGTATCGACCATTCTCAGCCATGTCCGGCGCGGCCGGATTCACGGGGTGCATTCGCTGTTCGAAGGCTTTGGCGAGTTGATCGAGGCGGATGCCTTGGAAACCTCCGGCCTGGTCGGCAAGCCGCTGCGCGAGGTCAAATTGCCCACGGGCGTGCTGGTCGGCGCCTTGGTGCGTAACGATCAGGTGATATCGCCTCGCGGCAACACGGTGGTGCAGGCCGGAGACCGGGTGGTGCTGTTCGCCGCCGCCGGCACCGTGAAGAAGGTCGAGAAGATGTTCTCGGTCCGGCTGGAGTATTTCTAAGCGCATGCCTCGTTTTTCCTATGTCAACGGCCGGGTCGCCGCCCATGCCGACTCGTTCGTTTCGATCGAGGATCGCGGATATCAGTTCGCCGATGGCGTGTACGAGGTGCTTGCCGTCGCCGATGGGCGTTTGTGTCATTTGGACCGGCATCTGGAACGCCTGGGCCGCTCGCTGGCCGGGCTGCGGATCGCGTGGCCGGTGGCCCCTTCGGTCATTCCCGGGCTGTTGGCGCGGATGGCGCGCTTGAACCGGGTGCGTAACGGCGTTGTCTATCTGCAAATCACCCGGGGCGTGGCGCCGCGCAACCATTTGTTCCCGGCCGATGTGGCGCCTAGTTTGGTGATCACCGCTTGGACGGCGCCCGGCCCCTCGGCCAAGGCGGTCGAAGCCGGGGTCGCGGTTACCACCGCCCCGGATCATCGCTGGAAACGGGTCGATCTGAAAACCATTTGCCTGTTGCCCAATGTCTTGGCCAAGCAGGCGGCCAAGGAACAGGGGGCCGCCGAATCCTGGCTGGTCGATGCCCAAGGGCTGGTGACCGAGGGGACCGCCGCCAACGCCTTCATCGTCACCAAGGCCGGAACGTTGCTGACCCGGCCCGCCGACGGCGGCATTTTGGGCGGGGTGACGCGGGCCAATGTTCTGGATCTGGCGGCCCGCGCGGGAATCCCGCTTCAGGAACGCGCCTTTTCGGTGGCCGAGGCGCGGGAGGCGGCCGAGGCCTTCTCCACCGCGACCACCATCACCGTTCTGCCGGTCACCCGGATCGACGGCCATGCGATCGGCAACGGTCAGCCGGGGCCGGTCACCCGGCGCCTGCGCGGTCTTTATCAGGAGTTGCGGCGCCCATGATCCCCTATCCCCGCGCGGTCCTGTTTGATTGGGACAACACCCTGGTCGATTCGTGGGACTGTATCCGCGCCTCCTATAACCGGATGTTCCGCCATTTCGGCATGCCGGAATGGAGCATGGAGGAGGTGCACGCCAACGTCGCCCGCTCGCTGCGCGATTCCTTCCCGCAGATGTTCGGCGAGCGTTGGGAGGAAGCGCGCGAGGTGTTCTACGACGCCTTCGGCGAAATCCACATCACCCATCTCAAGCCCTTCGACGGCGCCGAAACCCTGCTGGCCGGTTTGGCCGAGGCGGGCATCCAAGCCGGGGTGGTCAGCAACAAGATCGGCGCGTTCCTGCGCGACGAGGCGACGGCGCTGGGCTGGACCGGCTATTTCACCCATCTGGTGGGCGCGGGCGACGCCGAAGCCGACAAACCCCACCCGGCCCCGGTGCGCGCCGCCCTGGCGGGCGGGGTTCCGGGTCCCGACGTCTGGTTCGTCGGCGATTCGCCGATCGACATGGAATGCGCCGTCAAATCCGGCTGCACCGGCATCCTGATGCGCCCCCATCCCCCCAAACCGGGCGAGTTCGATGCCTTTCCGCCGCACCGGGTGTTCGACAGCTGCGCCGGGTTGCTGGCGGCGGTGCGGGGTGGCAGGCCTTAAAAACCCGAAGGGCGATTTTTGGGAACGGCACGAAACCGGAATGGACAACAAAACGGGCGTTTTCTTTACCCTCGCTTGTTTTCCCTTGGGACGTCCGCCGAGGAATGCGATGGCGGCGAACTGGCCGACCATGATAACCTGATCCGGTTCGAGGAGGCGGAACATGAGTGCATCGGCAATTCTCAAGCTTCAAGCGGTGGGATTTTCGGCGGAGCAGGTAACGGCGCTGGCCGAATTGATAGACAGCCAAGCCTCTAGTAAAGTTGATCTGATGGAGGTAAAAGCCGAATTGAAGGCTGATATCGCCGCAGTGAGGACTGAATTGAAGGCTGATATCGCTGCGGTCAGGACTGAATTGAAGACTGATATCGCTGCGGTGAGAACTGAATTGAAGGCTGATATCCTCACCATCCATCAGTTTGATGAATGGGGTATTGACGGCCTGAATCTGCGTGTGATTCAAGGAGTCCGCGTTTCCGCAAGCGTGGAGTCCGGCTGTGGTGTCGTCGAATGGTGTTGCCGTTTGGGCTGACGGTATC
>CAIULK010000155.1 GCA_903899885.1 uncultured Rhodospirillaceae bacterium
CACCCGCTGCCATGTCCATTTTGACCCGCTCCAGCAACCGTCATCACATTGATTTATATAGCATAATAAGCGATGGACGTCACGAAATGGCTCGGTCATCTGGGAAATCCGGGTTCAATAATTGAATCGTCGGCCCGCTCGGCTCGATGATGCTGCGCTCGTACTTGTCGAAGGCGTTGGGGCCGACCTTGAACAGCGCCCCGGCCGCCCGCTGGCTCAGGCGCAATTTGGTGCGGATGCGGCGGATGGTGGCGGGCGAGGGCACCCCGTCCACCTGTTCCTTCAATGCCCGTAGCGCCTCGTCGGCGGCTGCCATGTCGGCGCCCACATGCACAGACTCGCCGTCACCCTGGGGGTAATAACCAGGCAGGTCGACCGTCATCTCCTGCCCCTTATAACGCACCGTGAACGGGCGGGTGTCGCGGCGTAGCGTTCGGCCTGTCTCCGGGCAGGGCATGGTCGGCGGCAAGTCGGGGATCTTATGGGCCATGGTCACTTCTCCTTGAACGACATCACCCGGAACTCGGTCACCACGTCGGCCTGGAACTTGACGTAGAGGGTCAGACCATCCGCCGGGACGTGGTAAACGTCCTGCCAAGTGCGATGATCGGCATAGGTGGTCATCGACTTGTAGAACATCGAACGCCGGATGCTGCTAATCACCGCCGCGATGCCGGAGCGGTTGAACCCCAGCGACAGGGCATCGGAAACCCGCCTCGCTCGGCTCTATCCTTGAGCATTCGATCTTGTGTCGCAACAGGCGAAAATTCAATGGCGACCACGCTCCAGGACGTTGTTCACCAGATCAAGGCGACCGAGCCGGAGCTTCGCCGCCGGGGCGTCACGCACCTATCGGTGTTCGGGTCGTTGGCGCGGGGTGAAGCGCGTGACGACAGCGACATCGACATCGCCGTCGAGATCGAAACCGGCCGCTCGTTCTCGCTGATCCGCATGGAGGACACTCGGCTGCTGCTGGAGGATGTGCTCGGCCGCCCCGTCGATCTGGGCGAGATCGACTCGTTTCGCCCAGCGGTGCGGGAAGCCTTCGAACACGATCAGGTCAGGGTGTTCTGATGCCGCGCGGGCATCGGGACAGACTCGGCGACAATCGCCGACATCCGGGCCGATACCTTGGGCTTGGATTTGGCGGCGTTCGAGAAATGCCCGGTTATCGTCCGCTCGGTTCTGTATTCCATCGGCGTCATCGGCGAAGCGGTCAAGGCCATCGACCCGGACTTCAAAGCAGCCCACCCAGACATCCCCTGGCGCGCCATCGCCGGAATCCGCGACCGCATCGTCCACGAATATTTCCGCACCAACACTCGGCGCATCTGGGATGTGGTCCGGGACGATCTTGAGCCGCTGGAATCCGCACTGAAATCGGCTTTCGGCGGCGACGCATCTCATTGATTTTAAACGAGAGAAGGTTAGGCAGGGGCCAACACCCCTCCGCCAGTATTTTGTAAGAAAAAATTCCTCGCCGCCACGCAGGCCGCGATGAAATCCCTGCGGACTGTGCGGATGAGTGGCGTGGCCGCCGATCCCTCGGCTGACCGGCACCCCCCGGCAGCGCACCCGCCTTCAACAGGGTCTTGTCGAGGCTGCACATGACCTTGAGCGCCCTGATTCGCGGCAATGGCCAATTGGCCGGACGGCACCCGCCGGATGAACGCGGCGATTTCATCGCTGGCCGCCTCGGGCAGAATGAGCGGGACGAGGAAACTGGTGTCGAAATAAGTCATCGGCCCGTTCGCCTCAAGGCCCTTCGTCCCGGGCCTCGCGCAAGAGATCGGCGGCGGGCCACCGGCTGGCCGTGGCGTGTAATAAGCACGTCCTCTCCGGCCTAGACTTTATCGAGCCGTTCGCTCAAATGGGCTTTGGCGCGTGCCAGACTGACGGTCACCATGGCGGATTCGCTCCTGGTCACGAAATTGGCACCCGGCGCCCCCCCTAATGCGACGGCGCGCCGCGCAGGAAGGCCGCCGCCGCTCCGGCTTTCAGGAAATTGCTGCGGGCGCGCGACCAGCGCAGCAAGACGACATAGAGCAGCCCCTTCATCGCCAACCGCGTCATCTGACGCCAGCCAAAACGGCGAACCGACGCCGCGTCGCCGAATTTCGTGGAAAAGTACAGATTGCTCCACACCTGGTGCCAGTCCTTCAAGCGCCGCACCTCGGCGCTGGGGGCCGCCGAGCGGCCACCGGCGTGTTGGGCCGCCGCCTTGGGCTCGACCACCAGCGCATACCCGGCGCGGGCGGTGCGCAGACACAAATCGGCGTCCTCGTTATACAAGAAATACTTCTCGTCGAAGCCGCCCACGGTCCGCCACGCTTCCATCCGCCACAGGCACGCCGCGCCGTTGACGAACCATGTGCAGAAGGCGCCCTCCGGCATCGAATCGGCCGGAACGTGATGAAGCTCGGATGGCCCCATCACCGTCAGATCGATCTGCCCCCGCCCGTTGATCAAGACAGGCGCGGCCAGGGCCGCCCGCGGGCAGTCCCCGAGCGCCTCGGCCAGCCACCCCAGGGTGTCCTCGGCCAGCAGGGCGTCGGGGGTCAGCGGCAGGGCGAACGGGGTCTCGACATCGGCCATGCCCCGGTTGACGGCGGTGCCGAATCCCTGGTTCTGGCTGAATTGGATGACACGCGCCGATGGCGCGGCGGCCCGCACCACCGCCACCGTATCGTCCGCGCTGGCATTATCGACGACAATGATCCGGGCCGCTGGCCCGATCCGGGCCAGACACGTGCCGATCACCGCGGCCGAATTATAGGTCACAATGACCACGGACACATCGCCCCAGAGGATTCCTGTCTGCATCGGGTCCGCTTCTTCCCTGTGCCGTGACGCTTGCGCATGCCGTGGCGCCATGGATAATATCGCCCGGCGCCGTTGTAAACGTTATCGTGCGCAAACACGGCCGCGCCTGGAAGTGCCGGTCCGTGACCGGCTTTCCCGCTATCGAGGTGATCCGACCCCATGCGCCAAGTACTGATCACGGGGGGCACCTGCTATGTCGGGCGCGCGCTGATCGCGGCGCTGGTGGATCGCGGATTAACCCCGCATGTCCTGGTTCGGCCCGGGTCCGACCGCACGCGATTCGACGCCCTGCCCCGTTTGCCGGTGTTTCACGTTCACGACGGAAGCACCGCCGGCTTGGCGAGGATCGCGCGCACGATTCAGGCCGATATCGCCTTCCACTTGGCGGGCCTTTACCGGCGAATCCACACGCCCGAGGATGTCGATCGGCTGCTGGACGCCAACGTCGTCTTCGGCACCCGCCTGCTGGAGGCGCTTCGGGACGCCGGTACCCGTCGGCTGGTCAATGTCGCCAGCTGTCATCAGTATTTGGATGGCGGGGCCTACCGCCCGTTCAACCTCTATGCCGCGACCAAGGAAGCGTTCGAGGCGATCTTGGCCTATTACCGCGATGCCGGTCACCTCGACGCCACCACGCTGGTGCTCTTCGATACCTATGGCCCCGGCGATTGGCGGCCCAAGCTGATGGCCGCGATCCGCGGCGCCCTGGCCACGGGAACGCCCCTGCCGCTGCCGGCCTCCGATCTACCGATGGATATGGCGCATGTCGATGATGTGGTGAGCGCGCTGCTGCACGCCGCCGACTTGTTGGAGCGGGACGCCCCGGCGGTCAACGGGCGGCGCTTTGCCGTCACCTCGGGGGACCGGCGCAGCATCGAGGGAATCGTCAAGGTTTTCGAAAAGGTGGCCGGCAAACCGGTTCAGCGCCAATGGGGCGCCTATCCGATGCCGGACCGTGAAATAACCCGCTTGTGGGATGGCCCGTTGCTGCCGGGCTGGACGCCCGGCGTCACTCTCGAGGACGGAATCCGGCGGTTCTTGAACGCGGACACCAACGGGTGACCGGACCGGCGAACGCGGCGGTCGATCGCGCCTTGGCGGCGCTGCGCGGCGGCGATCTCGCCACCGCGCGGGCCGAGGCCGAGGCGGCCACCCGCGCCGATCCCGGATTGCCGCGCGCCTGGGCGGCGCTGGGAACCGTCCGCTTGATGACCGGCGATGCCGATGGCGCCGTCGCGGCGCTGACGGAAGCCGCCGGGTTGGATGAGTGTTTCGCCGAGGCGCGGCTGAATCTGGCGCACGCCCTGATCGCCACCGGATCGCTCGACGCGGCGTGGCACGCGGTGATCGAGGCCGCACGATTGGACCCCGGCCTAGCCCTCGGCCCGGCGGTCGCCAAGCTGGCCGACGCCTGCCGCCAAGCCTGGCGGACCGAACCCACCCCGGACAACGGACGCCGCCTCGCCGCTGTCTTGGCGGCGGGCGGCGCCGTGGACGAGGCGATCGCCCTGGTGCGCGGCTGGGCCGGCGAGAACCCCGCCGATTCCGATCCATGGGTCACCTTGGGTGATTTGCTGATGCGGGCCGGGCGATTCGACGAGGCCGTCGATGCGGCGGCGCAAGCGCATGCCCGCGATCCCAGCGATCCCGCGCCCTTGGTCAACGCCGCCGGGATCATGATGATTGCGAAACGACCGGCCGAGGCGGAACGGCGGGCGCGCGGCGCGGTCGCCGCCTTTCCCGGCTCGGCGCGGGCCAACACGATGCTTGGCCGCCTGCTGCTGGACCAAAACCGGACCGCCGAAGCCTATCCCTTCGTGCAAGCCGGCGCCGACGCCGCCGATGCCGACGCCACCGCCGTCGCGCGTGCATGGTACGAGGCGGCCAACCTCGCCAATTTCGACCGGACCGACGCGCTGCTGACCAAATTGCGGCCGTTGCTGGCGGCGGGCGACCCATGCAATCCGTTCTTTCCCTTGCTGATGGCGGTCGAACCCGGGGTGATCAAGCGCAACGCCGAAACCCATGCCCGGCGGCAATGGCCGAAGCGGCGGCCCTTGGCCGGGCCGCCGACCCCGAAGGACCGCTTGCGCATCGGCTATCTGTCCCCGGATTACCGCCCGCACGCGACGTGGAACTTGGTCGCGGACCTGTTCCGGCATCACGACCGGAGCGCGTTCGACATCCGCCTGTACGGTTTGGGCCGCGAGGACACATCGGGCGTCGTCGCCGAGGCCAACCGGATATCAAACGGCTATCGCCATCTGGAGGCATTCGACGATTTCGCGGCCGCCCAGGCAATCCGGGCGGACAATATCGATATTCTGGTCGATCTCGGCGGACACACCAAGGACAACCGGCTGGGCATCGCATCGTTCCGTCCCGCGCCGCTGCAAATCCATTATCTGGGGTGCCCCGGCACCACCGGCACCGGCTTTATCGATTATTTCGTTGCCGATTCGATAACCGCGCCCCTCGGGGCGGAGGCGAATTTCACCGAGGGGCTGCTGCGCCTTCCGGTGTGTTACCAGATCAATTCGGCTCGCCCGGCCACGGCGGCGGCGGACCGGGCCGAATTCGGCTTTGCCCCGGACGACGTGATCTATTGTTCCTTCAATGGCACTCGCAAACTGTCGCGCCGGACCTTCGCGCTGTGGTGCCGGATTTTGGCCGGGGTCGAGCACGGCCTGTTGTGGCTGTTGGCCGATGACGAAGGCACCTTCACCAACCTGCAAGCCGAAGCGGCGCGCAACGGCATCGACCCCAACCGGCTGCGGGCCGCCCCGCGTTTGGCGCACGGCGGTCATCTTCGACGCCTGGGCATCGCCGACATTCATTTGGACAGCGCCCCCTACAACGCCCACACCACCGGCAGCGACGCCCTGTGGATGGGCTGCGTGTTGCTGGCGGTGCCGGGCGACACCTTCGCCGCCCGGGTTTCGGCGAGCTTGTTGACCACCGCCGGCTTGACCGGCTTGATTTGCGCCAGCGAGGCGGAGATGGTTCAACGCGCGATCGGTCTTGGCCGCGATCCGGCGGCGCTGGCCGAAGCCAAGGCCGGTGTCCGGGCCGCGCGGTCCAGCCCGCTGTTCGATCCGCTGATTTTTACCCGGGCCTTCGAGGCCGCCTTGCGGGGCGCGTGGACCCGGGCCGCCGGGTCGTGATATAGGGGATCATCATGCACCGTTTCGCCAACCCCGCCCGCTTCTTGCGGATCGCCTCGGCCCTGTTTCCCTGGGTCTCGGTTTTGTGCGCCCTGTCGCTGGCCGCCGGACTGTGGTTCGCCTTGGCCGCCTCGCCCGCCGATTATCAGCAGGGCGATTCGGTGCGGATCATGTATGTCCACGTCCCCGCCGCCTGGATGGGGATGTTCTGCTATTCCGCCATGGCGCTGTTCAGCGCGGTCGCCCTGATCTGGAAGCATCCGCTGGCCGATCTGCTGGCCCGCGCCACCGCGCCGATCGGCGCGGCCTTCACGTTCCTGTGTCTGGTCTCGGGCTCGTTGTGGGGCCGGCCGATGTGGGGCACCTGGTGGGCCTGGGACGCGCGGTTGACCAGCATGCTGATCCTGCTGTTCCTGTATCTGGGCTACATGGCCTTGGCCGATGCCTTCGACGACCCCGAACGCGGGCGCAAATCGGCGGCGATCCTGGCCTTGGTCGGTTTCGTCAATGTCCCGGTGATCAAATGGTCGGTCGATTGGTGGAACACCTTGCACCAGCCGGCCAGCGTGATCAAACGCGGCGGTCCGGCCATCGATTCCAGCATGCTGCTGCCGCTTTTGCTGATGGCGATCGGCTTCCAGCTGTATTACGTCGTGGTCCTGATCCTGCGGGTGCGGGCCGAAATCGCCGAGGCCAAGATCCGCACCCTGCGGCTGGCCGCCATTCACGCCGCCGGGGGTGACGACAGCCCATGAGCGAATTTTTTTCCATGGGCGGCTATGCCTTTTTCGTTTGGCCATCCTATCTACTAGCCTTGGTGCTGTTGGTTGGGCTGTTGCTGACCTCGATCCGCGCCGCGCGGACGCGCGCCGCCCTGTTGGATCGCCTGAAGGCTGAACGAAGGGCCTTTGAATCATGACCCGCAAGCGGCGCCGGCTTTATTTCGTTCTGCTCGGCATGCTGGTTTTGGGCGGGGCGACCGCCCTGGTGCTGACCGCGCTGAAGGATAATCTGGTCTATTTCTACAGCCCCAGCGATTTGGCGGCCAAGGCGGTGGCCGGGCGGCGGATGCGGATCGGCGGTCTGGTCGAGGAAGGATCGGTGGTGAAGGACGGCACCCAGGCGCGGTTCAAGGTCACCGATCTGGCCCACGACGTTGGCGTGCGCTACACCGGCGTGCTGCCCGACCTGTTCCGCGAGGGCCAGGGCGTGGTGATCGAGGGCCGTTTGGGCACCGACGGGGTTTTCGACGCCAGCGAGGTTCTGGCCAAGCACGACGAAAAATACATGCCCAAGGACGTCGCCGATTCCTTGAAAAAAGCCGGGCAGTGGAAGGGAGAGGCGCGTTGATCGCCGAGATCGGCCATTTCGCCCTGACATTGGCGCTGGCGGTGGCGATGGTCCAGACGGTGGTGCCGCTGATCGGCGCGGCGCGGCAAGACAACGCCCTGATGGCGGTGTCCGGTTCGGCTGCGATGGCGCAGCTGGTCTGCGTGGCGATCGCCTTCGGCGCCTTGATGCACGGCTATGTCACCTCGGATTTCTCGCTGCTCAACGTCGCCCAGAATTCCCATACCCAAAAGCCGATGCTGTACAAGGTGGCGGGCGTGTGGGGCAATCACGAGGGCTCGCTGCTGCTGTGGGCCTTGATTCTGGCCTTGTTCGGCGCCGCCGTGCCGGTGGCCGGGCGCAATCTGCCCGCCCCCTTGCGGGCCCGCGCGCTGGCGGTTCAGGCCGCGATCGCCGTGGGGTTCTTGTTGTTCATCCTGTTCACCTCGAACCCGTTCGAGCGGCTGTATCCCGCGCCCACGGACGGCGCCGGGCTGAACCCGATGCTGCAAGATCCCGGTCTGGCCTTTCATCCGCCGTTTCTGTATCTCGGCTATGTCGGGTTTTCGATGGCCTTCTCGTTCGCGGTCGCCGGTTTGATCGAGGGGCGGATCGATGCCGCTTGGGCACGCTGGGTGCGGCCCTGGACGCTGGCCGCCTGGATCGCCTTGACCCTCGGCATCGCGCTGGGCAGTTGGTGGGCTTATTACACGCTGGGCTGGGGCGGCTGGTGGTATTGGGACCCGGTCGAAAACGCCTCGCTGATGCCGTGGCTGGCCGGAACCGCGCTGCTGCATTCGATCCTGGTGGTGGAAAAGCGCGAATCCCTGAAAAGCTGGACCGTGCTGCTGGCGATCATCACCTTCGGGCTGTCGCTGCTGGGCACCTTTTTGGTGCGCTCGGGCGTGTTGACTAGTGTGCATGCCTTCGCCACCGATCCGGCGCGCGGCGCCTTCGTGCTGATTTTGCTGCTGGTGGTGGTGGGCGGATCGCTGGCGCTGTACGGCCTGCGCGCCCCGGCCTTGAAAGCGGGCGGCGTCTTCGCGCCGGTCTCGCGCGAGGGATTGTTGCTGTTCGGCAACGTTTTGCTGGCGACCGGGGCGGGCACCGTTCTACTGGGCACGCTGTATCCCTTGATCGCCGACTCGCTGGATTTGGGCAAGGTCTCGGTCGGCCCGCCGTTCTTCAACGCGGTGTTCCTGCCCCTGATGGCGCCGCTGGTCCTGACGATGGCCGCCGCCCCCAGTTTGGCTTGGAAGCGCGGCCACCTGGCGCGCGTCCGCTCGCGTTTGGGTTTGATCGGCGGTTTCGGCATGGGCGCCGGGCTGGCGGTTCTGCCGCTGGGCGGACCATGGTGGGCGCCCTTGGGCATCGGTTTGGCGGCGGGCGTGCTGGCGGGCACCTTGGCCGAGCCGATCCTCCGGCTGCGCGCCGGGGCCGGGTTGTCGCGCCGGCAAATCGGCATGACCGCCGCCCATCTGGGGGTCGCCCTGGTCATCGTCGGCATGGTCGGCGAGGGGGCTTGGTCGTCGGAAGCGGTGCAGAACCAATCGATCGGCCAAACCGTCACCGTCGGCGGCTATTCCTTCGCGCTGAACGCGGTGGAACCCGTGAAGGGTCCCAATTACACCGCCGATCGCGCCGACTTCGACGTCACCCAGGCCAACCGCGCCTTCGCCCGGATGGCCCCCGAGCGCCGGGTCTTCACCGTGCCGCCACGTCCCGCCACCGTTGCGGCGATCCGCTCGACCCCCTTGACCGACGTGTACGCCGTGATTGGCGAGGCGGCCGGGCCGAACACCTGGATTACCCGGCTTTACGTCAAGCCGCTGGTGATTTGGCTGTGGATCGGCGCCCTGATGATGGCCGGCGGCGGCTTGCTGTCGCTGTCCCAACGCAAAAGGAGCTGACGCCATGCGACGGCTGTTCGCCCTGATCCCGTTGGCGGCCTTGGCGGTGCTGGCGGTGTTTTTCTGGAACGGTTTGGGCCGCGACCCGCGCGAGGTTCCCTCGGTGCTGATCAATCGCCCGGTGCCCGAATTCCAACTAGCGGGTCCGCCCGGTCAAAGCAGCGGGCTGTCGTCGGCCGATCTGAAGGGCCGGGTGTCGCTGGTCAGCTTGTTCGGATCGTGGTGCGTGTCGTGCTTGCAGGAACATCCGACCCTGATGATGATCCGCCAAGGCGGCGAGCTGCCGATTTTCGGGCTGGATTGGCGCGATGACCCGGTCAAGGGGGCCGAGTGGCTGGCCCGCAACGGCAACCCGTATGAAAAAATCGGCCTTGATCCCGCGCCCGGGCGGGTGTCGATCGATTTCGGGGTGACCGGGGCGCCGGAATCCTTCCTGGTCGATCGCAATGGGGTGATCCGCTACAAGCAGATCGGCCCAATCACCCCGGAGATCTGGCAACACACCTTGCTGCCGATCGTGCGGGAGTTGCAAAAATGAACCCACGTATCGTGGCGTTGCTTTTGGTCTTGGCGGCCCCACCGGTTTTCGCCGCCGATCCCGCCGAGATGCTGAAGGACCCGGCCCTGGAGACCCGCGCCGAAAAGATCGGCCAGGGCTTGCGTTGTCTGGTCTGCCAATCCGAATCGATCGAGAATTCCAACGCCGATCTGGCCCGCGACCTTCGGGTGATCGTGCGCGAACAAGTGCAAGCCGGGCAAAGCGACGATCAGATCCGCGCCTTCGTGGTCGCCCGCTATGGCGATTATGTTTTGCTGGCCCCTCCCTTCAAGACATCGACCCTGCTGCTGTGGGGCGGGCCGGGGTTGTTTCTGCTGGGCGGCTTGGCCGCGTTGCGGTCGTTCCATCGCCGCCGGGTCGGCACCCCGCCGCCGCCGCCGCTGTCGGCCGACGAGCAACGCCGTCTGGACCAGCTTTTGAATAACGAGGACGCGTGAGATGATTTGGGCCGCCTTCATCCTGCTCACCGCCGCCATGCTGGTGCTGGTGCTGGCGCCGTTGATCCGCCCGCGCGCGGGCCGTGCCGCCAACGCCCATCCCGAAATCGCCGTCCACAAGGCCCGCTTGGCCGAGCTTGACCGCGACCTTGCCCAAGGCCAGATCGAGTCCGGCGAAGCCCAAATCGCCCGGATCGAGATTCAGCGCCGTCTGCTTGATATTGCGGATTCGAAACAAACCCCGGTCTGTTTGATCTCGCACAAGCGGGTGATCGCGGCGGTGCTGCTGGTGCTGCCGCTGGTGGCGGTCGGCGTTTACGGCATGCTGGGATCCCCCGGCATGCCCGACCAGCCCTATTCCGCCCGCGCCGACAAGATCAAGGCGATGCAGGACCAAAAGGCGATGTTCAAGGGCATGGTCGACAATCTGGCCGAACGCTTGAAGTCGAGCCCCGACGACGGACGCGGCTGGGCAATGCTGGGCCGCAGCCTGAAGGTTCTGGGCGAGCCTGGGCGGGCGCGCGACGCCTATGCCAAGGCGCTGGTTCTGCTGCCCGCGGATGTCGCGGTTCGGCTGGAATACGGCCAGATGCTGTTGGACGACCAAGCCGCCGACGCTCCGCTACCCGCCGACTTCGTGGCGGTGATGAAGGACGTGCTGCGGCTGGACCCCGACAATCTCGATGCGCTGTATTTCGTGGGAACCGCCGAACAACAAGCCGGGCACAAGGACGCCGCCCGCGCCGCCTGGACCCGCATGTTGGCCAAACTGCCCGCCGATTCGCAAGACCGGGCCGAGATCACCAAACTGATCGACGGGTTGAAATAGCCGTTCAGTGACCCTCGCCGTCCGGCCAAAAGTCGGCGTCCATGATCTGTTCGAACGTCCACGGGCAAACCGCCGGAAAAACCGACTTTGGCAGGTCGGTTTCGCCGGTCACCAAAATGGCGGCTTTACGGTAGGCGGCAACGAGGACCTCGTCCAATTTCGCCTTAAGGCTGGGATTATCGTTAAGGTGATCGATAAGATCGTCCCTCTGGACCTGGATTGTCGCCTCCCAACTGGAACCCCGGCGGCCCGGCTGATAACGCCATTTCAATAGGTGCAGCAGCAAAATCTCGAGGCGGCTGATCAGTTCGCGCTTCTCGGTTCGGCCCATGCTCTCGATCTCTTCGGCGATATGGTCGATGTCGGCGGATGAAAGCTGGCCCGCCCGTAAGAGCGCGGCTTGCTGGTTGGCCCACGCGTAAAAATCGTGCTCATAAAGCGAGGGCTTGGGGTCGAGCATGGCGGAGCCTCGTGGTCGGTTTATCCCAAATTAGCCCAATCCGGCGTCATTGACAGCCGGGAAAACTATTCCAACGCTTGGCGCAACGCCGCCGCCGCCGCCACCGGCCCCAGCAACAACGTGGCCAACAGAATCGCGCCCAGGATTTCCAGGCTCGCGGTGGCGTCCAAACCCTGGACCGCCGCATCGACCGCGCCCGCCCCGAAAATCAGCACCGGCACCGCCAAGGGCAAGACCAGCAGCGCCACCAGCACCCCGCCGCGCCGCGCCCCCAACACCAAGGCGGCGCCGATCGCGCCCAACAGCGACAGCGCCGGGGTGCCCAGCGCCATCCCGGTCAGCAGCGTCATATAGCCTTCGGGTTCCAACCCCAGCAGCAGCGCCAACACCGGGGTCGCCACCAACAGGGGCAAGCCGGTGGTCAGCCAATGCGCGGTCACCTTGGCGGCGACCACCACTTCCAGCGGGGTCGGGGTCAGCAGCAGCAATTCCAGCGACCCGTCCTCCCAATCGGCTTGGAACAGGCGGTCGAGCGACAGCATCGAGGCCAGCAACGCCGTCACCCACAGGATCCCCGGCGCAACGCGGGTCAGCGTTCCGGCCTCCGGGCCGATGCCGAAGGGAAACAAGGCGACGGTAATCACGAAGAAGCCGACCACCAAAATGCTGTCGGCGCCCTGGCGAAGGGCCAAGCGCAAATCGCGGGCGACCAGGGTTTGAAACCGCGTCATGACCCGGCCCCCACTTGGTCCATATGCAAAACCGTGGCGCCGGGCAACGCGATCTCGGCATGGGTCGACAGCACCACCAGCCCGCCGTCCGCCCGGTGATCGGCCAGAACGGTTTGCAGATTGGCGATCGAACGCTGATCCAACGCGGTGGTCGGCTCGTCGAGCAGCCAAACCGGCGCGGGGGCCGCCAGCAGGCGCGCCAAATTCAACCGCCGTTTTTGCCCCGCCGACAGCATCCGGCCGGGAACATCGGCCAGACGGCCCAACCCGAACCGGACCAAGGCGGCGCGGGCTTGCACGGCTGCGGTCGCCGGATCGTGCAGGCGAGCCCAAACGCCGAGATTTTCCTGGGCGGTGAGAACCCCCTTCACCGCGTCGTGATGGCCGACATAATGAACGCGTTCGGCATGGGCTTGCGGATCGTCGGCCACCGGCTGGCCATTCCAGGTCAAATGCCCGGCGTAAGCGGGCAGCAACCCGGCCATCAGGCGCAACAAGCTGGACTTTCCCGACCCGTTGGGACCCAGCAGCAGCAGCGCCCCGCCCCCGGTCAGTTTGAAATCCAGCCCGGCGAACACCGTTCGCCCGCCGCGAACGCAGGCAAGGCCATGGCCGGAAAAGCAAGGGATGGGAGACGCATCGATCATTGGCGCACGATGGAGAAAAGCGACGGCCGGCGCAAGGGGGGGAAGCGCCGGCCGTCAATACCCGCCGGATCGGGCCCGGCGGGCGCCGGGGGTCGCGGACGATCCGTTCCGGGCGTTGTCTTTTTCGCGGGCGATTGCGGCTTTTTTTGGGTAATCGTACGACGCTTGACGTTATATTATAACATCCCTATTCTGCGGACCCAGATAAGGGAGGGCCGACATGCCGGTTCTGGGTTGGGGATTGCGGGGCCGATTGGCGGTGGCGGCCGGGATGATCGCGCTGCTGTGGCTGGCGGCCG
>CAIULK010000156.1 GCA_903899885.1 uncultured Rhodospirillaceae bacterium
CCCCCTGCGCAAGGACTTCCCGCTGACCGGGCATGTCGAGATGCGTTACGACGATGAACAAAAGCGCGTGGTCTATGAACCGGTGCGGCTGGTCCAGGACTATCGCCGCTTCGACTTCGCCTCGCCGTGGGAAGGACCGGCCCCGGCCGGCGACAGGGCGGAAGGGAAACGCTGATCATGGCCGAAGCGCAGATCCAGAACTATTCCATCAATTTCGGCCCGCAGCATCCGGCGGCGCACGGTGTGTTGCGCTTGATCCTGGAAATGTCGGGCGAGGTGGTCGCGCGCGCCGATCCGCATATCGGCCTGCTTCATCGCGGCACCGAAAAGCTGATCGAGAACAAGACCTATCAGCAGGCGGTTCCCTATTTCGACCGGCTGGACTATGTCGGCACCATGAATCAGGAGCACGCCTTCGTGCTGGCGGCGGAAAAGCTGCTGGGCATCGAGGTGCCGTTGCGCGGCCAGTACATCCGCACGCTGTACAGCGAGATGGGCCGGATTCTAAACCACATCCTCAACGTCACTTCGTTTGTCCTTGATGTCGGCGGCATGACCCCGCTGCTGTGGGGCTTCGAGGAACGCGAAAAGCTGATGGAGTTCTATGAGCGCGCATCCGGCGCTCGGCTGCACGCCAATTACTTCCGCGTCGGCGGTGTCGCCGCCGACCTGCCCGACGGCCTGTTGGAAGACATCGACGCGTGGTGCGATCAGTATCCCAAGGTCATGGACGACATGGAGACGCTGGTCACCGAAAACCGCATCTTCAAGCAGCGCACCGTCGATATCGGCACGGTGACGGCCGAGCAGGCGTTGGATTGGGGTTTCACGGGGCCGAACCTGCGCGCCTCGGGCATCGCGTGGGACCTGCGCAAGGCGCAGCCCTACGAAGTGTACGCCCGCCTCGATTTCGACATTCCGGTCGGCAAGCACGGCGACGGCTACGACCGCTATCTGATGCGGATGGCCGAGATGCGCGAAAGCGTGCGGCTGATGAAGCAGTGCATCGCCCAGATGCCCAAGGGCTTGGCGCGGACCGACGACCGCAAGGTCACGCCGCCGCCGCGCTCGGAAATGAAGTCCTCGATGGAAGCGATGATCCATCACTTCAAGCTGTTCTCGGAAGGCTTCCGGGTTCCGGCGGGCGAGGTCTATTCGGCGATCGAGGCGCCGAAGGGCGAGTTCGCGGTCTATCTGATTTCCGACGGCTCGTCGAAGCCCTATCGCTGCAAAATCCGGCCGCCGGGCTATGTCCACCTTCAGGCGCTGGACATGATGTCGAAGGGGCACATGCTGGCCGACGTGGTTTCCAATATCGGGTCCATCGACATCGTTTTCGGGGAGATCGACCGATGAGCGGCGGCTTCGCGTTCAACGCCGACAACGCGGCCAAGGCGAAAGCCTTGCTCGCCAAATATCCGGAAGGCCGCCGCCCCAGCGCGGTGATGGGCTTGCTCGATTTGGCGCAGCGCCAAGTCGGCTGGGTCAGCCAGGAGGTGATCGAGGCGGTCGCCGAGATGACCGGTCTGGCGCCGATCCGCGTGCAGGAAGTCGCGACCTTCTACACGATGTACAATCTGTCGGCGGTCGGGCATCACCATGTGCAGATCTGCACCAATATTTGCTGTCTGTTGACCGGTTCCGATGGGGTCGCCGAAACCGCCAAGCGGGCGCTGGGGATCGAATTCGGCGAAACCACGCCGGACGGCCGCTTCACCTTGTCCGAGGTCGAGTGTCTGGGCGCCTGCGTCAACGCGCCGATGATGCAGATCGGTGACGACTATTACGAAGACCTGACGCCGGAAAGCGCCAAGGCGATCTTCGAAACCCTGAAGACCGGCGGCACGCCGAAGCCCGGTCCGCAATCGGGGCGCCAATTCTCGGCCCCGGCCGGTGGACCGACGACGCTGAAAACGCTGGGCGGGGAGGCCGGGTGATGCTGCACGACAAGGACCGCATCTTCACCAATCTGTATGGTCTGCATGACTGGGGCCTGAAGGGCGCCCAGGCGCGCGGCGATTGGGACGGCACCAAGGCGATTCTGGCCAAGGGCCGCGACGCGATCATTGAGGAAGTCAAATCCTCGGGCCTGCGCGGCCGTGGCGGCGCCGGGTTCTCGACCGGCATGAAATGGTCGTTCATGCCCAAGGAAGTGGGATCGCGCCCGCATTATCTGGTGATCAACGCCGACGAAGGCGAGCCCGGAACCTGCAAGGACCGGGAAATCATGCGGTTCGATCCGCATAAGCTGATCGAGGGGGCCTTGATTGCCGCTTTCGCGGTTAGCGCCCATGTCGGCTATATCTATATCCGTGGCGAATTCGTCCGCGAATCCGAGCATTTGGAAGCCGCCCTTCATCAAGCGCGCGAGGCCGGTTTGATCGGCAAGAACGCCTGCGGTTCGGGCTGGGATTTCGAGCTGTTCGTCCATCGCGGCGCCGGGGCCTATGTCTGCGGCGAGGAATCGGCGCTGATCGAAAGCCTGGAAGGCAAAAAGGGCCAGCCGCGCCTGAAGCCGCCGTTCCCGGCGGGGGTCGGCCTGTACGGCTGCCCGACCACGGTCAACAACGTCGAATCGATCGCGGTGGTTCCCGCCATCATGCGGCGCGGCGGGGCGTGGTTCGCCGGGATTGGCCGTCCGAAGAATTCCGGCACCAAGATTTTCTGCATCTCGGGTCACGTCAACACACCCTGCAATGTCGAGGAGGCGATGAGCATTCCGCTCAAGGAGCTGATCGAAAAGCATGCGGGCGGTGTGCGCGGCGGCTGGGACAATCTGCTGGCGGTGATCCCCGGCGG
>CAIULK010000157.1 GCA_903899885.1 uncultured Rhodospirillaceae bacterium
GGGGCCTCCCTGCCCCCTCAAGACCAGGCCAAACCACCGGTGATCGAAACCGATATCGAGCGTAGAAACGCGGTCATCGCCGATCTCGGGGAAGAGGCCTATGCCCAACTGATGGAGGCCTTCGCCGCCTCGGCCCAAAAACTGCTCGCCGATCTCGACGCGGCGCGGGAGGCGGGCGACATCAAGGCGCTGACCCGGATCGGACATCGTTTTTCGGGAAGTGCCGGGTCGCTGGGCCTGTCGGTCATCGCCACCGCCGGCAAGACCCTGGAACACGCCGCCCGGCAGGAACAGCCGGATGTGCCGGAGTTGGCGGACGCGCTGAAAAACGCGGTTCGCCGAAGTTTCACACCACCTTGACCACCAGAGACGGCGCGCCGCCCGGCCCGGTCAGATGCACGGCGCAGGCGATGCAGGGGTCGAAACTGTGGATGGTGCGCAAGATCTCCAGCGGCTGATCGGCGACCGCCAGTTCATGGCCCTTCAGCGCCGCCTCGTAGGGGCCGGATTGGCCTTGAGCGTCGCGCGGACCGGCGTTCCAGGTGCTGGGCACCACCGCTTGGTAGTTGGCGATGCGGCCGTCCTCGATGACCATCCAGTGGCCCAAGGCGCCGCGCGGCGCTTCCATGAACCCCACCCCCTTGGCCTTGGCGGGCCATGTCGAGGGCTCCCACCGGCTGTCGTCGAAGGTTCGGGTGTCGCCCGCCTTGATATTGGCGATCAATTGATCCAGCCAGCCGGTCATCGCATCGGCGATGATCTTGGTTTCCAAGGCCCGCGCCGCCGTGCGGCCCAGGGTCGAGAACAAGGCCGCCACCGGCTGATTCAAGCGCGACAGGGTGCCATCGACCAGCTCCTTGGCCTGCGCGTGCCCCCCGGCATACAGCACCAGCATGCGGGCCAGCGGCCCGACCTCCATCGCTTGGCCCTGCCAGCGCGGCGCCTTCATCCAGGAATAGTTCCTTTCGACCTCCAACTGATCGAAGGGCGGCTTCGGCCCGTCATAGGCCAGGCGGGTTTGGCCCCCGTAAGGATGCAAGCCGATTTGCTTGCCTTGGTCGTAGGCGTACCAGGAATGGGCGGCGAACTCCTGCACCTCGCCCTCGACATCCAGATCGACGGGATGGATGCGCGACAGATCGCGGTTCAGAATAACCCCCCGGGGAATCAGGAATTTGGCGGCATCGTTGGTCAGTCCGCCCGGAAATTCGCCGTAGGTCAAGAAGTTGCCGACCCCCTCGCCCCGCGAAAACCACTCGGGGTAAAATCCGGCGATCGCCAGGGTGTCGGGCAGATAGGCTTGATCGACGAAGGCGCGCATCCGGGCGATGACGTCGCGCACCTGGCCCAGTTTCACGGCGTTCAAGGCCGCGTCACTGTCGGGATCGATGGGCAGCGGCACGCCGCCAACCACGAAATTGGGATGCGGGTTCTTGCCGCCGAAGACGGCGTGCAGTTTCGCCACCTCGCGCTGCCACGCCAAGGCGTCGAGGTAATGGGCGACCGCCAGCAAATTGACCTCGGGCGGCAGCTTGTATTCGGGATGCCCCCAATAGCCCCCGGCGAAGATGCCCAACTGTCCGCTCTCGACGAAGGCCTTCAGGCGGGCCTGGGTATCGGCGAAATATCCCCGCGAAGCTTGCGGATAGGACGACAGCGACTGCGCCAGTTCGGCCACCGCCGCCGGATCGGCCTTCAGCGCCGAGACCACATCGACCCAATCCAAGGCATGCAGGTGATAGAAATGCATCACGTGATCGTGGACATACTGCGCCGCGATCATCAGATTGCGCACCAGCTGGGCGTTGGCGGGAATCTCGATCCCCAAGGCGCTTTCGGCGGCGCGCACCGAGGCGATGCCGTGCACCAGCGTGCACACCCCGCAGATACGCTGGGCAAAGGCCCAGGCGTCGCGCGGATCGCGGCCCTTCAGCACGATCTCCAGCCCCCGCACCATGGTGCCCGAGGAATAGGCCTCGACGATGCGCGAACCCTCCATTTGCGCCTCGATGCGCAAATGCCCTTCGATGCGGGTGACCGGATCGACGACCAAGCGTTGGGTCATGACGGCACCTCGTCCAAATACTCGGCCACCAATTCGGTCAGACTCAGCACCGGCAGCTCCATCCCCCAGTGCTCCAGCGATTCCTCCAGCACATTGCGGCAATTCGAGCAGGTGGTCACCACCGCGTCGGGGCGGACCGCCTCCAACTGGCGCTTCTTGGCGGCGAACACCTTGAACCGCAAATCGCGGGCACGGGGATTGGCCGACACCCCGCCGCCGCCGCCGCAACACCAGTTCCACGGCCCCGGATCGCTGGTTTCGACGAAATCCTCGGCGACCAAGTTCAGCAAGCGCCGCGCCTGGGGGTCCAGGCCGCCGCGCCGGCTGGTTTGACAAGGGTCGTGATAGGTCAGGCGCAGGCCGCTTTTGCCCTTGGTCTTCAACCGTCCCTCGGCCCGCCAGCGGTCGAGCAGGTCGATCAGATGGATCACCTCGAAATCAAAGGCCTGCCCCATCAGATTGGGGCCTTCCCAGCGCAAGGCCTGATAGGCGTGGCCGCATTCCGGCGTCACCACCCCCTTGACGCCCAAGCGATGGGCTGCGTCCACCGTGCGGGCGACGATGGCGCGCGCCACGTCGCATGATCCGATCTGCACGCCGACATTGGTGGCCTCATACGCGTCCGAGGCGATCGTCCAGGTCTGCCCGGCCGCCTTGAACAAGCGGGCCAGCGCGCCCAGCATCTCGGGAAAGGCGATGTATTCCATCGACGAAATCAGCACCAGCCAATCGGCGCCGTGTTTGTCGATCTCGATCGGAATGCCAACCTCGCGCGATTGGGCGGCAATCAATTTGCGCGCCGATTGGGCGCCGACGCCGACCGGGCTGATATCGGTCAGCGCGCGGTGCGCGGCCTTGCGCAAGCCTTCCGGGCTGTGACCGGCGGCCACCATGCCTTCGCGCAGTTTGCGGATCATCAGGGTCAGATCGTTGCCGACCGGGCAGGCCAGCGAACAGCGGCCGCACAGCGTGCAGGAATCGTAGACCAATTCCTCCCAGCGGGCGAAATCCTCGTCGCTCATGGGTTTGCTTAGGCCAAGGGCGCGGCCCAGGCGCCCCATCACCGTGAATTCCTGCGACCACAAGCGCCGTAAAGGCTCAAGCTTCATGATCGGGGCGTATTTCGGATCGCCGGTTTCGGTATGGAACAGGCAAGCCTCGGCGCACAGGCCACAGCGGACGCAAGACGACAGGAAAGCCGCGACCGGCGCGTCGATCCGGGGACGCAACGCCGCCAGCCCGTTGGCGAAGGACATGGTCATGAATGTGCCCCCTTGCGCCCGGCGATCGCCCCGGCATAGCCCCGGGCCAGCACGAAGGTGAACGCGTGAACCAGCTTGGTGAAGGGCAGCAGCGCCAGCATCACTTCCACCGACAGCAGATGCAGGGCCAACAGCGGCTCGAACGGCAGCAATACCCGGTTGACCAGCAAGAACCCGGTGGCCAGCGGCAGGAACACCAAGCCCCACGCCCCATAATCGCCCGGCCCGCTTATCAGCCGCTTGACCGGATCGCGCAGGCGCGCCGCCAGCAAGGCGGTCATCGCCGCCATCGTTAGCAGGGTTACCCCGTCGATCAGTCCGGCGGGCAAACCGCGTCCGCCGATCCCCAGCACCGCCAGATGCGGCCCATAGCCGATCACCACCACCAGCAAGCCGATATGAAAGACATAACCACCGGCATGAACCACCGGACTGCGCGCGAACAGCCCCGGCGCGGGCAGGAAACGGCTGAAGACGGTGCGCAGCGCTTGCCCCCCCGCCGCCCCGCGCGGCCGCGCCAAATCAGTGCCGCGGCCCAGCCGCAGAATCTCGGCCAGCCGCATCGCCGTTCCCAGCAGGAACAAGACGGCGGCCAACGCGAAACCCGGCCCCTTGGCCCACAGCAGAAGACTCATGATTTGGTCTCCAGATCGTCCAGAGTGACCGGCTGGCGTTCGCTTGGGCGCTTGCTGGCCGCCACCGCGCCCAGCGCGGCCCCGGCGGCGACCGCCGCCGCCGCCATCCCCGGCCCCAGACCGGCCGGGCGCGACAACGGCCGATAAAAGCCGCCCGCATCCCAAAATGACGGTTGCGAACAGCCCAAACAGGGATGGCCCGATCCAATCGGGAAGCTGGTGCCGCCGTTCCACTTCACCGTGGCGCAGGCGTTGCGGGTGGTCGGCCCCTTGCACCCCAATTGGAACAAACACCAGCCCTGGCGCGCCCCCTCGTCGTCGAAGCTTTTGGCGAACAGCCCCTGGTCGTAAAAGGCGCGGCGCGGGCAGCGGTCGTGAATGGTTTCGCCGTAAAACACGCGGGGACGGCCCAGGGAATCCAGCTCGGGCAAACGGCCGAAGGCCAGGAAATGGGCGATCACCCCGGTCATCGCCAGCGGCAAGGGCGGGCAGCCGGGAATATTGACCACCGGCTTGCCGGTGACCAAGCGGCTGATTGGAACGGCCCCGGTCGGATTGGGTTCGGCCGCCGCCAGCCCGCCGAACGCGGCGCAACTGCCCACCGCGATCACGGCGGCGGCGCCCGCCACGGTTTGGGCCAGAAGATCGGCCGAGGACATCCCGCCGATCGTGCAATAGCCGGGATCGCCCAGCGGGATCGACCCGTCGGCCATCACCAGATAGCGGCCGTGATTGTCGGCCATCGCTTGGCGCCGCGCCGCCTCGGCCGCCGCGCCCGAGGCGGCTTGCAAGGTGTGGTGATAGTCCAGCGACACCATCGACAAGATGATCTGTTCCAGCGACGGCTGGTCGGCCCGCGTCAGGGATTCGGTGCAGCCGGTGCATTCCTGGAACGACAGCCAGATTACCGAGGGCCGCCGCGCGGCTTCCAGGGCGTGCGCCAGCTTGGGCGCCAGAACCGGCGGCAGCGCCAAGGCCGAGGCCAAACCGGCGCAGAAGGTCAAGAAATCGCGGCGGCCGATGCCGTGGTGACGCAAAAGAGTGGCCAAACCGGGTGAATCGGACATGCCGCCCCCCTATCGTTCTCCGCACCCGGAATATTAGCACGATCGTATAAAGCGCGATAGGCGGAGATCACGCGGCCCAGCGGCCGATCACCGTGCGGGCCGCGTCCAGAACGGTATCCATGACCGCCATTACCGGCGGCGACAGCGCCGCCCCCAACCCGCATTCGCCCGGCTGCACGGCCAGCAGCGCGCGGCGTTCCGGCAAGGTGCCCGCCAGCGACAGCGCGAAGACCAGATCGGCCAAACCGACATCATGCGGGGTCGAGCGCCCGCCCCGGACGAAGGCGTCGAAAGCCTCGCCCTCGAACAAACGCCATGCCCCCGCCTCGCCCCCCAGCCGGGCGGCGTCGAGAAACAGAACGGACCGGGCGTCTTCGATCAAGGGCATCAGGGCCAGACCGATGGTGCCGCCGTCCACCACCCGCGCCCCATCCGGCAACGCGCTTGCGGCCAGCGCCTCGGCCAAGCGGATCCCCACGCCCTCATCCGACAACAGGCTGTTGCCGATCCCCAGGATCAGCATGCCGCCCATTAGCCCACCGGCACATCGGTCACGCCCAATTCGGTCAGACGGCCGATGAGATGCCGGGTCAGCACGGTGCCGGCGCGCAGCAGCAGATGGCCGTCCTTGGCCCGCAGATCGGCGGCCAGTTGGGTATGATCGGGAACAACCGAGGCCAAGCGGCGCGTCGGAACGGTGGGACCGGCCGGACGGGGAGCGGACGGATCCATGCACTCGGCGACGGCCAGCATCGCGGTGACATCAAGCTCACCATACTGCTCCGGCGATTTGATCAAACGGCCGTCATTGCCCAGAAACTGATACAAACGGCGGGCCAGCGCCTCCTTGCCGAACGGCTTGGACAGAAAGGAATCGACGTCCAGCGCCAGCGCCACCGCCGTCAGCGCGAAACTGGAGGACGCGGTCGCCACCACGAAATAGGTGTCGTAAGCCAGCGGCAGCTTACCTTGACGCAGATCGCCCAGCAGATGAATCCCGCTTTCATCCGGCATGTAATGATCCGAAATCACCAAGCTCAGAGCCGGATCCTTGGCCATCGCCTTGCGGGCCTCGCCCCCCGACTCGGCGAAGACGACGTGCTCGGCCCCCAACGCGGCGAACATTTTGGCCACGACATGGCGCGAGAACGGCTCGTCATCGACGACCAGAATGCGGAAGGGCGGTGTGGGGCTGTTTGCCATCGCGATATCCTAGGTCAAGCGGCGCGGAGCGTCATCAGCAACTCTCCGATCCCGTCCGACATGCTTTCCAGGTGGCTGGCGATGCCGGGGATCAGACGGGCCTGTTCGGCCGCCTTCTTCAAACCGGGAAGAACGGACATTGTCAAGTGCAGGGCGATGGCATCGAGTTCGGCCTTGCGCTCGTCGGCCTTGCGCCGTTCCAGGGCCAGCATCGCGGCGCGGCGGCGTTCGGCCTCGCGGTCGGCGGCGATCCGGGCCGCCTGCGCCTCGATCAGGGCGCGAATCATCTCGAAGGTGCGCAGCGCGGTGACCACGGTGGTGAACATGCGGTCGGCGGTCAGTTCGGTCTTGGCCTTATAGTCGTTGATGTCGTAATCGAGCAGGACCACCCGTTCGGGCGCCACGCCCGGCTGCCCGGTCCGCAGCACGATGCGCACGACCGTGTTGCCCAATTCGCCGCGAATCAGCCGCACGAGGCGCAGACCCGCGTCCTCGGTTTCCATGACGACGTCGAGCAGAACCAAGGCGATGGCCTCGTCCTCCCTCAGCATCCGAAACGCCTCGGCCGCCGAGAAGGCGTGCAACAGTTTCAGCGGACGGCCGTGAAACCGGAACCCGGCCAGCATGAAGCGGGTCATCGCGTGGATCTCATGATCGTCATCAACGACCAGAACGGTCCACGGCGGTTCGGCCGCGACGCCCTCGACCGACAGGGCGGTGTCCTCCTCGGCAAACAGAATATCGTCATCCAGGGGGGTCTGGGTGCCCATGATGTCACCTCTTCTTGTCATTCGCGCACCGGGGGAAACGGATCAAAAAGGACACTCCCGCCCCCGGCGCCGTGGTCAGGGTGATCTCGCCCCCCAGCACGCCGTGGACGAGGTTGTAGGTGATGTGCAGACCAAGCCCGGACCCGCCCATGCCGCGCTTGGTGGTGAAAAACGGATCGAACACCCGGGGCGCGTCGGCTTCGGCGATGCCCCGGCCGTTATCGGTATAAACCAGCCGGACCCAATCGCCGGGTTCGACCTCGGCGGTAACGCGGATGGTTCCGGTTCCGCCCTCGTCGAAGGCGTGGTTGAGCGAATTCATCACCAGATTGGTCAGGATCTGCGACAGGGCGCCGGGATAGGTATCGCACTCGATGGTCTCGGCGCAGGCGACGGCGACCGTGATTTGGGTTTTGCGGATAGCCGGGGTCAGCGAGGTCAGCACTTCGTCGATATAACGCCCGAGCGGAAAGATCCGGCGCTGATTGCTGGTCTGATCGACCGAAACCTGTTTGAAGCTTTGGATCAAATCGGCCGCCCGCGTCGCGTTCAGCGACAACAGCCGGGCCGCCTCGGCGGCTTGCTCGACGAACCCGTCGAGATCCGAGCGGCGCATCCGCCCCTGGATCATCTGGTCCTTGAACCGGGCGGTCAGGTCGGCGAAATGGCTGGCCGTGCCCAAGACGATGCCGACCGGCGTGTTGACCTCGTGCGCCACGCCGGCCACCAGGGCGCCCAGCGAGGCCATCTTCTCGGATTGCAGCAGATGCGATTGAGTGCGGCGCAATTCGTCCAGGGTTTCGGCGATCCGCTGCATCTGGTCTTGCAACACCCCCGCCACCGCCCGCAGCAGGTCCGGCATGTCGGCGACCGCGAAACGGCCATCGGCGAAGGTGACCAGCAAGGGATCGTAAATCCGGTCGTCGGGCCGGGCCATCGCGGCCCGCGCGGCATCGGCGACCCCATCGTTCGCGCCGACGCACAAGGGCGGCCGTCCGCTGCGTTCCAGCAAACGCCGGATGGGCCGGGTGCGATACAGATCCGGGCCGAACGGTTCGGTCATCCACGACAGGAATTGCTCGCGCGGGATCAGGCCAGCCAGATGGCCTTGATCGGCGATCACCACCCCCGGCAAGCTGGGGTTGGCGATGAAGGTCCGCTCGACCTCGTGCCCCGGAACGCCGCTGCCCAGTGTCACGAAGGACAGCCGCAGATCCCCAACCACCGTCACCGGGACGGCGGCATCCGGCAAAAGGATGGGGACAAGGCGCTGATGCAACAAAGGATTACCTCCGGTATCGAGGCCCCCGCCAGAATGCCATATCGCCCACCGCCGGACATTAAGCCTTGATTAAATCACCGGCCCGCGCGGGAAACATCCAACACGAACCCACTTCACGAAACTCCCTGTTTAGTCCTACTATCGTAGGCAGCAGCTCTGTGGGGATGTCATGCGAAGGGGTTTGACGCGTATCGCGATCGGTGTTGCGATGTTGCTGGCGGGGTGTGGCGACGATGCGGGCACGCCGCTGACCATCGGCACCAACGTCTGGCCGGGGTATGAGCCCTTTTATCTGGCCCAAGCAAGCGGACTGTTGCCCGGCAAGGACGTCCCCCTGATTCAGTACCCTTCGGCCAGCGAGGTGATTCGCGGCTTCGCCAACGGCGCGATCTCGGCCGCGGCGGTCACCTTGGACGAGGCGCTGCTGATGTCGGCCCGCGGCCTGCCGGTCAAGATCGTGCTGGTCATCGATGCGTCGCAGGGCGGCGACGCGATTCTGGGGCAACGCGGACTTTCCCGCATCGAGGATTTGGCGGGGCGGAAAGTCGGGGCGGAAACCTCGGCCCTGGGGGCCTTCATGTTGTGCCGGGCGGCGGAAACCCACGGGCTGGACTGCCGCCGCGATTTCACCACCGTCAATCTGGAAGCCAGCGAGCACGAGCAGGCCTTTACCGCCGGAACCATCGACGCCGTCGTCACCTTCGAGCCGACGCGCACCCATCTGGTCGCCCAAGGGGCCCGCGTTTTGTTCGACAGCCGGGCGATTCCGAACGAAATCCTCGACGTTCTGGTCGTGAATACCGAGGTTCTGAACAACCGCCCCCGGCAGATCGCGGCCCTGTTGGCCGCGTGGTTCGCGGCCCTGGAACGGATCAAGGCCGACCCTTCCGGCACGGCGGCGGTCATGGCCCAGCGCGAGCAATTGACGGCGGACGAATTCCTGCAAGCGATGACCGGGCTGCACATCCCCGGCCGCGCGGAAAACCTCGCCTTGCTGGAACAACCGGGATCCGTCGCCACCCAGGCGATCCCCAATCTGGTGCGGATCATGGCGCAGCACGGCCTGCTGCCCGGGCCGGTATCGCCCGATCATCTGATTGATCCCGCCCCCTTGCGCGCCGTGGCGCCATGACCTTCAACCGTCCCGCTCTATCGCTGCGCTGGCTGGTTCCCTTGATCCTGGCCGCGGTCGCCGTGGCCGACATCGCGGCGACCGATTTGTTTTTGATCCCGGCGATGGAATCGCGCCTCGAACAACGGGCGCGCTTGGATTTGCGCAACCGGACGGCCACCCTGCAAGGAACGCTCGAAACCTTTTTCCACCTGGGCGCGGTCGAGGGCGTGCGCCGCGAAATCGCCGCCGCCAGCGCCGTACCCGAAAATCGCTGGCTGCTGGTACTGGACGACCACCGCGCGGTCGTCGCCGCGTCGGATCTGCGCTGGCTGAACCGCCCGGTCGAGGAGCTGGCACTGCCGATCGATCCCGCGATGATTGCCGCCGTGGCAACCAGCGGCGGCGCGGCGGTCACCAATCCCGCCCCCTCGCTGCTGCTGGGCTATGCGGGGGTGGGTATCGGGACGCAGGCGGCGGAAATCCGCTCGCCGCGCATCGGCACGGTGATCATCGCCCGCGACACCGCGTTCCTGACCGCCGAGAACCGCCGGATGGCCACCCGGTCGATCGCGGTTCTGTCGCTGCTGATCGCCGCCGCCACCACGGTGATCGGCGTGGTGTTCCATCTGCTGCTGACCCGCCGGGTCGAGCGGCTGCTGAATTTCGTGCGATCCTTGGCGGCCGGGAATTTCGCGGCCCGCAGCCGGATCGGCGGCGGTGACGAAATCGGCGCGCTCGGCACCGCGTTCGATGCGATGGCGGCGCTGCTGCAAGACCGCATCCGCCAGACCGAGGAAAGCGAGCGCCGTTTCCGCGAGCTCTTCGACGAATCCCCGGTCGCCTTGTGGGAGGAGGATTTTTCCGCCGTCAAGGCCACTCTCGACGGCTTGAATCTCGCCGCCGACGACGACCTCGACGCTTATTTCGACGCCCATCCCGAGCATGTCGCCGCCTGTGCCAGCCGTGTCACGGTAACCGCCGTCAACGCCGCCGCCGTTCGTTTGCACCGCGCCCAATCGGTCGACCACCTGCTGGGCGATTTGCCGAAGTTCTTCAGCGCGGCATCGCTGACCGCCTTTCGCCGCGAATTGGTGGCGATGGTGCGCGGCCAGACCCGGCTGGAGATGGAGGGCGAGGTGCTGACCGCCGACGGCACCCCCTTGACCGTGCTGGTTCTGTGGAACGTGCCGTCGGGCTTCGAGGCCAGCTTCAAGCGGGTCCTGGTGTCGCTGATCGACGTGACCGAAAACCGGAAAACCGCGCGCGCCCTCGGTGTGCGTACCGCCGAGCTGGAACGTTCGAACACCGATCTGGAACAGTTCGCCTATGTCGCCTCGCACGATCTGCGTGAACCCTTGCGGATGATCGGCAGCTATGTGGCGTTGCTCAAGCGCCGCTATCACGACAAGCTGGACGCCGAGGGCCTGGAATTCATCGCCTTCGCCAGCGAGGGCGCCGCCCGCATGGACCGGCTGGTTCAAGACCTGTTGGAATTCTCCCGCGTCGGGCGCAGCGGCCCGCCGCCCGCCTTGGTGCCGATCAAACGGGTTCTGGATACCGTTCTCGACGGCCTGACGGTGATGATCCGCGAAAGCGGCGCCGAGATCCAAATCCCGGCCGATTTGCCGACGCTCGCCTGCCGCGAGGGCGACATGGCGCGGCTGTTCCAAAACCTGATCGCCAACGCCGTCAAGTTCCGCGCCAAGGAGCGCCCCGCCGTCGTCACCGTCGGCTGTCAAGCCGAGGAGGACGGCTGGCATTTCACGGTCACCGACAACGGCATCGGGATCGAGGAGGTCTATTTCAACCGGATTTTCATGATCTTCCAGCGCCTGCATCCGCGCGGCGACTATGACGGCACCGGCATCGGACTGGCCATCTGCAAGAAAATCGCCGAGGGCCACGGCGGCCGGATCTGGGCGACCTCGCAACCGGGGGTGGGAACGACGATTCACGTTATGCTTCGGCCGCTTGACTTGGATCACGCCGAGCGGCAAAAATAGCCGGTTACAATAAGCGGGCGGTTGGGGATCAATGGCGGGATGGACGACGCGGGTTTGCCCGTCCCGTCATCATGAGCATTGTCCGCCGCCTTTCACCGAAGCGGGGAAAATCATGCGCCTTACCCTTACCTCCATCGTCGCCGGGCTGTCGCTGGCTCTTGTGTCGCAGACCGCCTTGGCTGGAACCACCCTGAAGGTCACCGGCGCCGCCGCCATTGGCAACACGATCGTCGTTCCCAACAAAGCCGCCATCGAAAGCGCGACCGGCCTGTCGCTGGACATTGCCGTCAACGGCGATGGAAACGGCTTGAAGGATCTGGTGGCCGGGCGGTCCGACGTCATGATGGTCGCCGCCCCGCTGAAGACCACCGAGGACTCGATCAACAAGGCGGCGCCCGGTTCGGTCAGCAGCGCCGGATTGGTGATGAGCCCGGTCGGCGCGATCAGCATCAAGTTCATTGTCAACGCTGGAAATCCGGTCAAGTCGCTGACTCCGGCCCAGGTGAAGGACATCCTTCTGGGCAAGGTCACCTCGTGGAAGGAGGTCGGCGGCGCCGATCAGCCGATCATGGTGGTTGCCGAACAGCCGGGCTTCGGCACGCGCAGCAATGTCGAGGCCAGCTTCCTGGGCGGGGCCGAGATCACCGACAAGGCGAACGCCCGCCGCGCCCTGACCGAGGTGGCCCAGGTGGTGTCGCAAGCACCCAACGCCATCGGGTACGGCAGTGCCGCCAGCATCAAGGACGGTGTCACCGTTCTGCCGGGGGCCGAGGTCAAGCAGGTGATCGGTTTCGCCACCAAGGGTGCCCCCAGCCCCGATGCCAAGAAGCTGATCGACGCGGCCGCCAAATACAGCGGCGCGGTAAAATAGGTTTTGGGAAAGAATGGCCCGCCGATCCGTCGGCGGGCTTTTTTTCGTGGGCGAGATATTTAGGGGAACGGAAATATGGGCATTCGTCAAAAGCTGATGCTGCTGGCCGGCATTCCGATCGCGGCCCTGGTGATCGTGTTCGCCGTTTCGTTCGTCACGGTGGGCGATCTGCGCCAATCGGCCCAGGAAATCCACGGCGACAGCTTGCGCACCCTGATCTTGACCAGCGACGTCATCGTCCGCTTCAAGGAACAGAACGCCCTGGTCGCCCGCGCCCCGGCCGAAACCGACCTCGCCAAGGTCGGCGCCTATCAAAACGACTTCAACGCCCGCGCCGACGAGATCATCCGCCTGATGGCGGACTATGTCGCCTCGGCCCCCAACGCCGCCGTCGCCGCCAAGATCGCCGCGATGCAAGGCGACGTGAAAGCCTACCGCGACGCGGGAACCGGCGTGTTCAAATCCTCGCTGCTGTTTGCCCAAGACGACGCGGTCGGCCAATTGAACGGCCCGGTCGCGAGCGCCGAAAAGACGGTGCGCGACTCGCTCGCCGACATCGGCCGCTCGGCACAAGATGGCGCCGCCGCCAAGGTCGCCGCGATCAATTCCACTGCCGGCACGGCGCGCGTCGCCTTGGTGATCTTGATCGTCGTTCTGGTGGCCGGGGCGGGCGGCGCCGCGCTGACGATCGGCAACACCATCATTCTTTCGATCACCGGCTTGGCCCAGACGCTGGAACGCGTGGCCGCCACCGGCGATATGTCGTTACGCGCCACGGTCTCGGGAACGGATGAAACCAGCCACGCCGCCCTGGCGCTGAACCACTTTCTGGGTGATCTGGAACCGGTGATGGAGGATCTGCGGGGCGTGATGGGCGCCGTGGCCCAGGGCGATTTATCGCGCCAAGTGACGACGGCGGCGAAAAGCAAGCTGGTCGGCGATATCAAGACCGATGTGAATACCTCGATCACCGCCCTGTCGCAGGCGCTGCGCACGGTGATGGATAATATTCGCCAAATGGCCACCGCCGCCGAGCAAACCGGCCGGGCGATCGAACAAATTTCCGAAAGCGCCCAGGTGCAGCTGTCGGCGGTCCGGCAAGTCGCGGTGGGAATCGAGCAAACGGCGCAGGCCGTCGAGGACGTTTCGGCCAACGCCAGCACGTCGAGCACTCATGCCCGCCAAGCGGCGGCCTTGGTCGATGACGGCCGCACGCAGATCGACACCATGGTCGGCACCGTCAACGCCATCGCCGCCAACGCCGCCGAAATCGGCAAAATCACCGAAGTAATCGGCAAAATCGCCGGGCAGACCAACATGCTGTCGCTGAACGCCGCCATCGAGGCGGCCCGGGCGGGCGACGCGGGCAAGGGCTTCGCGGTGGTCGCCGAGGAAGTGGGCAAATTGGCCGAGCATTCCGGCCGGTCGGTCAACGAGATCAACACCCTGATCGCCAAGGCCGACGCCGAAACCGACCACGGCGTCACGCTTTCCAAAAAAGTGAAGGCCAGCATCGACCAAATCGCCACCGGCGTCGCCGAAAGCGACCGCATGGCCAGCGCGATCGCCGCCGCCATGCAGCAACAGGCCGCCTCGGTGCAGGAAATCCGCGCCAGCATGGGCGAGTTGACCCGCATCGGCGAAACCAACGCCTCGGCCTCCGAGGAAGTATCGGCCACCATGCGCGAGCTGTCGCACCTCGCCGATCAAACGCGGGCGGAAGTATCGCACTTTAAGTTTTAAGGCGGTTTGCGCTTTATCCGGCGCAAACCGCTTTGGCGAGCGTTGAGCGAGCGGCCAAGCAAACCGGAGGTTTGCGCCCGGCCGCTTGGCCGCCGCCTCAATGGCGGCTGGGGGTCACTCGCCGCTGTCGATTTCCACCCGGTCGCGTCCGCCTTGCTTGGCGCGGTACATCATCGCGTCGGCGGCCGACAGCATCGCTTTCAGGCTGTTGCGGCCGGACAAGTTAACGCCGATACTGGCGGTTACCTGAACCGTTCCCTGTTCCGACGGAACCCTGATCGCGGCGATCACGGCGCGCAGGCGCTCGAAGAAGCCGGGCGCCTCCTCGGGCGTAAGATTGACGGCGAGCAGATAGAATTCCTCGCCGCCCGCGCGGGCGACCACGTCGGAGGCCCGCGTCGCCTCGATCAACGTCTTGGTGACGGCCTTGAGCACGGCGTCACCGGCCTCGTGGCCATGGGTATCGTTGATCGATTTGAAATGATCGAGATCGATCACCGCCAGCGCCATGGTCAGCTGCCCGCGCAGCATGCTGGCGACCAAGGTTTCGCCGACCTCGAAGAAATAACGCCGGTTATGCAGGCCGGTCAGATAGTCGCGGTACGACAATTCGCGGATGGTGTCATAGGCATCCAACCCATCCATGTTCTGGGAAATCCGGTAAAAGAATTCCTCGCGCAGGAAGGGCTTGGCCAGAAAATCGTTGGCGCCGTTCTTGATGAAACGCGCCGACAGCGAACTTCCGGCGCCCGAGGACAGACCGATGATCGCCAGCCGGTCGCGCGGATGACTGACCCGCATCCGCTTGATCATTTCGATCCCGTCCATGTCGGGCATGAAATAGTCGGTGACGATCAAACGGATATCGGGATTGTCCTTTAGAATCCGCAACGCATCGGTGCCGTTCTTGGCCAACATCGTGCGGCAGCAATATTGGGTCAGCAGATCGCCGACATAGGCGCGCGCCGCCGCCGAATCATCGACCACCAGCGCCTTGACCGACCGGTTGCGGCACAAGCGGCGCACCAGCGCGACCAGTTGGGCGACACTGGCCAGATTGTCCTTGATGATATAGTCGATCATCCGGCTGGCCATCAGCCGTTCGCGCAGATCGTCGGAATAGATCGACGAGAACACCACCACGGGAACATTGTGGCGCCCGCACAGTTCCGCCACCTCGCCGTCCGCCGAATCGGGCAGGATCATGTCGAGAATGGCGAGGAAATAGTCGTCGGAATGGGCGCTCAGCAATTGCCCGGCGGCGGCCATCGAATCGGCGATATCGACCGTGATGTCCAAGGTCTGTTGGATTTCGCGGCGGATGATGCCTTGAAAGAACTTGGAATCCTCGACCAGCAAAATGCGTTTGTCGGGCACCGGCTCGCGCTTGCCGGCCGACACGGCCCGAGGGCGGACGGTGTCGCCGCCGCCATCGATCCGCAGCCCCGGAATGGTCGCGGCCCGGAACACCGAGGCATAGGCCAAGTCGCTGCAAATAATGTGATCCAACAGCCATGTTTGCAGGAACAAAACATCAGCGACGGGAACGGCCCCCTCGGCCGTCTCCATCCGCTGGCGGACCTCGTCGAGATCGGCGGCCAGCGCCGCATGCTCCTTGCGATGCTCGGCAAGCTGCGAATACGACACCTCTTCCAGAAACGATTCCTCGCGGCTGAAATGGTGCCGGGTGTATTCGATCAACGCATCGGCCAGACGCAGCAAGGTGGCGTGATCAAGCCCGCTGTTGTAGGCCTGGATGACCTCGGCGACCAAACCCAGCAAACGCTTATGGTCGGCATCGATAATCGGCACGCCAACCGACAAGGTTTCCGCCCAACGGATAACGGCTCGTCTCATGGCAGCTGGCACCGGTAACTTTAGGGTTCCGCCAGAATAGCCCAATCCACCGTCCGGGAGAAGCCGGGCGAGGGTAACTTAACCGTTTGGTTAGGGGGGGAAGAGCTGAAAAGAATCCCCCGCCAGGACGTTGCCGCCCTGACGGGGTAATCCTTCGTGTGGTAAAACCACCTTGCCGTGGTTTCCCAACCGATTTCCCGGAACTGATACTGCCTCCTTGGATTGATGCCGTCAATAGGCTTTAATTGCCGCATCTTTGCAATCGAGGATATTTCCAATGCGCATTCTGGGGCTGGACGTCGGCATCGCTTCCATCGGCTGGGCTTGGATCGACGACGAGGCGGAGGAGCGTGTCCGGGCCGGGGTCTGGATGTTCGACCCGCCGGAGGACAAGGGGCAAAGCGGCACCACCTTGAAATCGGCCGAACGGCGCGGATTTCGCGGCCAACGGCGGGTGATCGCGCGGCGTGCCCAGCGCATGGCACGAATACGGCGCCTGTTTCACGCGGCGGGATTGCTGCCGGACGCCAAGGCGGATGCCCTGGGTTTCCCCGGCCTTGATCCGTGGCGGCTGCGCCAAGCCGGGTTGGAGCGCCTGCTGTCACCCGCCGAACTGGCGGTGGCCTTGGGCCATATCGCGCGGCATCGCGGCTTCAAATCGAACGCCAAGGGAAACAAGGGCGCCAACGCACCCGACGATTCGAAAAAGATGCTGGCGGTGATCGGCCAGACCTCGGAAAAGCTGGCCCGTTACCGCAGCCCCGCCTGCATGGTGCTGGAAGACGAGTCGTTCATTTCGTGGCGGGACAAAAGCGACAAAAGTGTCCGCCGTCTGCGCAACCGCGACGGTGACTATTCCCGCTCGCTGCTGCGCGACGATTTACGCCGCGAGGTTCAGGATCTCTTCCGCGAACAGCGCCGGTTGGGCATGCCGCACGCGACCCCGGATTTGGAAGCGAGTTTCCTGGACATCGCCTTTTTCCAGCGTCCGTTGAAAAGCAGCGAATCGCTGGTCGGCGACTGCCCGTTCGAGCGCGGGGAAAAGCGCACCGCCCGGCGGTCCTATTCCTTCGAACTGTTCCGGTTCGCCTCGCGCCTGACCACTTTGACGCTAACGGGTGGACGGCGGCTGACCGGCCCGGAAATCACCCAGGCCTGCGCCCATTTCGGGACCACCAAAAAGATTTCCTACAAGGCGCTGCGCCAACTTTTGAACTTGGACGGTTTCGAGGGCGTCAAGGCCGAGGATGAAGGCAAGGACGTGGTCGCCCGCACCGGCGAGGCGGCGGCCGGAACCGCCCGGTTGCGCGAACTGATCACCCAACATCACGGCGCCCTAGCCTGGGGCAATCTGACCAACCGCCCCGAGCTTCTGGACCGGATCGGCGAAATTCTGTCCTTCAACGAGGATTTGGCGGAAATCACCGTCGCCTTGGCGGAAACCGGGCTTGACGGTTCGCTGAGCGCCACCTTGGTGGCCGCCGCCGAACGCGGGGATCTGGATGTCTTCACCAAGCCCGGGCATCTGTCGGCCAAGGCGGTTCGCGCCATCCTGCCCGGACTGCTGGCGGGCGGGACCTATGACGAAGCGGCCAAACAGGCCGGATACGATCACACCGACAGCCTGGAGCGCCGCGCCTTCGACACGGCGGTCCCCGGCAAACAGGCTCTGGCGACGATTTTATCGGAAAAACGGGTGTCGCAAGCCTTGATCGGCAGCCCGACCGCCCGCAAGGCGGTGATCGAATCGATCAAACAGGTCAAGGCGATCTTGGAGGAATTCGGCATTCCCGACGCCATCCATGTCGAACTGGCCCGCGACATCGGCAAATCGATCGAGGAACGCGGCAAGATCGAACGCGGAATCGAAAAGCGCAACAAGGCCAAGGACGTGCTGAGGCTGCGCTTCGCCGAGGAAATTGGCCGCCCCCCGCCACGGCGGATGAACTGATGCGTTTCGAGCTGTGGGAACAACAGAATTGGCGCTGCCTGTACTCCGACACCCTGATCCGCGCGTCTCAACTGGTCGAAGGGGATAATTCCGTTCAGGTCGATCACATCCTGCCGTGGAGCCGGTTTTCCGACGACAGCTTCCACAACAAGACCCTGTGCACCACCAAGGCCAACCAGGACAAACGCGGCCGCACCCCGTTCGAATGGTTCAGTGCCGACAAGACCGAGAAGGAATGGCGCGAGTTCACGGCCACCGTCGAATCGCTGCCCGGCCTGAAGGGGATGAAGCGGCGCAACTACCTGCTGCGCAACGCCGCCGAGGCGGAAAAGAAGTTTCGCCCGCGCAATCTGAACGACACCCGCTGGGCCTGCCGCGTCTTGGCCGAAGCCCTGAAAAGCGTTTACGGCAAGGAGGACGGCAAACGCCCTGTCCGCACCCGCCCCGGCCCCTTGACCGATCGCTTGCGCCGCGCCTGGGGGCTGCAATGGTTCAACCCGGATTTCCCAGATGA
>CAIULK010000158.1 GCA_903899885.1 uncultured Rhodospirillaceae bacterium
CGCCAACGCGAAGAAGGCGGGCTTTGAGCTCGACGGCACACCGGTTCGCCTGACCCCGCAGCTCAGGCTCGTCCAAATTGTAAAGGAGAGCATGAACCGCGCCTTGAACGACGAGGGCGGGGAAGGCGAGGACAATTGATGCTCGCCATTGAAATCGAATATCTGACCGGCGTTGCCTATGCCGCCAACGACCGTGGTGACGGCCCCGACTGGCCGCCGCAACCCGACCGCCTGTTCTCAGCACTGGTCGCATCGTGGGCGGCGCGCGGCGAGCAACCGAAAGAACGGTGTGCATTGGAGTGGCTGGAACAGCAGGCACCTCCCCGAATCGCCGCTCCCGAGGCCGAAGCGCGCACGGTGGTCAAGGTGTTCGCGCCGCCCAACGACGATTCGTCCAGTTCTTTGACAATCCTGCCGACCCGCCGAAAACGCCAAGAGCGACGGTTTCCCGCCGCAGTGCCGCATGGTTCCGTGGTTCGCTTCGGTTGGGACACCGAGCCCGACGAGCCGGTGATTCGGGCTCTCGACGCCCTGGCGCGCGACACCAGCTATCTCGGCCACTCGGCCTCGCTGGTGCGCTGCCATGTAAGAATGATTGATGATCTTGGTGCGGCGCACGCGGCCCGCCGGGGACTTTATCGCGGGCGGCTCGCCGACCTCGAACGCGCTTTTAAGACCGGGGACCGACCGAAGCCTGGAGAGGTGGTGATCCGCGCCGAACCTACGGCCATCGCCGCAACGGAAAGTTCGTTCGGCGCCGACTGGATCGTCTTCTCTCACGCCGAGGGAACGCCGCCCGACCCCGTTGCGACAGCCATCGCCGCCAAGACCCTGATCAAGACGGTTCAGGCCGGTTACGGCGAAGGGCGGACACCCGCATGGGTGTCCGGTCACGCGCCCGATGGCACGCCGTTGTCCATTCCGCATCTGGCGGCCGTTCCCCTGCTGGACATGGGGTGGACGTGGTCACAGGGGCGGATGATGGGGTTGGCACTTATCCTGCCGCGGGCCTTGGAGGCCGCCAGCCGCCGGGCGCGCGATCCGAACGCCGCTCGCACCGCCCCCGACGATGAAGCCGCACTGTTGGAGGAAACAGGCCTGTTTCGGGCGTTGGCGAAACAGAATGCGGACAACAGGGGCGGGCTCAAACTGGAGTTGCGCATGCCCGGCGGGGCGCTATGGACCGTCACGCGCGAAGCTGCCCCGTCTCCGGCCTCGTTAAAGCCCTGGCGTTATCTCAAACCCTCCCGGACGTGGGCCAGCCTCACCCCCATCGCGCTTGACCGCTACCCCAAGGCTGCTGGCGATCTGGAGAATATCATCGCCGAGGCCTGCATCCGTATCGGCCTGCCCCGGCCGGAAAAGATCGTTGCCGGCTCGCATTCAGCCGTCACCGGTTCGGTGTCCGCCTGTCGAAGCCGGCGCTCCCCGGCCTGGACCGGCTGGCAGTTGCCCGGCGCACTCGCCGGTCGGCGGCTGACGCATGCCGTCATCTCGTTCGCCGAGCCGGTCGGCGGGCCTGTGATCCTCGGTGCCGGGCGATTTGCCGGGCTGGGGCTGTGCCTTCGGCTCGATGGCGAGGACCGTGCATGACTCTGCCACCCCTGAACGCCGCCGAGTTCGAGGCCGTCTTCATCGCCGTCCACGGCTGCCGGCCATTCCCATGGCAGGCGCGCTTGGCACGACTGCTGGCCGACACCGGCCGGTGGCCCGATGCGCTCGACCTGCCGACGGGTTCGGGCAAGACCGCAGCCATCGACGTGGCTCTGTTCCATCTGGCGTTGGAGGCCGATCGAGGATCGGAACGGCGTGCGCCGGTGCGCATCGCCTTCGTCGTCGACCGCCGCATCATCGTCGACGAGGCGGCCGATCGCGCGGCGAGGATCGCCGACGCCCTGGCGCAGGCAACCGGCGATGATCCGCTCGCGCGCATGGCGACGCGGCTGCGTCATTTGGCGGGAGATGCCACACCCGTTGTGGTACGCAGCCTGCGTGGTGGCATCCCGCGCGAGGATGACTGGACCCGCACTCCGGGCCAGCCGACGGTTCTGTGCTCGACGGTCGATCAGGTCGGATCACGCCTTCTGTTTCGCGGCTACGGCGTTTCGGACGGGATGAAGCCGGTGCATGCCGGGCTCTTGGGTTCGGATTGCCTGTTCCTGCTCGACGAGGCGCATTTGGCCGCTCCCTTCGCCCAAACGCTGACGCGGGTGGCGGCCTATCGGGCGTCGCCCTGGTGCGAAACGAGTCCGGCGCCGTGGCGGTTCGTCGGTCTCTCGGCCACGCCTCAGACCGGAGCTGCGGCCTTCGGGCTCGCAGCCGACGACCACGATCATCCGATATTGAAGCGGAGACTGCGGGCCGCGAAACCCGCCGCTCTTCGCGCCCTGACCTGTTCCGCGAAAGACCAGCCGCGCGAGCATGCCGAAGCGTTCGCCCAGAACGCTTGGCGAATGTTCGAGGGTGGCGCGGTGCGCACCCTGGCGATTGTGGTCAATCGCGTCGGCTTGGCCCGCGCGGTGTTTGAAGCGCTTCGGACCAAAGCGGAAGAGGTCGCGGATGTCGTTTTGCTGACCGGGCGCGTGCGGGGGATCGACCGCGACACCCTGATCGGGGAAATCGAGCATCGGCTGAAATCCGGCGCCGAGGCCATCGGCCGCCCGCTGTTCGTGGTCGCCACCCAGACCATCGAAGCTGGTGCCGATTTTGATTTCGACGCGCTGGTGACCCAGATCGCCCCGCTCGACGCTCTGCGCCAGCGCTTCGGCCGTTTGAACCGCATGGGCCGCGATATTCATGCCATGGCGGCCATTCTGGCGGCCAAAGACGAAATCGGTTCCCGTAGCACCGATGCCGTGTACGGCGACCGGGCCAAGAAGACATGGGACTGGCTGACGGACGTGGCCGGCAAGCCCGAGAAGAAGGGCGCCGATCCGGTGATCGATTTCGGCATCGACGCCTTTTCCGTCCGCTTGGGCGATGACAAGGTTGCGGGGCTTGCGAGCGAGAAGCCCGATGCGCCGGTGCTGCGCCCGGCCGACGTCATGCTGTTGTCGTGGACCGCACCGATTCCGGCCGTCGATCCGGCCATTGCTCTGTTCCTGCACGGTCCCAAGGCAGGGGCTGCCGATGTGCAGATCGTCTGGCGCGCGGATATGAAAGAGGACACGCTCGACAGCTACGGCGAAGTCCTGGCGCTGGTGCCGCCCCATGCGGGCGAAACGCTCGCCGTCCCGTTGTGGGCGGCGAGGGCATGGCTCGCCGGAGCCGGCCAGCAGGCGGCCGAGACCGCCGACGTTGAAGGCGCTCCCGCCCCCGATCTGACCGGCAAGGAGACGGCAGTCCACCGCGCTTTCCGCTGGGCTGGACCGGACGCGGCGGCAACCGGCGCCATTCCGGCTGGCGCCTTGCGTCCCGGCGACGTGATCGTCGTCCCCGCCGCCTGGGGTGGTTGCGACCGTTTCGGCTGGAATCCGGCTTCGCCGACGCCCGTCCGGGATCTCGGCGACGACCGTCCCCCGTCCCGCCGCTGGGTGAAGCGTCTCCACCCCGACCTTGTCCCGGACATCTGGAACGCCATCGCGACCGCCACCTCATCCGACGGCGACCAAACTTCGGCCGAACGACTGGCGTCTCTGCAATCCGCCGTCATCGCAATCGAGGGTGAAAACTGTACCATCCATTGGCCGGAAGGCTATGAGGGCGCCATCCTGATGTCGGTGCGTCCGAATCAGCGCACATTCACCGCCATTACCGAAGACGACGAGAGTGGCTCGCTTTCCGGCGAGGGGCTCACCCTTGCCCGACACGGCCGCGACGTCGAGGCCAAGGCCGCCGCCTTTGCCCCGGCGGCGAGCCTGAGGCCGGAGCGAGCCGCGGACGTGGCCCTGGCGGCGCTGCTGCACGACGAAGGCAAGGCGGACCCGCGCTTCCAGACCTGGCTGCGGGGCGGCGACCGGCTGATGGCGGTGATCGCGGGCGGAGAGGCATTGGCGAAATCGCCGCGTCTTATGAGCGCTGGCGAAAGCCGGGCCGCGCGCCGAACAGCCGGATTGCCCGACCGCTGGCGCCACGAGGCCCAATCGGTGACTCGCGCCATCGCCGATCCACGGTTTCAGGCGGCAAACGATCCTGAATTAGTCCTGTGGCTGATCGGCGTCCATCACGGCCATGGACGGCCGCTGTTTCCGCACCATGACCCGCGCGAAACGCCGGATCGGCTCGGCCCCCAACGGCTGGATTTTCAGTTCCAGGGCCATGACTGGCCGCAAATCTTCGAGCGCCTCAAGGCCCGCTACGGACCGTGGGAACTGGCGCGGATGGAGGCGATCGTGCGCCTGGCCGACCACCGCGCTTCCGAGGAGGCCGGCCGATGACCGCGACGACGACGCACCGGCTGGAAGGGCTGGAGCCCGACAATCTTCTGGCCTTCCTTGCCCTTCTCGGGCTGCTGCGGGCGCTGGAGACCGGGGCGCCCGATTGGCGTCCGCGCGTCCACTGGAACGGCCCGCCTCTGCGTCCGGTCCTGACGCTGGCCGAGGCGGCGACCCAGGAGAAGATTGCCGAGGCGGCCGCCAGGGGGTGCGCCAAACTGGCCAAGGATTATGAGTTTGGTGGGGATGCCGACCTGACGTTCGACAAAGCGCGCGGGCGAGCCTTACTGGAAGCGGCAGCGACACCAGGAACCCGTGCCCGCGCAGCCGTTCTTGATTCTCTGTTCAGCGATGGTGCGCTCAAGGAGGACGGGCGCGTGCTCGCCTCTCCCCTGTGCGCCATGTTCGGACAGGGCCATCAGCATTTCCTGACACGCCTTTCTGACGTACCGAGGGGCGTCTTGCCCAAGACGCTGGCGAAGAAGAAGGCACCCCCCGACCTGAACACACCGTCCAGGATCGAAGAGGCGTTGTTTACGCCCTGGACGCGGAGGGACGAGACCGACAGCTTCCGCTGGGACCCGGCGGAGGATCGGCGTTACGCCTTGAGATTTAGAAACCCATCCAACGACGCTGGTTGTACCGTCCACGGTGCCAATCGGCTTGCCACAGTCGGTCTGGCCACCCTGCCGGGGGCGGCTGTCGAGCGCCGCGGCCGGATCCGATTTCTCACCCTCGGCGCAGACTTGAACGTCGGTGGTGGCGTGGAAATAACTTGGCCGATCTGGGAAAATTCGGCGTCTCTGGCTGCGATCCAAGCGCTGATCGCGCATCCTGCCTTGGCAACCATGAATCCGGACGGAAACTGTCTTGCCCGCTTCGGCGTGATCGAGGTGCGCCGTACCAGTCGCATCAGTGTTGGCAAGTTCTTCAACTTCACTCGCGCCGAGGCCATGTGACCGACCCCTCGCCCCAACCCGAACTCCCGCTTTCCTTCCCCACCGCTGCCGGTCGCGACGTCCCGCCGTTGCCGGCGCGCATGGTCAACGAATTTGTCTATTGCCCACGGCTGGCTTATCTGGAATGGGTGCAGGGGGAGTGGGCCGATAGCGCCGATACGGTGGAAGGGCGCTTCGTCCACCGGGCTGCCGACCTGGCGGGCGGGGCGCTGCCGGAGGCGGACGAGTTGGGAGAGCAGGAGCGCATTCATGCGCGCTCTGTCACCCTGTCGTCGGAGGCGCTGGGGGTGGTGGCCAAGCTCGATCTGGTGGAAGGCGAGGGCGGCATCGTCCGCC
>CAIULK010000159.1 GCA_903899885.1 uncultured Rhodospirillaceae bacterium
ATCGACGCGGTGATCGAGAACGCGAAAAGACTGCAAAATATCCGTGCGGAATACGGCTCGTTCGCGGCGTGGCTGGCCGCCCATCACCCGTTGACCAAGGAGGATTGGGTCAAGCTGTTCAAGGCGACCTTCGTCTTCATGGGCGGCGAGGTGGTCAACGAATTCCTGATGAGCATCGGCTATCTGCCCGGCGCCCACCGCGAGACCTGTCCGGTTTACGCCCGCGTCGCCAAGCACGGCCCGCCTTGGGCCGATATGGTCCGGGACTGATCCCGGCCAATGCGTGTCGGGAAACAAACATGAAACAAAAATGGCAAGACCCCGCCCGGTCTTGCCATTTTCCTTGCGTCTCTGCCGCCTTACCGCCGCGACGTTTCGCCGCTGGTGGTCGGCGCTGTTCCTCCCTGAACCCGAGCCGCCGCCGGATTTTGCCCGGCCGGTCCTTTTCGGACCTTGCGAGCGCACTTTACGAAATTTCGTTCTCTTCGTCACCAGGATTTTTTGTGATAATTTCAGAATCGAGCGAAAAGCGGAGAGGTGTGCGATGCGCGTGGCCGTGATGTCGATGATCCTGGTGGCCGTGGCCTTGCCACTGGCGGCCGAGGAAGCCCAGATCACCATCTCGCAGGCGGATTGCCGCCGCTTGGTCAATTACGTCCCGGCGGCCGGGGTCGCCTATCAGCCGGGGGTCGATGTGCACGGCCACGCGGTGGCGGGCGCCGATCTGCCGGGCAGCGGCAACGACATCGCCAAATCCATGTTGCCGCAAAGCTTCGAGTTTCCGATCACCATCAATCCGGCGACCTACGGCGCCGCCAAGGTGGCCAACGCGGCGGTGGCCAAGGCGGCGGCCGGGCAGGTGTCGGCCTATAATACCGGTCAGGCGGCATCGGCCAAGGTCACCGCCTTGACCGCGACCAAGACCCAATTGACCGCTCAACAAACCGCGTTGAACGCCACCGCATCCACGCTGGCCACGCAGCAGACCCAACTGCAAAATAATCTGGCGACGCTTCAGCGCGAGGTGACCGCCGGGACCCTGTCCAAAAACAGCCCCACCGTGTTGTGGGCGCAAGAGGCGGTTACCGCCAATCAGGCCAAGATCACCGCCAACAACCAGCAACTGGCGGCGGTGGCGCAATCCCTGACCAGCAACGCCAGCGCCATTGCCGCGCAGCAGGCGATCGTCAGCGCCGCTCCGGCCAACGAAACCGCCTATTCGATGCAGCAGACCCAGGCGCAGGGGCAAGTGGCGGCGCTGTCGTCGAAGGGGCTGGACAACACCCGGATGGATGTCGGAACCGTTCATTTCGACTTGGCCTCGAATACCCTGACCTTCAACGGCAAGCCGCTGGGGGGCGATACCGAAGCCGCTATCGCGGCGGAATGCCGCAAGCGCGGTGTCCACTAAACGTTTTTCCGTGTTTGTGGATGAATAATGGATGAATTGACAGATTGAATACCCCTATTGGAATGTGGTACCGCCTATAACTCTTTCGAGGTAGGCGGTACAGGGGGTCGGAATGATCAAGCTTGGAATCAGCCAACGTGTCGCATTGGGAATAGCGCCGGTTTTGGCGGCGCTGCTGCTGCTGTCGGGTTGGATGCTGAAAAGCGAGGTCGAGCAGCTGGGCAAGGCCCGAACCCTGGAATCCCTGGCGGGGATGTCGGTCAGCGTCAACCGGCTGGTTCACGAACTGCAAAAGGAACGCGGCGCCTCGTCGTTGTTCTTGGGCAGCGGCGGCACCCAGTTCGGGCCGCAATTGGCGCGGCAACGGACCGATGCCGACGCCAAGCTCGCCGATCTGACGGCGGTTCTGGCCGCCTTGGACGCGGGCGCGCGGGATGCGGTCGGCCGCTCGGCCTTGGATCACTTAAGCGAATCCCTCACCCGTTTGCCGGAACTGCGCCGCAAGATTGATGGTTTGGCGCTGAAACCCGCCGAATCGCTGGCGGCCTATTCCGAAATCGTCAAAACCCAGATCGACACCGTGGCCCGTTTGGGCGCGGTGGGGTCGGACGCCGACACCGCCAAGATGATCGCCGCCTATGTCGCCTTGTCGGATGCCAAGGAAAGCGCGGGGCAGGAGCGGGCGGTCGGCGCGGGCGGTTTCGCCGCCGGGCACTTCGATGGCGCCCAGCGCAAACGCTTCATCGAATTGGGCGGCGAGCAAAAGGTGGCGCTGCGGATGTTCTTGCGTTTCGCCACCCCCGGCATGGCCGGCGCGTTGACCACCACGGTGACCGGCGAGATCGAGGCCACGCTGAACGGTTTTCGGCAAAAGGTGGTCGAGGACAATCTGGGCGATGCCGCCGCCGCCGATTGGTTCGCGGCCGCCAGCAAGCGCATTGATGCCCTGAAAACCGTGGAAGAGGCGGTGGCCGCCGAAATCCTGGGTCATGTGCGAATGGTGGCCGAGGGGGCCTTGCATTCGTTGATCGGTGTCAGCCTGTTTCTGGCGCTGTTGCTGACCGCTTCGGTGGTGTTGCTGGTCGGCGTGGTGCGCAGCGTTGTCGGCCCGGTGACCGGGTTGTCGAAAACCATGCTGCGGCTGGCCGACGGCGATTTGCAGGTCGCCATTGAACCGGGGCGTTTCCAAGACGAGATCGCGGAAATGTGCGACGCCGTGCGGGTGTTCAAGGACAACGCCATCCAAGTCGAGGCCTTGCGGCGCGAGCGCGAACAGGCCGAGGCGCGGGCGGCCGGTGATCGCCGCCGCTTGTTGCACGAGATGGCCGACCGCTTCGAGGCCGGGGTGATGGGGGTGGTTCAAACGGTCTCGGCCTCGGCGAACGAGATGGAGGTGACGGCGCAATCGCTGTCGGCGGCGGCGCATCAGGGCAGCACCCAGGCGACCACCGTCGCCGCCGCCTCGGAACAGGCCTCGGCCAATGTTCAGGCGGTATCGGCGGCGGCCGAGGAACTGACGGCGGCGATCGGCGAGATTGCCCGCCAAGTGTCGCAGGCCGCCGATATCTCGAAAACCGCCTCGGATGAAACCGAACGCACCAACCAGATGGTGCTGACCCTGGCCCGAACCGCCGACCGGATCGGCGAGGTGGTCAAGATGATCACCGATATCGCCGGGCAAACCAATCTGCTGGCGCTGAACGCGACGATCGAGGCGGCCCGCGCGGGCGAAGCGGGCAAGGGCTTTGCCGTGGTCGCCAACGAGGTCAAGAATCTGGCGAATCAAACCGCCAAGGCGACCGACGAAATCACCAGCCAAATCGCCTCGGTGCAAGAGGAAACCCGCCGCGCGGTCGAGGCCATCCGCCATATCGGCACGGTGATCGAGGATGTCCGCTCGATTTCGTCCGGCATCGCCAGCGCGGTCGAGCAACAAGGCGCCGCCACCCTGGAAATCGCCCGCAATGTGCAACAGGCGGCCGATGGCACCCGCGAAGTATCGCACAGCATCCACGGCGTCACCGAAGCGGCGTCCTCCACCGACAGCGTCGCCCGGCGGGTTTTGGGATCGGCGGGCGATCTGGCGGGCAACGCCGAACGCCTGCGCGGACAGGTGGCGGATTTCCTGGCCGGGGTAAGGGCTGCGTAAGGAAAATGGGCAATTCGTCGGGAAACATCATTCCCAAGGCAATGCTTGTCGAAATCGGCGTTAAAGCCGGGGACAAGGTCGAATTGCTTGTTCAGGACGGACGGCTGACGATCGAAACCGTGAAAGCCCCGTCGCGATCGGGCTGGGCCGAGGATGCGGCGCGGATTGCCGCGATGGCGGACGATGCCCTGGTCATGGGCGAGTTTGGCACGGACGGCGGCGACGATTGGACATGGTGACCCGCGGCGATGTTTGGATGGTCAATCTCGACCCGACCATCGGCAGCGAAATTCAAAAATCCCAGCCGTGCTTGATTGTCTCCCCCCCCCCGAAATGCATGACTACCCACGGACCGTCATCGCGGCCCCCTTGACGACGAAAAGCCGCCCCGCCGGTTTTCATTAGCCCAAGTTCATGAAACACCGTGCGAGGTATTCCAGCGCTGAGCGGATCGGCCTATCGGCCGGTGTGGAAGAACCCCATCAGACGGTTCAGTTCACGCGACTGCTCCTCCAGCGCATGGCCGGCCGCCGCCGATTCCTCGACCAAGGCGGCGTTTTGTTGGGTCATTTCATCCATTTGCGAGATCGCGCCGTTGACCTGATCGATGCCCGACGCTTGTTCCTGGCTGGCCGCCGCGATGTCGGCGACGATATCGGCGACCCGTTTGATTGACGTCAAAATATCGTTCAGCGTTTTGCCCGCGCCGTTGACCAATTCCGCGCCGGTTTTGACCTGGGAAGTACTCTCATTGATCAGCCCTTTGATTTCCTTCGAAGCCTGGGCCGAACGTTGCGCCAAATTGCGCACTTCCTGGGCGACCACGGCGAACCCCTTGCCGGCGTCGCCCGCGCGGGCCGCCTCGACCGCCGCGTTTAGGGCCAACAGGTTGGTCTGGAAGGCGATTTCGTCGATCATGCCGACAATGTCGCCGATCTTTTGGCTGGATGATTCGATGCGGCTCATGGCGTTGATCGCCTCGCTGACGACTTGGCCGCCGGATGCGGCCACCTCGCGGGCACCGGCCGCCAACTGATTGGCCTGCTGGGCGTTCGAGGCGTTCTGACGCACGGTCGAGGCCAATTCCTCCATCGACGCCGCGGTTTCTTCCAGCGCGCTGGCCTGTTCCTCGCTGCGCTGCGACAGATCCAACGACCCGGAGGCAACTTCCGCGGCCGCCGAGCCGATCTGGACGCCCGCTTTGTTGATGTTGGTGACGATCTCGAACAACTTGTCGGCGGTGGTGTTGACGTCGCCCTTCAACTGCCCGAAGACGCCGTCATAGGCGCTGGTGATCCGCCGGGTCAGGTCGCCTTGGGCGACCGCGCCGAGAACCGAGGCGACATCCTTCAAGGCCAGCCCAGTCAGGTGGACCAAGTTGTTGACGCCCTCGCACAGGGTGAGCAGGAAACCGTCCTTGCCCGACAGGTCAATGCGCCGGTCAAGGTCGCCGGTGCTTGCCGCCTTGGCGACCTCGGCCACTTCGGCGACGATGGCGGATTCGCGCTGGCGCTGGGCTTGCTCGGCGTTGCGGGTGGCCTCGTCGGCGGCCCTTTGTTCCGCTTCCATGCGCTTTTTATCGATGGCGTTCTGTTTGAAGACCTGTACGGCCCCCGCCATTTGGCCGATCTCGTCCTTGCGATCTAGGCCGGTCACGGTGGCCGCCAGATCGTCGGCGGCCAACCGGCCCATGACCCCGGTCATCTCCTTGATCGGATGGGCGATGCTGCGGATGATGGCGAGCCCAAGCCCCATGCACAGCAGGAACGCGGCCGCGATAGCCGTGAAGATGACCACCCGGGTGCTTTTGTAGATCGCCTCGCCTTCGTCGGCCGATCGTTTGCCTTCCTGCACATTGAAGGCGGCGTCCTTGGTGATCGCCTCGGCGGTGGCGTCGAAAGCGGCGCGGTCCTCGCCGAAATACGCCGCGCTCACGGCGGCATTGTCGCCCGCGCGGACTAGATCGATGACGTGTGCGCTGGTTTTGATGTAGCTTGCCCAGGCAGCATCGAATTCATGGATGAACTTTTCATCGTCGGTTCCGACGACGATCATCGGGGCGTAATCGGCGCGCGCCTTGACCACTCGGGCGGCGACTTTTTGAAGAGTGGCGACGTTGTCCTCGTAAGTGGGGCCGAAACCGCGAATGAGCGTGCGGGCTTCGATGACCCGGTATTCCTTGATCGCATCGACCATCTGGCCGTTGACGCCGAGGCTGGGAAGCCAGTTGTCGCGAACGTCGGCGGCCCGGTCGTTGACGGCGCCCAACCGGTTGACGGCGGTGCCGCCCAGCAAAAGGACGATCAGCAAAACCACGGCGAAGGCGAACGACACTTTCGTCGCGATCGCCCTGTCACGAAAAACGTTCATGGATCGCCCCCCACAGGTCTATCGGAACAGATCTAGAGGACGCCGCCTAGTTTTCCTAGTTAAATCTTGATAACCGCAATCTCTATACCAACGCGCCATCCTGCAACCGCACCACCCGGTCCATCCGTTTGGCCAAGTCCGGGTTGTGGGTGGCGATCAGGGCGGCGAGGCCGGCGCCGCGCACCAGACGCAGCAGTTCCTCGAACACGGTGTCGGCGGTGTGGGGGTCGAGGTTGCCGGTGGGCTCGTCGGCCAGCAAGACCCGCGGCCCGTTGGCCAGCGCGCGGGCGATCGCCACCCGCTGCTGCTCGCCGCCCGACAATTGGCCGGGGCGGTGTTCGGCCCGGCTGGCCAAGCCTAGGCGGTCCAGCAGCTGGCGCGCGCGTTCGGTTGCCTCGGCGACGCCGCGCCCGGCAATGCGTTGCGGCAGCACCACGTTTTCCAGCGCCGAGAATTCCGGCAACAAGTGGTGATACTGATACACGAATCCCAAGGTGCCGCGCCGGATGCGGGTGCGCCGGTCGTCGGACAGACCGGCGCAGGATTCGCCGCCCAGCCAAACATCGCCGGAATCGGGGCGTTCCAACAATCCCGCGATATGCAGCAGCGTCGATTTCCCCGCCCCCGACGGCCCGACCAGGGCGACGATTTCGCCCGATCGCACGGTCAGCGATGCGTTGTTGAGAACTTCCAGCGGCGCATCCTTGCCCTGCGGGAACCGGCGGATCAGGTTTTCCAGTTTCAAGCCGTCGTTATTCATAGCGCAGCGCCTCCACCGGATCGAGGCTGGAGGCCCGCCACGCCGGGTAGATGGTGGCGGCGAACGACAGGCCCAGCGCCATCAGCACCACAGTGACCACTTCCGACGGCTCGACCCGCGCCGGGATCTGGGTTAGGAAGTAAATCTCCGCCGCGAACAGGTCGCGGCCGATGATGCCTTGGATGAATTGGCGGATCGCCTCGATATGGGTGGCGAACCACACGCCCAGGGCCAGCCCGAACAGGGTGCCCGATACCCCGATCGCCGCCCCCGACAGGAAGAAGATCCGCATCACCATGCCGCGCGTCGCCCCCATGGTGCGCAGGATGGCGATGTCGCGCCCCTTGTCCTTGACCAGCATGATCAAACTGGAAACGATGTTGAAGGCCGCCACCACGATGATCAGGGTCAGAATCAGGAACATCACATTGCGTTCCACCTGCACCGCGTTGAAAAAGCTGGCGTTCGACTGTTGCCAATCATAGATGCGCACGCCGTTCCGGGCTTGGCGGACGATGTCGCGCCGGATTTCGGGGATTTTCTCGGGGTCCTCGGCGAACACCTCGATCTGGGTGACTTGACCGGTCAGCTGAAAATAGGCCTGGGCCTGATCCAGCGGCATGAAGATGAAGCCGGAATCGTATTCGTACATCCCGACATCGAAGGTACCGGCGATTTTGTAGGCGCGCATGCGCGGAATGGTGCCGAACGCGGTGACCGATCCCTTGGGGGCGATCAAGGTGATGCGGTCGCCGACCGTGACCCCCAATTTCTCGGCCAGACGGCGGCCGACCAGAACGCCGTCGCCGTCTTGAAAGTCGGCGGGCGATCCCAGGATGTTCTTGAAAATGCCGCGCGATAGCAGATCATCGGGCCGCACGCCGCGCACCATCGCGCCGACCGCCGTGACCGGGCTGGTGACCATCACTTGGCCTTCCACCGTCGGAATCGCGTGCAGCACGCCGGGGACCTTGCGGATCATCTCGGCCATCGGGTCGTAATCCGAAAAGGAAGGGCCGGTGCCGTAAATCCCGATATGGCCGTTGATGCCCAAAATCCGGGTCAGCAGTTCGTGGCGGAAGCCGTTCATCACCGCCATCACCACGATCAAGGTGGCGACCCCCAGACCGATGCCCAACAGCGAAAAGCCGGCGATCACCGAAATGAAGCCTTCCTTGCGCCGCGCCCGCAGATAGCGCATCGCCACCATCCGCTCGAAGCCGCCGAAGATCATGGGAGTGGTTCCTTATCCAATCAACTTCGCCAGCGCGGAGTCCGCCGACAGTTCCTGTTTCTCGCCGCTATGACGATTTTTGAGTTCGACGATTCCGGCCGCCACCCCCTTCGGGCCGATCACCAATTGCCAGGGCAGGCCGATCAAATCCATGTCGGCGAATTTCACGCCCGCCCGGTCGTCGCGGTCGTCGTACAGCGTGTCGATTCCGGCCTGGGTCAGCTTGGCGTAGATATCCTCGCAGGCCGCGTCGCAGGCGCCGTCGCCGCTTTTCAGATTGATCAGCCCAACCTTGAAGGGGGCGACGCTTTCCGGCCAGCGGATGCCGCGCTCGTCGTGATTGGCCTCGATGATCGCGCCGACCAGACGCGACACGCCGATGCCGTAGGACCCCATTTCCACGGTGACCGGCGTGCCGTCGGGTCCGGCGACCACGGCGCCCATCGCCTTGGAATATTTTGTGCCGAAATAGAAGATGTGGCCCACCTCGATGCCGCGCGCCGTGCGCAGGCGCTCGGGCGGGGGGACGTTGGCGGCGGTGGGATCGTGCTTCTCGTCGGTCACCGCATAGAGGCGCGACAGGGCGTCGAGGTCGATCTCGCCCTTGGCCGCCAGTTCGTCGTAGGCCACGTCGTAGAATACGCCGCTTTCGCCGGTTTCGGCCAGAACGTGGAATTCGTGGGTAAGCGTGCCGCCGATCGCGCCGGAATCGGCCTGCATCGGGATGGCGGTCAGCCCCATCCGCTTGAAGGTTTTCAAGTAAGCGTCGAACATCGCCTTGTAGGAGCGCTTGGCGCCCTCGAAATCGAGATCGAAGGAATAGCTGTCCTTCATCAGGAATTCGCGGCCGCGCATCACCCCGAAGCGGGGACGCACCTCGTCGCGGAACTTCCATTGGATGTGATAGAGGATCTTCGGCAGATCGCGGTAGCGCTTGACGTTGTCGCGGAAGATCTGGGTGATCAATTCCTCGTTGGTCGGGCCGTACAGCATCTCGCGGTCATGGCGGTCGGTGATGCGCAGCATTTCCTTGCCATAGGCGTCGTAGCGTCCGCTTTCGCGCCACAAATCGGCCGATTGAATGGTCGGCATCAGCAATTCCTGGGCGCCCGCCCGGTTTTGCTCCTCGCGCACGATGGTTTCGATCTTGCGCAGCACCCGTAGGCCCAAAGGCAGCCAGGTATAAATCCCGGCCGAGGCTTGGCGGATCATTCCAGCCCGCAGCATCAAGCGGTGCGAGGCGATCTGCGCCTCGGACGGCGTTTCCTTCAAGGTGGCAGGAAATAGGTGGACAGGCGCATGAAGGTTCCCGGGGCTTGAAATCGATTGGGGCGGGACTTTAACCGGGTTCAAGCCCACTGTCACCCCTGGCCGGATCGGGCTATGATTTCGTCTCAATGGGAAGCCTTCAAGGGATGCCGTTCATGTCCGAGTTGTCGCTCGATCTCGACCGTGCCGTTCTGGCCTTGTCCGACGCGCTGGATTTGATTGGCGTCGATGATGTCGGTCACGGCCACCGGGTCGGCCTGATGGCCGCGACCGTCGCCCAATACATGGAGTGGGACAAGGGCGACCGTCACCAGCTGTTTCACGCCGGGTTGCTGCACGATTGCGGTGTCTCCTCGACCCGCGAACACACCCGCCTTGTCGATGACATGGATTGGGAGGGCGAGCAGCTCCACTGCGCGCGCGGCGCGGCCTATGTTTCGGCGGTGCCGGTGTTGGCCGGTCTGGCCCCGATCATCGCCGATCACCATACTCATTGGGTTGAGTTGCGATCGCGCGGTCTCGATCCGCGCATTTCGCGCGCGGCCAATTTGATTTACCTGTGCGACCGCGCCGATACGCTGCGTGCGGGCGGAATCGCGCCCGGACGCCCGCTGGTCGATGCCCTGGCCCTCTATAACGGCAGCCATTGGTCGCCCGATCTGTTCGCCGGTTTCAAGGACATGGCGCTGCGCGAGGCCTTCTGGTTCGCCCAGGACGAGCCGGGCTTGCGCGAGAATACCGCCGAGATCGCCGCCGAGGGGCCAAGGGTGACGGTCGATGCCCCGGGGGTGCGGGCGATGGCCGCGATGTTCGGCCGGATCATCGACGCCAAAAGCCCATGGACCGAATGCCACAGCCTGGGCGTGGCGCGCTTGGCACTGTGGCTGGGCCGCCGCTTCGGCCTTGGGCAAGACGATCTCGACCGGATCGAGATCGCCGCCTTGCTGCACGATCTGGGCAAATTGCGGGTGCCCGACGAATTGCTCGACAAGGCCGGCCCGCTGTCGCCCGAGGAACGCCGCCGGATGGCTCGGCACGCCTATGACACCTGGGTGGTTCTGCGCCGTCTGTTCGGCGCCGACGGACCGATCCCGTTATGGGCGGCCTGCCATCACGAGGCGGTCTCCGGCCACGGTTACCCTTTCCACCGCGAGGGCGAGGCCCTGCCGCTGCCCGCCCGCATCATCGCGGTCGCCGACGTCGTGCAGGCCCTGGCCCAGCGCCGCCCCTACCGCGAGGGTCTGGCCGCCGACGAGATCGTCACCCTGCTGGGCGGCATGGTGTTCGGCGGACGCTTGGACCGGGAGGTTGTCGCGGTGGTCGCCGCCGACCCGGCGGCGGCGTGGGGCGAGGCGATGGGGATGGAAAGTTAACCCAAGCGGTTCGGTTTTTGGCACAATGCCCACCATTGACATGATCGGCGGCCTTGACGCTTAACGCCGACGGGTTGTGTGCCGCATGGAGTGAAATTCATGGTGACCTGTAACGATGAGGTCGAAGCCGCCAACCAACGGGCGGCGGACCGTCTCGGCAAGACACCGACGGCGATCGCCGCACGCTACGACCGCCGTATCGGACGGCTGGTGATTGATCTGAGCAGCGGTCTTTCGATCGTGTTCAAAGCGCGAGACGCCCAGGGCCTGGAACGGGCCAAGCCCGAGCATCTCAGCCGGATCGAGATTTCCCCCTCGGGCCTGGGACTGCATTTTCCGGCCCTCGACGCCGATCTTTATCTTCCGGCGATCCTCGAAGGCTTTCTGGGATCGCGGCGCTGGATGGCGGAACATCTTGGTAAAACGGGC
>CAIULK010000160.1 GCA_903899885.1 uncultured Rhodospirillaceae bacterium
CCTGACCGACGGTCAGGGGCGCACGGTGGATTTCCGCAACACCTTGATCGTGTTGACCTCGAACCTAGGCTCCGAGGCGTTGGCCAATCAGGAGGAGGGGCAAGACAGCGACCAAGTCCGCGCCCAGGTAATGGCGGCGGTGCGTGGCGCCTTCCGGCCGGAATTCCTGAACCGGTTGGACGAAATCTTGTTGTTTCATCGCCTCAGCCGGGCCGAGATGACCAACATCGTCGCCATCCAATTGCGTCGCCTGCGGGCGTTGCTGGCGGACCGGAAGATCGAGCTGGATTTGAACGCCGAGGCCTTGGCGTGGCTGGCCGATCAAGGCTATGACCCGGTTTATGGCGCGCGTCCGCTCAAACGGGTGATCCAGAAGCATTTGCAAAATCCGCTGGCCGAACGAATCTTGGAAGGCCGCATCAAGGATGGCGACCGGGTAACCGTGGGAGCGGGGGCGGGCGGACTAATTTTAGGATGAGTGTGATTTTCCTGTTTACAGAACATCAGCACTCACGCATATTCGACAAAACTAATTAACAGTCTTGGACATCAAGATCACGGTCGGCCCCGTACCCCCTCCCCCCCAAAAGGGTGCCGACCAAAATGCCCGGAGCCTTCCAACAAAGGCTCCGGGCTTTCTTTTTTGGGGGCCGTAAACCCTTAATCCGGCTGTGCGTTGCCGACTGGGATGCTTTCGGCGACACGGGTTTCCGAGGGCGGAATCGCCGCCAGCCAGGTTTCGATCCGCGCCCGCGTGTTGCGGAAATGATCGAGATCGCGCCCCGCCAGTTTGATGCCGGTGGGGATTTTCACACTGGTCGGGTTGACCTGGGCGTTGCCGATCAACACCTCGTAATGCAGATGGGGGCCGGTGGCCCGCCCGGTGGCGCCGACATAGCCGACGATCTGGCCTTGGCTTACCCGTTTGCCCGCGTGGATGCCCGGGGCGATACGGCTGAGATGAGCATAAGCGGTGCCGTAATTATTCGAATGCCGAAGCCTGACATAGTTCCCATACGAGCCGTTGAACCCCGCAATATCCACCATGCCGTCGCCCGCCGCCATCACCGGCGTGCCGACCGGAACACCGAAATCGACGCCCTTGTGCATGGTGGTGAAGCCCAGGATCGGATGCATCCGCATGCCGAAGCCCGAGGTGATCTTGGCGCCATCGACCGGGGTCTTGAGCAGCGCCTTCTTTACGCTCTCGCCCTTGTCGTTGAAATACTCGACGGTGCCCTGGCTGTTTTCAAAGCGGTACATCGCGATCGGTTTCCCCGACAAATTGACCGACGCGTACAACATGTCGCCCGCGCGCACCAATTTGCCCTTGGGGTCGTAATAGCCCTCGAACATCACGTCAAAACCGTCACCACCCTGAATGTCGCGCTGAAAATCGACGTCGTAGCTGAGCGCATGAATCATGCCGACGATGACCGGCGCCGGGACTCCCGCGCTGGCCGCGCTCTCGAACAGGCTGGATTTGATACGCCCGGAATAGTGAGCCACTTCCTTGACGACCGGCCGGTCGGTGGCCTTGGCTTGAAACTCATGGCCGCTGGTCCGCTGGGTGACCACCTCGCGGATGGGGTCGGCGTTCAGCCGCACCTCGCGAAAATCGCCCTGGCCTAAACCATCGGCCGGACGGTCGAAGGTAACCGTCACCGATTGCCCCGCGCGCAAGGACCGAGGGTTGTAGAGGCCGCTTAGGGATTCCAGGGCGTTCGACGCCTCGGCGGCATCCACCCCGGATTTCACGAGCAAATCCATCAAGGTATCGCCGGCCCCGGCGCGGTCAACCCGCTCGATCGGGCGGTGGCCGAGATCCTCGATTTCGCTATCGGCGCGGGTGTGGTCCCGCGCGGCGCGGTATTCGCTTTCGAAATCCGAATAGACGGCGGGGAAACGATCGAGCGGCTGTGGGGAGTCGGCCAACTGAACGAAGGGGCGGGCGATCATGAAGGCCCCGAACCCAAGAATGGCGACCATGCCGCCTGCCTTGGCGCTCCGCGTAATTTTCGCCGTTACGCGACACCCCATCGCGTGCCACCCCTCTTCAATTTACGCAGCCGGTTATTGCAGCCGACAGTCCGAAACGCAAGGAAAATGCCCCAGCGATCGCGGATCAGATCAGGCCCTGAACCTTACGCAGGTCGTAGGGAGGACGCATGCCCGGTCTGGTGTTGGGGATGTACCATCCCGGCGCATCGACGGCCGGTGCCGCGACCGGAACCGAGTGCAGAAAGTCCGACGGCTTGCTCGCATGCCAGCCGGCGATGTCATAGCCCCCGGTCATGCCGGGGTGCAGCATCGGAATGTAAAGCCCGCTGGGAAGCGAACCCAGCCCCGCCTGCTTCGGCGCCATCGCCGCCATCCGCTGGTCGCGCGTGGCGTGGGCGGCTTTATGCAACGCCGCAGACGCCGCCGGTTTGGCCGGGGGGGCCGGAACATCGGCCGGGGCGGTGGTCACCGACAGTGCGCCCGCGGAGGCCGGGTCGGCGGCGGTCAAAGGCGCGCCCGACAGCAGAACCCCCGTCAACGCGAGTCCGAGGGCGGAAAAAATGGTGCGCATGAAACGAGCCCCCCTTGTGGCGACCAGAAAAAAAACGATGGGAAGGATCATGCCAGAGCCCCGTGAAGAAATCATGATAATTCGCGCGACCATCGCGCTGACGCGCGTGCGGTGCTCGCGTAGAAAGCCGCGCGGAAGGCTCCGCGAAACTTTTTTGAAAAAACCGCTTGCAGGGGGGGGGCGGTTTGGGTAGAAAGCGCCTCCCCGGTGGCGGTAACCCG
>CAIULK010000161.1 GCA_903899885.1 uncultured Rhodospirillaceae bacterium
CTTGAGCATCTGGGCGGCCTTTGGGCTCTTGTGGGTAACAAGGTTGTCGAGGATGACCGCTTGGCCTCTTCCCCGCGCGGACAGACGTGTGGGATGTAGCCGTGGGCGGTGCTGATGGCCAGCGCGGGCGTGCCGTTGTAGGCTTTATCGGCGCACAAGCGGCTCAATCCGCGCCCAGAATTCGTCCTACACCTCCCAGGACTGAACCTTCTTCATGGCTTCCCTCCACGCTCAACCGTGGGGCCGCGATACCGACGCCTGGGTTAACATCTATTTACGGATAAGTCGTAAATCTGCGTCCGGAACCGATGGATAGCGTTGGATGGGTTGCGCAGCGTGGTTGTCGCCTGCAAGGTGCGCGCTCGCGGTCTTGGATCATCGGGCGTGGCCGCAAGGCGAAAACGACGCTATTCGCGATCCGCTAGAGCGGAGTGATGGGACGGCAACCGGCAGAAATTCAAAAGTGCCGTTGCCACCGGCCCTGCCTGTTTTTTGCATGTAATGCTAAGGTACCGTTTTCTGTTTTAAGGAAGGAATAGCCTTAGGCGTATACGCATTATATACGGAGAAAGTCTTGACGATTTCGCCGACGTTCGCGCATTTTACAACCGAACAAACGTTTTGTTTGGTTTTCGGGGTGGCGGCCCCGCTTCGGGAGGGCCGTTTAAGCCCTCTCAAAGCCGAACATGAAATAGGATGCCTGGGGAGGGTGGGGGATGTCGTTTCGTTTGAAGCTGACGGTGGCGTTGGGGATCATGGTCCTGTTGACGCTGATTCCGGGTGGGGTGGTGTTCCGCGAATTGAATATCGTGGTCGAGCGGATGGCGGCGCTGTCGTCCCACGATCTTCCATCTGTGTCGCTGGCGGGCAAGCTGAAGAGCGATCTTGCCGAGATCCGCTTGGGCGAGGCGGCGGTGGTCCTGGCGGCCAATGACGACGAGGCGCAAAAGGCGGCGGCGCGGCTTTCGAGCCTGCTGGCGGCCTGGACCCGGGATTTCGGCGATTACGGCGCGCACGCCGCCAGCGGTTCCGACCGGACGGCGCTGTCCTCGGCCGCCAGCCTTTATCTGGACGACAGCCGCAAGATCGCCGTCTTGGCCGGGCAAAAGCAAATCGCCGAGGCGCTGGCGGTATTCAAAGGGCCGTCGCAGGATCAATATGGCGCGGTGGCGGTGCTGGTCGATGCCGATATCGCCCGTCAGCTCAAGGAAGGCCAAACCAACGCCGATGAAAGCCAGTCGGTCGCCGGGTTGATCCGAGTTCTGGTCTCGGTGGTTTCGGTGGTCGCGGTGGCGATCGGCGCCGGGTTGGCGATCAGCTTGGTCCGCATGGCGATCGGCGCGCTTGGCCGTTTGCAGGCTTCGATCCTTGATATCGCGCGCACGGGCGATCTGTCGCGCCGGGTTCCGGTGGTTAGCCATGACGAATTCGGGCAAACCGCCCAAGCCTTCAACGAACTGGTCGCCGAAATCGAAGAGGTGATGGACGCGGTCGGCGGCGTGATGGCCAAGGTCGCCGAAAACGATTTGACCGCGCGGGTCGCGGTCGAGGCCAAGGGCGGCGCCGGGCTGTTGAAGGACAACGTCAACCGCTCGCTCGATCAATTGTCCGGCGCGTTGCGGTCAATCATGAGCAATGTCCGTTATGTCGCGACCGCCAGCGGTCAAGCCTCGTCGGCGGTCGGCCAGATTTCCGATGGCGCCCAGGGCCAGCTCAACGCGCTCAAGCAGGTGTCGGTGGCGATCGATCAAACCGCCAGCGCGATTTCCGACGTTTCGCACAACGCTCATGTCAGCAGCAACCATTCGCGCGAGGCGGCCGGTCTGGCCGATGTCGGCGGGCGTCAGATGGATGTGATGGTCGGCGTGGTCGATGCCATCGCGGCGTCGAGCCTGCAAATCGGCAAGATCACCGACGTCATCGGCCAAATCGCCAGCCAGACCAACATGCTGTCCTTGAACGCGGCGATCGAGGCGGCGCGCGCGGGGGATGCCGGCAAGGGCTTCGCGGTGGTCGCCGAGGAAGTCGGGCGCTTGGCCGATCATTCCGGCAAATCGGTGGGCGAAATCGTCGATCTGATCACCAAGGCGGGGGCGGAAACCCTGCGCGGCGTCGAGATGGCGAAAACCGTTAAGACCAGCATCACCCAGGTGGCGTTGAGCGTCGCCGAGGGTGACCGGATGGCCGAGGCGATCGCCACCGCGATGGAACAGCAGCAAGCCGCCGTCACCCAAATCCGCTCGTCGATCGGCGAACTGCGCAATATCGGCGAGGGCAACGCCGCCGCGTCCGAGGAAATCACCGCGACGATGGTGGAATTGTCGCGGCTGGCCGATCAAACCTGCCACGAGATCGAACGCTTCAAATTGGGCGGCGACGGGGCGGCGGCGGCCGTCGCCAAGCAGCAGGAACCGGTTTGCGGCGGTTGCTCGCACCATGATCTGGAAGGGTTGGTGGCTTCGCTCAGCAAGGCGGCCGGGGCGCACGGCCTGTGGAAGGCGCGGCTGCGCGATGCCGCGCAGACCGGGCACAGCGACGTGTCGGTGGCCGACGCATCGTCCGACGTCAAATGCGAGTTCGGGCGCTGGCTCAACGGCAACACGGTTCCCGCCGGGTTCCGCAACACCCCGGTCTATGGCGAGATTCACGATCTGCACGCCCAGTTCCACCAAGAAGCGGGCAAGATCCTGGGTTTGGCCCTGGCGGGAAAGCGCACCGACGCCGAACGGGAAATGGGCTCGCTCGGCCGCTTCGCCCACCTATCGTCGCGCCTTGTCGCCCATCTGGGCAAGGTGGCGACTCTGGCCAAGGCGCAGTTGAGCGGCCGGTAAAGGTTAAGCCCGCTCGACCGAGGTCAGGAAGCCTTCCACCGAACGGCGAAGCGAGAGCGCCACTTCGGACAGTCGTTGCGAGGCTTGGCGGACCTGCGTTGCCCCGTCGCCGTTGCGGCTGGCGGCCTGTTGGACGCCCTCGATGATCTGCGACACCTCGCCGGTTCCCTTGGCGACCCGCTCGACGTTGCGGGCGATTTCCAGGGTGGCGGCGTTTTGTTCCTCGACCGCGGCGGCGATGCCGTTGGCGACGGATTCCATCCGGCGGATGGTGGCAACCACGTCGTCCAGGGCGGCCACCATGATTCCGGTTTCCGATTGCACGGCGTCGATCCGGTGCGAGATGTCCCCGGTTGCTTTCGCCGTCTGATTGGCCAGATGCTTGACCTCGTTCGCCACCACGGCAAAGCCCTTGCCCGCTTCGCCGGCGCGGGCCGCCTCGATTGTGGCGTTAAGCGCCAGCAGATTGGTCTGGCTGGCGATATCGTTGATCAAACTAACCACCGCCGAGATCTCGGAGGATGTGCGCGACAGCGACTGAACCGTGGCGGTGGCGCGGTCGGCGGCCTCGACCGCCTGGGCCGAGGCGGCGATCGAGTGGCTGACTTGCTGAGTGATTTCGGCGATCGACGACGCCAGTTGCTCGGCGGCGGCGGCGACCGTTTCCACCGTCGTGGCGGCCTGACCGGCGGAGGTTGCGACGGTCCTGGCGCGGGCGGCGGTGTCGGCGGCGTCATGTTCCAGGGTCAGC
>CAIULK010000162.1 GCA_903899885.1 uncultured Rhodospirillaceae bacterium
CATGTAGCCGATGCCGTCGTGGCAATAGGTGCACGAATACGGGCACCCGCGCGAGGTCTGGACCATCGGCGTCAACTTGCCGTCAAAATAGGGATCAAGCAAACCGGTCAGATAGGGCGACGGCAGGGTTTCGTCGAGATCCGTGATGCGCGGCAGCATCGCGCCCGCCACCAGCCCGCCGCCAGACAGATAGCGGGTATTGGCGATCGCGGTTTTCGCCGCCTTGACGGCGTCCGCCCCCCCGGCGTCCCTCACGGTCCGGCACAACAAGGCGAAGGCCTGTTCCCCCTCGCCGTCGATGTAAAAGTCGATCTCGGGACGTTCGGCGAGAAAGCGGGTCTGCTCGTCCGGTGCCGTGGGAAAATTCGGGCCGCCGAATACGGTAACCGTTTTCGGCCAACGCGCCTTGACCGCCCGCGCATAGGTCAGGTGCAGGCGCTGGTTCCACATGTAATTGGAAAAGGCCACCAGATCCGGCTGGTTCTCCTCCAACCACGCCGACAGCGCCGCCGGATACTTGAACAGATGAACCGAGATGCCGGGCAATTCCTGTTTGGCGTGGGCGGCGACATAGCCGATCCCCAGCGAGAAATTGATCGCATGGATATATCGGCCCGTATGGGTCAAATCGACAAAGGCGATCTTCATCCCGACATCCTTAGATAAAATTCTCGTGCATCAACGGCGTATCAAGAAAATCGAGCAACGCGTTGTGCGACATCATCTGGCAGGGCGTGGCGCAATCGGCATAATCGATGTTTTCAAAGACATTCCGGCGCCGCTCCGACCGCCAGATGGCCCCAAAACTGTCTTGGCGCAGATCGCCAAGGCAATATTTTGGATTATCCAGCGTATGGCAGCACAGATAAAGTTTGCAGTCCGGCTGGATCTGGGTGGTGAAATGATGGATATGACAGGCCTTGTAGGGGGCGGGCGGCGGCGCCCCGTCCGCGATCCAGTCGGTCCGCGCGCTCGGATAGGCGACCTTGAAATCGGGCGTCGCCAGACTGGCGGCCTCGGCGAGCAACGCACGGACCTCTTCGGCCTGCTCGCGGCTGAAGGGTAATTTTCCGTCCCAGGTAAAAAATGGGCGCAGGCGCAGATAATCGGCGCCCAGATCGCGGGCGATTCGGGCCGCGCCGACGATACCCGCCATCGTGTGCGGCCCGATCAGCATGCTGGTTCCGATGACGATCGGCGACCCGCTCGCGCGGCGGGCCGCGACCAGGCGTTCGATATTATGCAGAACCTTCCGCCAATCGCCCTCGCCCATGCCGTGGGTCTGGGCGTACATCGCCGGATTGTCGGCATCCAAGCTAATCCGGATCCAGGTCAGGCAATCATTGGCGGCCTCGAGCAGATCGTCGCGCAACAATTGGCCGTTGGTGAACATGCCGGTTTCAATGCCGTGCTGTTTGAATAGCCGCAGCGCATCGGCGGCGCGGGGATGACAGGTCGGGTCACCGCCCCCCGCCAAAGGCACGGCCTTGACCCCCAACGCCGCCATTTCCGGGACCAAGCGTTCGAGCAGATCGAAGGGAATCGACGTCGTATCGCCCTTCAGCCCCAAAAGCCCCGGGGCGCCGTTACAGGCCGGACAGCGATGGTTGCAGATATTGGTCAGGGCGACGCCCACCGAAATCGGCGCGCGGGTTATCCCGTCTTGGCGCCATTCGGCCAAACGCTCGACATGGCGCAGCAGTTTGTTGGTGCTGAGAAACGCCTGCTCGTCCATCCGGGTCACTTTCTCATTTCTTGGACAGCCGGTGATTGGCCAGCATGTTGCCGGTCCAGTTCTTGATGCGGTCGGTCCGGTTGTAATAGGTCATCTCGCTCGAACGGCGGATCAGAAGCCCGTCCGCCACCTCTTCCCGATACTCGTCTGCGGCCCAACGCACGCAGTTGCGGCACAAGGCAATCTCCTCGGCGCGGCCGGTTTCGTGCATCCGGCGAATCCAGTTGAACGCCTCGCCCAACCAAACGCCGCGGACGCCCTGTTCGAAGACGTTTCCCACCACGGTTCGGCCGAAGGTATCGAGACAGCAAATCGAGACGTCGCCGTTCGCGTTGATCACCATCGTTTGATACAGCACCGGACAGGGCTGACGCTCGCCCATTGCCGTCAGATGGGGAAAAACACCATCGATGAACAGCTCCTGCACCCGCA
>CAIULK010000163.1 GCA_903899885.1 uncultured Rhodospirillaceae bacterium
GATTTGCCCACATTGGGGCGCCCGACGATTGCGACGGTGAGGGTCAAGCGATCACCGGTAAGCCACGACGTCGGCGTCGTCGGTGAAGAAATAGATGGTGCCCCCGGCGATCGCGGGCTGGATGGTGACGCCGGCCGAAGCCTCCAAGGTGCCCAGCACCTCGCCGGTATAGGGCGACAGGGTCAGCAGATAGCCGTGCGACGAGCCGAAGATCAGGCGGTCGTTGGCCAGCACCGGCCCGGCCCACACGATGCGGCCGGTCTTGGCCTCGGAATCCTTCCAGGTCTTCAACTGGGTGATCCAGACGATCTTGCCGGTTTTCGCCTCGACGGCGATCGCCTCGTTGTTGTTGGTGATCAGATACAGATAATCCCCGGCGATCCAGGGCGACTGAATGCCGCCGATATCGCGTTCCCAAATGCGGCGTCCCGATCGCAGATCGATCGACACCAGCATGTCGGCATGGCTGACCGCATAAACCCGGCCGCGATCAATGATCGGGCGGCCGCCGATATCGGTCAGCCGCGCGGCACCTTGGGTGCGGCTGAGCGTGGTCAGCGAATCTTGCCACAAGACGGCGCCGTTTTCGGCCCGCAGCGCGTAAACCTCGCCCGAGGAATAGGGGACCACCACGACGTTGCCATCGACCGCCGGGCTGTTGCCCGCCAGCAGGGCCGCTTGTTCGGTGGTGCCTTGTTGCGACCACAGCACCCGGCCGTCGTCGGCCGCCAGACAGTGGGTTTGATTATCGACGGTAATCACGAAAATCCGCCCGCCGAACACCGTCGGCGCGCCGCGCATCGGACCCGACAGGGCTTGGCGCCAGATCACCTTGCCGCTTGCCGCATCCAACGCCACCATCTGGGCAAAACCGGTCGATACGAAGATGCGGCCATTGTCGTAAGCCAGCCCCCCGCTCGACCCGCCGTCGATATCCTCGGGCGTGATGTCGGTTGTCCACACGGTCTTGCCGGTTTTGGCGTTTAGCGCCGTCACTTCGTTTTGGGCATCGACGGTATACACCCGGCCTTCGGCGATGACCGGCTGGGCCAGCAGCTTGACCCGTTTGCCCGATCCCTCGCCGACATTGGTCGACCACACTTGTTTCAATGAGTCGCCAACATCCATGTGGTGCATGGCGTGGTTGGCGTAGCCGCCCGCTTGGGGCCAGTCGTCATTGGGTTCGGGGGGCGGCAACAAAATGTCGGCCGCGCTTTTCAGTTCGGGCTGAAGCTGTTTGTCTTGGGTCAGCACGGAAATACGTTTGCCGGGCAAGGGCGGCGCCTTCTTCTCGCCGATCCACGAGTCGTCGCCGCAGGCCGCCAGCGTCAACAACGCCAGAAGGGGGATGATCCGGCCAATGATCTTCATGGTTTGGACTCCGAATCTGGGCCGGAAACAGGAATCGAGGCCAGCAATTCGGCATCGCGGGCGCGCAATCCCTGGGGCGCGGCCGGATCGTCGGCCAGATGGCCCAGCATCTCGCGCGCCCGGGCGGCGTCACCGCGTTTTAGCGCGCACATCGCCAAGATCTCGCGGGCGGAAAACCGCCACGGGCTGGATTCGGCCGACAAGGGGGCGGCGATCGCCTCGACGACGGCTGGTTCCTTGTTGTCCAATTGCAGATAGGCCGACTTCAGCCGCGCCAGATCCTTGATCAGCGGATCAGCCGAGGAACCGGCGACGCTGTCCAAAATCGCGGCGGCGGCGGCACCGTCGCCTTGGGCGACCCGAACTTCCGCCCGTTTCAGATCGGCCAGCACGCGGTAGCCTTGGGTGCCGCTTCCGGCCAGGGCGTCCAGCGCGGTCATCGCGTCGGTGGTTTTCTTCGCGGCGATCAGATCGACCGCCTCGCTGTATCGGCGCGCCGAGTCTTGCTTTTGCTGGCGCTGCCAGCCGTTCCAGGCTTGCCAGCCCGCCACAGCCAGCACAGCCGCCACGGCCACGCCGATGAACAGGTTGGCATATTGTTTCCACAGCTTGACCATCTGCTCTTGGCGCAGATCCTCGTCCACCTCTTGGATTAGAAGATCGGCTTGGGCATCGTCGTTCGAATTGGTCAAGGGGTGGCTCCGGTCCTAAAGTGGCCGCGACAAGATAGTGCGTGCCGGACGGAACCGCAATTGTCTCATTTCCGTGGTGGCCGACCTATTCCTCTTTCCACTTGATCGAGCAACCGATGCTGGGGATTTGCTCGGCCGGGCCCTTGCCGGTTTCGGCGATCTGGCACATCGCCTCGAACAACTCGCGCCGGGCATCGGGAACGGTTTCGCGGCGCGAGGAATCGAGGCGGCCGCGGTACTGCAAGCCCAAATCCGCGTCGAAGCCGAAGAAATCCGGCGTGCAGACGGCACCGTACTCACGCGCGATGCGCTGGGTTTCGTCGATCAGGTAAGGAAAGCCGAAACCGTGGATGTGCGCGAATTCCTTCATCGCGGCGAAGGAATCCTCGGGGTAGGCGTCGGTGTCGTTGGACATGATCGCCACCACGCCGATGCCCAAGGGCGCTAGGTCACGGGCATCGCGCACGATGCGTTCGATCACCGCCTTGACATAGGGGCAGTGGTTGCAGATGAACATCACCAGCGTGCCCTTCGGCCCCGTGACCTCGGACAGCGACCAGAGGCGGCCGTCGATACCGGGCAGGCGGAAATCCGGGGCGGGCCAGCCGAAATCACAGACGGGGGTTTCCAACGCGGCCATGTCGTCCTCGCATTTTTATTGATTCGTCACCACTTTGGGCGTTCACTATAAGCTTAAAAGCAATAGGGTCCTAGCCATGATCAGAATGATCGGGTCTGTTCCGGCAGCGGTTGCCGCCCTTCTCGCCCTTGGGGCGATGCTGCCGCTGGGCGGCTGTGTCGATATGATCACGGCGCATGGTATTGAAACCGAAACCGGCAAAATAAAAGCGCCCGAGATGTGGACCAATCTCGAAGTGCTCAGCCTTGTCGGCACCCATAAAACCCTGTTCGACCATGTCGCGACCTGGGTCACCGGCCGCGATTGTTCTACGCCGAGGGCCGAGCGCCTGGGGGCTTATTGCGTCGATTGGCCCGGTACGCCGCCGCCGCCGCCGCAGGTCTATTGCTACGCCACCCTCGGGCGGCCGACCTGCTATGCCCAGGCCTATCTTCAGGGAAACGACCGGTTGATCGGCTTCGTCCCGGCTTCGGCCCCGATCCGTTAGGTCGAGCAGCCGGATTCTGAAATCCGCGAGCAAATCTGATCCATGCTTTGCCGGATTTCCGGGTGGAATTCCGCCAACACGCAGGCAAGCCGATGGGCTTGGTCCCGGTCAAACGGTCGTCCGTCGATTTCGGCTTCCAGCAGTTCGCTCAACTGGTTAACTTCGTGCCAGCGATGGGGCTTCATGGTGTCCGCCTTTACCGTGAAAGGTTTGCTCGTAAAACTTTAACGTGCAAGGTTTGACGGATCGGACCTTACGCCGATCCCCGCGCCGGGAGAATAGGTTTACAACCCGATGTGTGATGATTTTTCCGTGACCGAGGTCAAGCGGGCGGTCGAATTGGCGCAAAAAGGCCAATTTTCGTCGGCGGAAGCGGTCTTCCGTGAGCTATTGGCCGAGTCCGGGGATTGCGGTGCCGCCTGGAACGGCTTGGGCGTGGTTTTGCAACGTCAAGGGCGGGCGGGCGAGGCGTTGGCCGCCTACCAGCGGGCCGTGGACACCGGATATGGCGCCGCGTTCGGCAATCTCGGGGCCGCGCTGATTCAACTGGGCCGGGTCGATGACGCGGTGGCGGCGCTACGAAGCGCGGTCCTGCGGTTCCCCGGCCTTGCCGACGCGCATTACAATTTGGGGATGGCACTGTTCGAGGCGGGCCGGTTGGGCGAGGCGGTGGCCGCCTATCGGCAAGCCCTGGTCTCGAAACCGGGATGGCCGCTGGCCTTGAACAATCTGGGCATCGCGCTGCGCGAGGGCGGTGATCCGGTGGCCGCCGCCGCCGCCTACACCGAAGCGCTGGAAGCCAATCCCGGTGACGCGGCGGTCCGCTATAACCGGGCGCTGGCCTTGTTGCAGGCGGGCGATTTCGCAAACGGCTGGCTCGATCACGAGGCGCGCTTCGCCGCCGGCATCACGCCGCCGCGCTTTGCGGGAATTCCGGTCTGGCAGGGCGAGGATCTGGGCGGACGAACGCTGCTGGTGTGGGCCGAGCAAGGCTTTGGCGACAGTTTGAATTTCGCCCGTTATGTGCCGCGGCTTCGGGCCCGCGTGGTGTTCGAGGTGCAAAAGCCGTTGGTCCGGCTGTTCCAGGGGCTGGCCGGGCAGGTCGTCGCCCAGGGCGGCCCGCTCCCCGCCTTTGATCTTCACATTCCGCTGATGAGCCTTCCGCGCTTGTTTCCGGGAACGCCGTGGGACGGCCCGCTGGCCGAGGTGACCTCGTGCCTCGCCCCCGCGTCCACCCTACGAGTCGGGCTGGTGTGGTCGGGTAATCCCAATCAGAAGAACAACCACAACCGCTCGATCCCCTTCGGCCGGCTGGCGCCGCTGTTCGCGGTACCAGGGGTCGAGTTCCATTCGTTGCAGGTGGGCGGCGAGCCGATGGGCGCGGGGGCGCCGCTGGTTCGCCACGATCTCGGCGATTTTTTGGATACCGCGCGGGTGATGGCCGGGCTGGACCTAGTGATCTCGGTCGATACCTCGGTGGCGCATCTGGCGGGCGCCTTGGGCCGCCCGGTGTGGCTGCTGGCTTGCTTCGCGCCCGACTGGCGTTATATCGCGGGCCGCGACGACGTGCCCTGGTATCCCAGCATGCGGCTGTTCCGCCAAGCCGCCCCCGGCGAATGGGAGCCGGTGGTGGAACGGGTCAGAAGCGAACTGGAATCCCTCGCGCGGTCCCCACCAACTGGTCGTCTTGCATGATCACGGCGCCGCGCAAGATGGTGGCGACCGGCCAGCCGGTCACCGTGGTGCCATCGAACGGCGTCCAGCCGCAACGGCTGGCGATCCATGCGTTGGTGATGGTGCGCCGGGCCTTCAAATCGACCAGTGTGAGGTCGGCGTCATAGCCGACGCAAATCCGGCCCTTGCCGATGATCTGGAACACGCGGGCCGGTCCGGCCGAGGTCAGATCGACCAAACGTTCCAGGCTGAGCCGCCCGGCCGCGACATGGTCCAGCATCAGGGGCAGCAGCGTTTGCACGCCGGGCATTCCCGACGGGCTTTGCGGATAGGGTTTGGCCTTTTCCTCCCGCGTGTGCGGCGCGTGATCGGACCCTAGCATATCGACCACCCCGTCACGCACCGCTTGCCACAGGGCGGCGCGGTGGGTGGCATCGCGAATCGGCGGATTCATCTGCGCTAGGGTGCCCAGGCGGTCGTAACAGTCCGGCGCTTCCAGCGTTAGATGTTGAGGCGAGGTCTCGACCGTCGCGATATCCTTGTGATCGGCCAGAAATGCCATTTCCCCGGCGCTGGTCACATGCAGCACGTGCACCTTGCGACCCAGGGATTCGGCCAGTTTGATCAGCCGGGTGGTGGCGCGCAACGCGGTCTCGGCGTCGCGCCATTCGGGATGCAGGCGGGGATGGGCGCCGCCCTCGACCAAGGCCTTGCGCTCGTTCAGGCGGGACTCGTCCTCGCAATGCACGGCGACCCGGCGCCGCCCGTCGGCCAAAACCCGGGCCAAGGCGGCGTCGTCCGCGACCAGCAGCGAGCCGGTCGAGGACCCCATGAAAATCTTGATCCCGGCACAGCCGGGCAGGCGTTCCCATTCGGCCAATCGTCCGATGGTTTCCTCGGACGCGCCCAGATAAAAGGCGTGGTCGGTCCAGGCGCGGCCCTTGGCGCGGTCCAGCTTATCGGCCAAGGCCTCGGGCGTGGTGGTCGAGGGCTTGGTGTTGGGCATGTCGAACACGGTGGTGACACCGCCCAAGGCGGCGGCCGCCGTGCCGGTGGCCAGATCCTCCTTGTGCTCCATGCCCGGTTCACGAAAATGCACCTGGGTGTCGATCACGCCGGGCAACACGGTCAGCCCCACGGCGTCGATCACCCGATCGGCCGAGGCCGCCCCCAGATCGCCCAAGGCGGTGATCCGCCCGGCACGGCAGCCGATATCGGCGGCGACGATCCCCGACGGGGTGACGACGCTGCCGCGACGCACGATCAAATCGAAAAGCTGGGTCATGGGGGTCCTTGAACGTTATCGGTCGTTCGTGAAGCGCAGCGTCCCACCGTCTGGCCGCGTGATTTCGACAATGGTTTCCAGCCGCACCAGCCGGGTCTGATGGTCATCCACCTTGCCGGCAAGAGCGCGGACGCCATCGGTCAGGACAGTCATCCGTTCGCTGAGCGCCGCCAACCGGGCAATGCGGTCAAACCAATCACTCATTGGCCGTTCCCGGCCCGCATGCGGGCGAGAACGATGCCGACTTCCGCGATGGCGGTGTCCAGGGACTGTTCCATCCCGGCGATAATCGCATCCACTTGGCGCAGCGCGTCCTGATCGTCGCCAAGGGCGCGTTCGCGCAGATAGGCGCTGATCGACAATCCGGCCGCCTCTGCCTTGCGGGCGATAATGGCATTTTCGGCGGGGCTGACCAGCGCGCTAAGCCGAACGGCCCGCGGATGGGATAAGGGCGATGCCGTGGCAAGCATGGCGAGACTCCGCGATCGAAGGATGCTTCATAGCATACACATGTTGCTGCACATGCGGAATGTCCGCCATGAGTTTTTTCATCCCGGGTTCGCTAGCGCCGAGAGGACACGGCCTATCGCATGCCTTCGATTTTTTCCCGCGCCGCACTCGCAAGAAAGGCGGAACAGGTCAAACCGCGTAGTTTAGCAGCCTCTTCGATAGCCTCCAAGGCACCGGCATCGAAGGTTAAATTCTTGCGCACCGTGCGTCCCGCATCGATCATCACAGGGATGAGGACGGCGTACTCGCCCTCTCCGATTTCTTCCGATGCGATGACGGAAGACAGATCACTCAATGCCGGGACCGGACTTGCGCATCGTTGCTTGTAGTCCAGCACGTCGCGAAGGGATTGCGCGGCATCGGTGATGGCCGCTTCCGGCGTGGCGCCTGCTCCGACGCAGCCGGGCAGGTCGGGGAAGCGCACCCCCCATGCATCGCCCCCACCATCGATAATTCCTACAAAATAGGGCATTGCTCCCTCCCTAAATCCAGCCTGCGGCGCGGGCGATCGAACGAGCCGTTCCGGGGGTAAGTTCTCTATGCCTTGGCACCGTGATCATGACGCCGGGAAAGGCGGGGTTGGTGAAGCGGTCATGGTTGCCGCCGCCGATATTGC
>CAIULK010000164.1 GCA_903899885.1 uncultured Rhodospirillaceae bacterium
CCTTCGAGAAATAACGGAGCGTGTCGTTCATCCAGCCCATGTTCCACTTGAAGCCGAACCCCAGGCCGCCCAGCCAGGTCGGGCGCGACACCATCGGCCACGCGGTCGATTCCTCGGCCACCGTCAAGGCATCGGGATATTCGGCGTAAACCGATTCGTTCATCTTTTTAAGGAAGTCGATCGCTTCCAGATTCTCGTTGCCGCCATACATGTTGGGGATCCATTCGCCCGGATCGCGCGAATAATCCAAGTACAGCATCGAGGCCACCGCATCGACCCGCAGGCCGTCGATATGGAAGCGGTCCATCCAGTACAAGGCGTTCGAAATCAGGAAGTTCGACACCTCGCGCCGGCCGTAATTGTAGATCAGCGTGTCCCAGTCCTTGTGCTTGCCCAGACGGGGATCTTCATGCTCATACAGATGAGTGCCGTCGAAATAGTGCAGGCCGTGCGGATCGCTGGGGAAGTGCCCGGCGACCCAATCGACGATCACCCCGATCCCCGCCGCGTGCAGGGCCTCGACCAGGATGCGGAAATCGTCGGGATTGCCGTGGCGGCTGGTCGGCGCGAACAGCCCCACCGGCTGGTACCCCCACGAGCCGGAAAACGGATGCTCGTGCACCGGCAGCAGCTCGACATGGGTAAAGCCCATCTCGCGGACATAGCTGACCAAGCGGTCGGCCAATTCGTGATAGGACAGCGGACGGTTACCCTGCTCGGCCACCCGCATCCACGAGCCCAGATGTACCTCGTAGATGCTGATCGGCGCGTGCCGGTCGTTGATCGCCTTGCGCCCGGCCATCCATTCGCCGTCGCGCCAGGGGCGTTTGTCCTCGCTCCACACCACCGAGGCGGTTTTCGGCGGCACCTCGGCGTAATGGCCGCAGGGGTCGGACTTCAAGGGCAGCAAGTCGCCGCTCTTGCCGATCAATTCGTATTTATACAGCGTGCCGACATCCAAGGCGGGAATGAAGATCTCCCAAACCCCGGCATCGTGGCGCAGGCGCATCATGTGACGCCGCCCGTCCCAGCCGTTGAAATCGCCGACCACCGACACCCGCCGGGCATTCGGCGCCCACACCGCGAAATGCACCCCCGCCGCGCCGCCATGCACGATGGGATGCGCGCCCAGCTTGTCGTAAAGCCGCCGGTGATTGCCCTCGGCCAGCAAATGGATATCGAGGTCGCCCAGCACGGGGCCGAAGCGGTAGGGATCATCGACGGTCTCGACCCCGGTGCCGAGATCGAATTTCAGGCGGTATTCGCTCAGCCACTCGGCGGCGACGGCGAACAGGCCATCGTCGTGCAGGCGGGTCATTTCCATTTCGCCCGACACCGAGACCACCCAGGCGCGGCGCGCGCCGGGCCGGAACGCGCGCACCACGGCGCGCTCGCCCAGCCGGTGCGGCCCGAGAACGCCGAACGGATTGCCATGCCGTCCCGCGACGATCGCGTTCGCGTCCGACGCCGAGATCAGTTTACCGCTCATGACCGCCCTCCCTGGATCCGTGGGGTCCCACTCCTTGGGTATATCCCCCCCCACCCCGATCGAAAAGCGTGAAATATCGTTGAAATGCGCTTTCCCGCTGCGAATGTTTCTGCTAGATACTGAGGAAGGGGGCCGGCGGATGGTGTCGGCGCGACATTCAAGGAGCGTGAGATGAGCGTCCTTCTGAAAGTTCTCGGCATGACGGTGGCCGGCGTGTTGGTGATCGTGCTCTATTTGAGCGGCTCTGTTTTTGGCGCGCTGTTCGGCGCCGCCAGCCCGATGAACATCCTGATTTATGTCGGCTTGGCGCTTAGCGCGCTGTGGCTGTCGCTGATCATGTATCTGGCGACCACCGGCGGCGGTTCGGAAGCCTAGGCTTCCGGGTTACCGGGTTCGGATTTGCAGCGCCCCGGCGGGTTTCCCGCCGGGGCGCTTGCGTTTTGGGGCCGTCAACACCCTATTTTGTGCTGGCCGTAAAAATACAGTATTGATTCTTGCGATCACCAATACAGCCGCATTTGATATTTCTGGATACAATAAAACTATTTTCAATTCGTGAAATAGTGCGGGTTTAACGCGCCGTTCCAGTGCGGGTATCGTGACATCTCCTATTCTTCATGGAGAACACATCGTGCCTTACAACCCGAATGAACCGCGCGACCAACACGGCCGCTGGACCAACGAAGACCCGTTCAGCCGGGCGGCGCGCATCCTTTACCCCAGCATGTTCCCGAAACCGCCCGCCCCGCCCCCGGTCATACGGCGCGCAACCACCTTGCTGACCAACCGCGATATCTCGCCCCAGAAAGGTCAGGAAATCGTCGGCGAGGCGAAGGGGTGGAGGCACACACCCTACGCCCCGAAGGGGACACCCTTGGCCGGTAAAAACGCCGAGAATCAAAAAGGGGGAGACTGCTCGGGGACCGTCAACAAAATCTACCGCGAGGCGGGACTACCCTATCCCTACACCCCAAGCGGTGAGTTTCCGGGTGCTGCGGCACTGGGGAAGATCCCCTTTCAGGAAGTCCCACCCGATCAACGCCAGCCCGGCGATATCGTTGTCTATGACGGGCATAACCACATGGCGATTTACAGTGGTAATGACCAGGTTGAATCGGCGCATCGAGATGGCATAGTATTCGGACCTGCGCGCGTAGGAGATTTTCAGGGCACGCCACACTACTTCCGTTATCAAAAATAAGGTGAAGCGCCGATGAGACGCCTGCTATCCTTTTTTTCCATCCTCCTCGCCCTCCTCCCTGTTCCCTCCATCGCGGCGGACGGGCCGGAGGCGTTCTTGTCGGCGCTTTTAACCTCCGATTTCGCGGGCGACAGCTTCCCCCGCCACGACAACGTTCTTTACACCGACGACAAAGGCCCGACGCTCGGCGATTGCGATTGTTCGGAGCCCCGGGAAAATTTTTACCCCATGGACGAACCGGTCGTCCTCGTCACCGCGTGGCGGATCACGGGCGTTGACATGCAAACGCGGACCAAGGCGCTGGTTACCGTGCGCTACCGCGTGGTTGCGTCCATCGAAGGGTGGGCCGACAAACACAACCGGAAAGTTATCCCCTCGCCACATGAGGAGGACATGGTCTACAAGGTTTGGCGTCGTAAAGGCCGCTGGCTGTGGGTTGATCCGCCACCGGTTCCCCGCATCGGCTTTTGGGCGGTGCGCGACGCGGACGCGCAGGAAACGGCGCGGTTACGAGAGAGCATGGCCTTGAATTCCGGCGAGGTGCTGGAACTCAAACGCCGATCCCTGGCCTTCTTGGAAGCCGAGCTGGCCGCCCTTGACGCACTGCGGCCGATGGTTCCCGAGGAACCCCGATGAGACGCTGGCTGTTCATCGTTGCGGCTCTCCTTGCCCTCCTCCCCGTTCCATCCTTTGCGGCGGACGGGCCAGAGGCGTTCTTGTCGGCGCTTTTGACCACTAACTTCGAGGGGGATTGCATCCCCCTTCATGGCCATGTTTTGTACTCCGATGGTCGATCCTTTTTTCCCATCGACTGCGATTGCGGCCCCGAGCCGCGGGAGAACTTTTTTCCTAATAACGACCTGTTGATCGTCGTCACTTCATGGCGAATCACCGATGTGCACATGGAAACCAGGACCAAGGCTCTGATCACCGCGCGCTACCACGTGATCGCGACCGCAGAGCGCGAAGGCGATCAACGTAAAATCGTCCCGTCGTCCACATCGCATGAGGAGGACGTGACCTATAAGGTCTGGCTCCGGAAAGGACGATGGTTCTGGGTCGATCCCCCCGAACTTCCTCGTGTCGGTTATTACGCGGTGCGCGACGCCGTTGCGAAGGAGGTGTCCGACCGTAGGGGCATTCTTGCAAAACATACCGGCCCGGAACAGGATTTCCACCGACGCGCCCTTGCCCACTACGAAGCCGAACTGGCCGCCCTTGATGCCCTGCGCCCGATGGTGCCCGAGGAATAGAGGCGCCTGCCGTCGGTCGTTACCGCAACGAGGTACAACTCCTCCAGTCCAGGCGCTCCACGTCTTGTAGCAGTTTGGCTTGCTTGGAAAAGCTGCCCCAGCCGCCCTTGGCGTTGCGGTCCAGCAAGTTCTTGACGTCGCCGCAATAGGGCATGGTCAGCGGATAATTGCGGTAATAGACCACCAGCTTGCCGTCGAAATGCAGCAGCATCCGTTTCCAGTCGTCGGGAAATTCACGCTGAAACACCTTGACGCGCGACGCGGTCTGAGCGGCCAGACGGGTTCCAAAGGATTTGTCGAACTTTGCCCAGGTCGCCCAGGTTCCAGGCGTATAGTCGTTGCAGCGCAACGCCTCCTCGCGCAGGAAAACACCGTGATGGACCATTTGTTCGGTGACGATCTCGCCGTCGCTGAGGCAACCCTTCGGCTTGGCGTCGGCGGCAACCGGCGCCAGCGCCGCGATCACCGCCAGCGCCGCGAAGACCCTAGCGCCAAACATCGACCACCACCCGGCCCGCGACCTCGCCTTTCAAGATCGCCCGGCCCAGGACGGGAAGCTCGCCCAAACCCACCTCGGTGACCAGCCCATCGACCGCCTCCATCGGCATCACCGAAACCAAGCTCCGCCAGCATTCGGCCCGGCGCGCCACCGGGCACTGCGCAGAATCGATACCCAGCAGGGCCACGCCCCGCAGCAGGAACGGCAAGATGGTGCCCGACAACGCCACGCCCCCCGCATTGCCGCAGGCGGCGACCGCGCCGCCCGCCCGCAGCGAGGCCAGAACCCCCGCCAAGGTGCTGCCGCCGACCGCGTCGATACAGCCCGCCCAGCGTTCGGGCAACAAGGGCTTGGCCGGGTCGGCGATCTCGGCCCGGTCCAAGATGCTGGCCGCCCCCAGGGCGCGCAGGCGCGCCGCCTGATCCGCCCGCCCGGTCACGGCGGCCACCCGATAGCCCGATGCCGCCAGCAACGCCACAGCCAAGCCGCCGACCCCGCCCGCCGCCCCGGTGACCAGCACCTCGCCCTCGGTGGACGGCGACAATCCGTGTTCCTCAAGCGCCAGCAGCGCCATCTGGGCGGTCAGCCCCGGCGTGCCCAGCGCCATCGCGCGGCGCGGGGTCAGCCCGGCGGGCATCGGCGTCAACCATCCGGCCCGCAGCCGCGCATAGCCGCCATAGCCGCCCCAATGGGTTTCACCAACCCGCCAGCCGTTGAGCAGCACCGCATCGCCCGGTTGAAAGGCGGGCGAATCCGACGCCTCGACCACCCCGGCCAGATCGATCCCCGGCACATGCGGATAACGCCGCACCAAACGGCCCAAGCCGTTCAGGACCATCCCATCCTTGTAGTTCAAGGAGGAATGCGACACCCGCACCAGAACCTCGCCCTCGGGCAGATCGGCAAGGGTCAGGCGGCGAAGGGCGGCGCTTACCCCGCCATCCGCGGTTTCGTTCAGAATCAGAGCCGGAAAGTCCATGCTGCCTCCCTTTTCCAGGATCATACTGAACCCCGGCAACGGTGGCTGACAATTTTTCGCTGGGCCGGATTTTTCGCTAGACCCTATCCTTTCGTTTATATATTCTACTACTTAAGTTGATGGGCGGTAACGTCTCTCGGCTTGCGCAGGCGGGTTTGCGCCCGTTGGGAACGGTTTCGGCACTCTCCTCCCCCCCCTTTGTTGCCGAGGCCGTTCCCGCGCGCTATCCTTCCTCATCAGGTGTTTTTGAGGATTGGGTTTCCCCGCCGTGCAAGGCCCTTTTCCCTGGTTGCTGTTCGTTTTCCTCGCCAATGCGGCGGCGATTGGCGGCGCTTGGGTGTCGTTGGTCCCCGACGGCCCGGGGCGCGATGCTTTCGGAGCGCTGGCCCTGGTGGCCTTGGCGGGCGGTGCCGCGGTTTTCGTGATGTCGTGGAAGATCGTCGATTATCAGATCACCCGGCGCATCCGGCGGCTTGCCGCCGAGGTCCGCGCGATCGCCTTCGGATCGCGCAAGAACGGCATCGACCAAGCCCGCTACGCCCTGATCGCGCCGCTGCCCGAAGCCATCAACCACCTGTGCGGCCGCCTAACCGAGGCGCGGCGCCAATTGACCGAGGGGCTGGAGGGTGCGACCCGCCAAGCCGAGGAAAACGCCCGGCGGCTGGCCACCATCGTCAACGATCTGCACGAAAGCGTGCTGGTCTGCAATCTGCGTCACCAGATCGTGCTGTTCAACCCGATGGCGGTCGACATGCTGGCGGCGGCCGGACCGGTGGGGCTGGGCCGCTCGCTGTTCGAAACCCTGGCCCGCGCGCAGGTCTTGCACGCCTTCTCGCAACTGGCCAACCGGCCCGAGGCCTCGCGCGGGATGCCCTTCCTGGCCGGAAGTCTCGACGGCAAGGGCCTGTTTCAAGGACGGATGAGTTTGCTGCGCGACGAAACCGGCGGCGCCACCGGCTATGTCGTCACCCTGGTCGATGCGGCGCGCACGCGGCGCCACGCCGACGTGTCGTCGGCCGAATTATTCTCGATCGTCGGCCAGCGTTTGGGCGAAGGCAAGGCGACCGCCACCGGCCTGCCGGTTTGGCTGCACGGCGATCCGCACGCGCTGGTCCCGCATTTGGCGGGTTTGATCGAAGCGACCGGAACCAACGTCGATCTCGCGGCTGAAATCGATGACGACATCACCGCCTGGATCGAAATCCTATGGTCCGGTCCGCCCTTGGACTCGGATACCCTGTTGCGCTTCGGCGTGGCGGGGGCGGTCCAGGAACATCGCGACGGCGAGACCCGGCTGCGCATCCGCGTGAAGCGCGGAACCGAGGTGCTGCCCGAAGCGGTGCTGCCGGCGCGCCCCGACTTCTACGACATGACCCTGCTGGCCAAGGCGCTGGACACCGGCGAATACGGCGCGCGCCCGTTGTCGTCCCTGACCTTCGTGGTGTTCGACACCGAAACCACCGGCTTGGCGCCGTCGGCGGGCGACAAGATCGTGCAGATCGGCGCGGTACGCATCGTCAACGGCCGCATCCTGTCGGGCGACAGTTTCGAGCGGGTCGTCGATCCCGGCCGTCCGATCCCGCCGGAATCGACCCGCTTCCACGGCTTGACCGACGACATGGTCAAGGGCAAGCCGCCGATCCAAGTGGCGCTGCGTCAGTTCAAGGCCTTCGCCGCCGGCGATGTTCTGGTCGCCCACAACGCCGCCTTCGATCTGAAGTTCCTGAAGATGTCGGAGAAATCGGCCGGGGTCACCTTCGACAATCCGGTGCTCGACACCATGATGCTGTCGGATTACCTGGACGGCCCCGACGCGGGGCATTCGCTGGACGCGGTGTGCGAACGCCACGGCATTGAAAACACCGGCCGCCACACCGCCCTGGGCGACGCGATGGTGACGGCCGCCGTCTTGCTGCACCAAATCGATGCGTTGGCGGCGCGCGGCATCACCACCCTGGATCAAGCGGTCAAGGCGCTGGATCTGACCCTGGCGCTGCACCAGCGCCAGCAAGCCTTATAATTGGGAGAGCCGATATGGACACCTTCACCGCGATCGAAACCCGCCGCTCGGTCAAAAGCTTCGACCCCAGCCACGAACTGAGCGCCGAGAACGAACGCCAGCTGTTCGAGGCCGCGATTTTGGCGCCGACCGCCTTCAATATCCAAAACTGGCGCTTCGTGGCGGTCAAGGACCGGGACTTGCGCCGCCAGATTCAAGCGGTGTCGTGGAATCAGCCGCAGATCACCGAATGCTCGCTGCTGCTGGTGCTGTGCGGCGATCTCAAGGCCTGGGCGCGCGATCCGGCACGCTATTGGCGCACCGCGCCGTCCGAGATGCGCGACAAATTGGCGACGATCATCGGCCATCATTACGAAGGCCGCGATCAGCTTCAGCGCGACGAGGCGTTCCGCTCGTGCGGGTTCGCCGCGCAGACCCTGATGCTGGCCGCCCGCGCGATGGGGCTGGACAGCTGCCCGATGACCGGCTGCGATTTCGACGCGGTCGGCAAACTGATCCGGCTGCCGCGCGACCATGCGATGGTGATGATGCTGGCGATCGGCAAGGCCTTGGAACCCGCCCGCCCGCGTGGCGGTCAATTGGCGGTGGACGAGGTCGTGATCACCGACCGCTTCTAGGGGCCGCGTCATGGCGTCGGCCTCCTCCACCAGCGTCTTGCCCGCCATCGCCTTGATGGCGTTCGGCCTGATTTGGACGGCCGGTCTGACTCTGTGGCCCCAACCCGGCCAGCCCTTGGCGGCGGTGTACCCGCCGTCGAAGGCCGGAACACCGGCGTTACGGGCGGCGGCGAACGCCGGGGCGCAGGAGGTGCTGGCCTTCGGCGGCTGGCCCTCGGTGGTCATCGTCCAGTCGTCGGCGCCGGATCTGGCCGATCATCTCTATCAATCCGGGGCGCTGCTGGTGCTGCGCGCTCCGCGAAAAACCGATTGCATGCGGTAATTTTCTTGGGGGGAACACCATGAACGACATTCAAACGATCCGCGCCACCGTCGAACGCTTCCTCGTCGCCTTTCTTTGGTTGCATGTTCCGCTGGTCGCGGGGGTGGGCGCGCTGCTGGGCGGCAATTGGATGATGATGGGGATCGGCGCCTTGATCATGGCCGGTGCGGCGACGGCGATGTCGAAAGCGGCCCCCGGATCGGCGGCGACCCGCTACGTGATCGGCGTCGCCTTGATGGGCGTGGTCGCCCTGCTGGTCGGCGGGTTCGACGGCCATCCCTGGCAAATCGACATGCACATGTATTTCTTCGCCACGCTGGCGATTTTGACCGCCTTTTGCGACTGGAAGACCCTGGTGGTTTCGGCTGCCGCCGTGGCGCTGCATCATCTGGTTCTGAATTTCATCTACCCCTCGGCGGTTTTTCCCGGCGGCGCCGATTTCGGGCGGGTGGTACTGCATGCGGTGATCGTGGTGGTTCAAGTCGCGGTGCTGAGCTGGGTGGCGTGGCGTCTGACCGGCGCCTTCGAAAGCGGCGCGGTGGCTCTGAACGAGGTGCATGCCGCCCACGAGCAGGCGAACGCGGCGGCGGGCGAACGCGACCGCATGAGCGCTCAGGCACAGGCCAGCCACCGGGACACCATGAACCAGCTGGCCGAACGCTTCCGTTCGGCGATCGGCGAGACGGTCGCCAAATTGTCGAGCAGCGCCGACAGCTCGCGCCGCTCGGCGGAAGAGGTGGATCAACGTCTGAGCGCGATGTCGCAGCGCCTGGGCTGTGCCGCCGACAGCGCGCGCGAGGTCGGTGGCAACGTCGAAACCGTCGCGGCGGCGGCCGAGGAATTGTCGGCCAGCATCCTGGAGGTCAACCGCTTCATCGAGGAATCCAGCGCCATGGCCAGCAGCGCCGTGCGCGAGGTCGAGAAAACCAACGCCACGGTCGAAAGCTTGGCGGCGGCGGCCCACCGGATCGGCGACGTCGTCAATCTGATCCAAGACATCGCCAGCCAAACCAACCTGCTGGCGCTGAACGCCACCATCGAGGCGGCCCGCGCGGGTGAAGCAGGCAAGGGCTTCGCGGTGGTCGCCAACGAGGTCAAGCATTTGGCCAATCAGACCGCCAAGGCCACGGGCGACATCGGGGCGCAGGTCTCGGAAATCCAGAACGTGACCGCCGGCGCGGTCGCCGCCATCCGCAATATCGGCACCGTGATCGGCCGCATCGAGCAGGCGGTCGGCACCATCGCCGAATCGGCGGGCAACCAAAGCCAAGCGATTTCCGAAATCGCCCAAAGCGCCCAACGCACGGCGGGCGTGGTCGAAACCATGGGCGACAGCGTCGCCGAGGTAACCGGCGTCGCCCGCGACCTCGGCGGCCTGTCGCACCGCCGCACCGCCGAGTCCGCCGACATGGCCGCCCAGGCCGACGGTTTGGCCCGTCAGGTCGAGGCGTTCGTTACTCAGATCCAACAGGGGTAAGGGGAAAACGGGGGGCTTGCGTCAGCCCCCCACCCCGCAGGCGTGACGCAGCGCCGACAAACGCCCCAGCGCCCAACGCAGGCGCTGGCGGTCGCGTTTGTCGAACTGGTCGGGATCGATGCGGGCCGAGGGGGCGGCGCCCACCGCCAAATCGGCCAGTTGCTGTTCCAGCATCGCCTTGAGGATGATCTCGCGGACATCGGCGAAATCGCGGCGGTCGTCCTCGTGCAGATGACCCTGGGCGGCGACGGCGGCGAAGCGTTCGTCGGTCGAGGTGGCGGTGATCTTGGCGCGGATCGCGCGCAGGCGGGCGGCGGCGGTCAGCGGCAGCAGCGCCAGTTTCTTGACGTTCATCCGCCCGTGCAGGGTGCGGAAACGCCCGAACATCCCCAGCGCGTCCTCCATCTGCGCGACGTTGCGCCCCAGATATTGCAAGAAGAACCCCGATTGCGAGGCGGTTTCGATGGCGTGGGCGCGCAACCGCTCGGCCAGCGCGAAATCGCCCCATACCGGCTGGAAATCGAAGAAGATGTCGCAATACATCGCCGTCTGATTTTCCAGCGCGAAAACCCAGCGGCGGATTTCCTCGTGCCATTCATCCAGGCTACGCCGCCACATCCGTTCACCGGCCATCACCTTGCCGTCACACAAGGGAATCCCCGCCTCGTTCAGCATCGTGTTGACGCGGCGGCCCAATTCGGCGAACCAGGGATCGTCGGCCTCGGTCCCGGCGTGAACGATCGCGTTGTCCTGATCGAAGACCAGCAGGCTTTCGCCCCGCCCGGCCGAGCCCAGCACCAGCAGCGCGCATGCCGCCGGCGGGCCGCCCCAGCCATCCTCGGCCATCGCCTCGGCCGACAGCTCGGCGGCGCGCGCGGTCAGGTCGCGCAGGAACAGACCGATGACCGAGGCGATGTTGCGCGCACTTACCCCCTCGCCCAGCAGGCCGCGCACCAGACGGGGCAACGAGCCGACGGCGCGGCGCATGTCCTCGGCCCCTAGCGCCTCGTCGAGGGTGTCTTCGAGGACAAGGGCATCGGTGGCGCGCACCTTCAACAGCGACCGCGCGGTAACCACCCCCACCGGGCGGCGGGCGGCATCGGCGACCACCAGATGGCGATAGGATTTCCGTGTCATTTTGGCGAGCGCCACATAGACCAGCGCCTCGGGATCGACGGTCGCCAGAGGGTGCGACATGATCTGACCGAGGGTGCCGTCCAGCACCGAGCGCGCCCCGGCGCCGATGCGGCCCAAAATATCGGGGCCGGTGACGATGCCGACGCCGCGCCCCTCGTCATCGACCACCACCACCGACGACACCCGTGCCGCCGCCATCGCCTGAATCGCCTGGATCACCGGCATGGATTGCGGCGCGGTTAGAACCGGCGTGCTCATCACGTCGGCGATACGGTGGCGATAGGGAAAACTGTCGATACGCTCTAGCGGCGCGACGTCGCTCATGACCTGTGCCCCTGGGCCGGTTGCGGACGAAATCCGGGCGAATACGTTGACGCCCCCTGGGGCGGATGCTAATGATTCGGTATCCGTTCGGCAACCGGATCGGGCCGTCCCCCCACACATGGGTGGTCTGCTTGAACCCTAGGCCTGACAGGAACATCCGGCGGCAAGACCGGAGAACCGTATCACTGCCCATCCGCCGTCCCTGCCAACCTTGGCAACGGACCCACGCGGAGCGGCGCCCCAACTCGTGGAGGGACCCGTGACAACAGCCTGCGACAAAATTCAAAACAACCCGAAGTATCACGAACTGGTGCACAAGCGGACGGTGTTCGCCTGGACCCTGACCCTCGTGATGCTGGTGATCTATTTCGGCTTCATCTTCCTCATCGCCTATGGCAAGGCCTTTTTGGGCGAATCGCTTTCGGGCGGCGTCACCACCATCGGCCTGCCGATCGGCGTCGGCGTCATTTTGTCGGCCATCTTGCTGACCGGTATCTATGTCCGGCGCGCCAATGGCGAATTCGACGAACTCAACCGTCAGATCATCGAGGAATCCGTCTGATGAATGCGCTGAAATCCGTTTTCGCGGCCGTGGCGGCGCTCGCCGCCCCGGCCTTCCTCGCGACCTCGGCCTTCGCCGCGGACGCCCCCGCAGCCCCCCCCACCAACTGGCACGCCGTCGTGTTGTTCGGCCTGTTCGTTGTCCTGACCCTGGCGATCACCGCCTGGGCCGCCAAGCGCACCCGCACCGCGAAGGACTTTTACGCGGCGGGCGGCGGCATCACCGGCCTGCAAAACGGCATGGCGATCGCCGGCGACTATATGTCGGCCGCGTCGTTCCTGGGTATTTCCTCGATGGTTTACTTCCAGGGCTATGACGGTCTGATCTTCTCGGTCGGCTGGCTGGTCGGCTGGCCGATCATCCTGTTCCTGATCGCCGAGCGGCTGCGCAACCTGGGCAAGTACACCTTTGCCGACGTCGCCAGCTATCGTCTGGCGCAAGGGCCGGTGCGCACCTTCGCCGCCACCGGCGCGTTGTTCGTCGTGATCTTCTACCTGATCGGGCAGATGGTCGGCGCCGGGCAGCTGGTGCATCTGCTGTTCCCGCAATTGCAGTATGTGCATGCCGTGATCGTGGTCGGCGCGCTGATGATCATCTACGTCACCTTGGGCGGCATGGTTGCCACCACCTGGGTGCAGATCATCAAGGCCTGCCTGCTGTTGGGCGGCGCCACCTTCATCGCCTTCGGCGTGATGGCCAATTTCGGCTTCTCGTTCGAAGCGATGTTCGCCAAGGCGGTCGAGATTCATCCGGCCCATAACGCCATCATGGCGCCGGGCACTCTGGTCAAGGACCCGGTCGATGCCGTGGCGCTTGGTCTGGCCCTGATGTTCGGCACCGCTGGTCTGCCGCACATCCTGATGCGCTTCTTCACCGTTCCCGATGCGAAGGCGGCCCGCAAGTCGGTGTTCTACGCCACCGGCTTCATCGGTTACTTCTACATCCTGACCTTCATCATCGGCTTCGGCGCGATCACCTTGGTGGCGACCAACCCGCAATATATCGACGCGGCGAAGGGCGGCATCAATCTGATCGGCGGCAACAACATGGCCGCGCTCCATCTGGCGCACGCCATCGGTGGCGATCTGTTCCTGGGCTTCATCTCGGCGGTGGCCTTTGCCACCATCCTGGCCGTGGTGTCGGGCTTGGCGCTGGCGGGCGCTTCGGCGATCTCGCACGATCTGTACGCCAACGTGATCATGAAGGGCAAAGCCACCGAAGGAAACGAGGTCTTCGTCTCGAAGATGGCCAGCATCGGGCTGGGCGTCATCGCGGTGTTGCTGGGCATCGTTTTCGAAAAGCAGAACGTGGCGTTCATCGTGGCCATCACCTTCTCGGTGGCGGCGTCGGCGAACTTCCCGGTTCTGGTGATGTCGATGTTCTGGAAGGGTCTGACCACCCGTGGCGCGGTGTTGGGCGGCATTATCGGCCTGCTCAGCTCGGTGATCATGGTGATCCTCAGCAAGGCGGTTTGGGTGCAAAGCTTCGGGAATCCCGCGGCGATCTTCCCCTATGCCTATCCGACCCTGTTCTCGTTGCCGGCCGCCTTCATCGGCTGCTGGTTCTTCTCGATCACCGACGGCAGTGCCCGGGCGATCGCCGAACGCGCGGCCTATCCGGCGCAGCGCGTGCGGTCCGAAACCGGCCTGGGTGCCGAGGGTGCCGCCTCGCACTGAGGCTGCATCTGAGACCTTTGTGGGAAGGGGGTCGCCGGGCTACCGGCGGCCCTTTTTCTTGACAAATCGTTAACGCCGGCGCACTGTTGTAAAAGGTCCGCAGAACGCAGGCGCTGCCATGTCTCCCTCATCCATCGCATCTTCCGCTAATCCGCTTCCGCCGCCCGATGTGGCGCGCCAGCGCGATTCGGTGCGCGCCGATGTTCAAGCGGCGGCGTCGCAAAGCCAGGGTGTGGCGATCGGCAACATCAATACCGCGACCGCCTCGGGTGCCGATGCCGCTAAGGTGCAGGTCAATAGCGCGATCTCGAACGGCCAGGCCCGCGTTCAGAAAATTCAGGCGACCCCGGTCGCCGCGGCGGGCGACAGCGCCGCGACCGCCAACGCCGCTTCGGCGGCCGAATCGGTGATCCGCGCCGCGACGACCTTTACCACCTATAATGCCAGTGCGGCGGCGGTCAGCCCGACCCTGGGACAACCACGCGGCAACGCCGTCGATCTGTTGGCCTGATTTTCCGGCCTTTTCCGCGCCCCCCGCGTCCGTTCGGACCGGGGGCTTTATATTTTGGCCACCCGCCACAAATCCGTCACATATTACACTATCATTACTGTGGAATTGTGCGCTTCCGTCTGCTATGGGTTGCGCCGTGGTCACGGCATGATGGCGTCCTTACGATGGATATTCGCTTTGATCGATCGGGCAGCGGCATCACGATCGTGCTGTCGGGCCGCCTTACCTTCGTTGAAAATGCCAATTTCCGCCAAGTCATCGAACGGCTGTCGGAACCTGGGCTGGCCCCCATCGACTTTGACCTAGGCGGGTTGGATTATATCGACTCGGCGGGTTTAGGGATGCTGCTGATCGCCCGCGACGCTGTCGCCAACCGGGGGGGCCGCATTCGGCTTCGGCATATTTCCGGACAGGTGAAGCGTATCTTGGACCTGGCGCGCTTCGCCGATTTCTTTGATTTCGAGGCCGAGGCCGCCCAATGACCGGGTCCCAGGGCTCCGCCTTTCGCCTTGGGCCGCGTCCGACCTTTGAAACCGCTTTCCGCGCTTGGCATGATGGCGATCTTCCGCTTTTGACCAACCTATCGATCCGGTCGCGCTTTGCGGTGATCATCGGCTTGGCGTTGGTGGCGGCCACGACCTTTGCCTTGGTGATCGGCGCCTCACAGGCGATGATCGGCGCCAAGCTGGCGGCCCAGGACGGCTTCCGCCACGTCAATGACCTTGCGGGTGACATCCGCGCCCACGCAGCCTCGCAGCGCATTCATATGGAGTTGTACGTCCTCGAGCGCCATCCGTCCGAGGCCGAGGACTTCGCCGCCGACGCCAAATTCATCGCTGAATCCCTGGCGGCGATCGCCGACGCCCCCCAGGCCGCCCCGATGGCCGAACAAATCGCCGCGCTGCGCAAGGGCTTCGACGACGCCAACACGCACTTCCAATCGATCGCGCAATTGTCGCAGACCCTGGGCCTCGATGAGAAGTCCGGTTTGCGGGGCCGCTTGGCGGCCTCCTCCAAGGCGATGGACGACGAATTGAAGATGTGGCCGCTTGAGGAACTGAACGCCGTCCAGATGATCTCGTCGCTGGGCAAGATGCGCCTTGCCGAAAAGAACTTCATGATTTACGGCACGCAGGAGCATCGCAACCTGCACCGCAACGCCGCCAACCGCTTCGATCTGGCGCTCGACAGCGCGCCGTTGCCCGCCTCGACCCGTGAAGAGCTTCGCGCGATGGCGCAGGCCTACAGCAGCGACATGCTGGAATTCGGCGGCGCCTCGATGAAACAGGCGGCCGAAGTTGCCCAACTGCGAACCTTGCTGCAAGACCTGCAACCGGCCCTGCACGAGGTATTTGGCTTTGCCCGTGAAGGCATGACCCTGGCGATCGCCGACCAGGAACGTGTCCGCGGCCGCACCGCCCTCTTGGTAAGCGTCATCGGATTGGCGGTCGTCAGCTTGTTCATTCTGGTCTGCTTGGCGGTGGCGCGCAGCATCACCCGGCCGATGTGGCGGATCGAACATGCGATGACCTCGGTCTCGCAGGGCAATCACGATATCGCGATTCCCGGTGTCGGGCGGCGCGACGAAGTCGGGCGGATGGCCAAGGCGGTCGGGGTGTTCAAGGAAAACGCGGTCGCCATCGTCAAGATGGAGCGCGACCGCGACGCCGTGCGGCGCGAGGCCGAGGCCGCCAATCACGCCCGCATGCTGGCGCTGGCCGACCGTTTCGAAACCGCGGTCAAGACCGTGGCCGACGTCGTCGATCTCAATTCGCAAGCGATCAAGGAAACCGCCGAACGGATGGCGCGCCGCGATGAGCAGGCGGGCGCCGACGGGTCGCTGTCGGTCGCCGAATCCAGCGCCGAGGCACGGGTCACGGTAGCCGCCGTTGCGCTGGCGACCGAGGAATTATCGGCCAGCGTCACCCATGTCGCCGGACAGATTCAAGCGGCCGGGGATGAAATTCGTCTCACGGTGTCCGATCTCGACCGCACCCACGGGCGCGTGCACGAACTGTCGGAACTGGCCGGGCGCATCGACGGCATCGTCGGCTTGATCAGCGATATCGCCAACCGTACCAACATGCTGTCGCTGAACGCCGCGATCGAGGCACAACGGGCGGGCGAGGCGGGACGCGGATTCGCCGTGGTCGCGGGCGAGGTCAAGCGATTGGCCCACCAAACCACCGAATCGACCCAAGCGATCGCGCAACAATTGGCCGAAATCAAAGCCGCCACCTCCGACACCGTCACCGCGATCGACGATATCGGCCAGCGGATCCGGCGGATGGACACCATCATCGGGCAAATTTCAAGCGCCGCCGAGCAGCAATCCTCGGTCACCACCCGGATCGGAACCTGTGTCGATGAGGTCACCACCAGCGCCGACCGGGTCACTGACGGCGTGGTCTCGATCACCCAGTCGGCGGCACGCTACAGCGGCGCCGCCGTCAACATGATGTGGGCGGCCGAGGATCTGGCCGGACCGGCCAGCCAGCTTAAATACGAAGTCAACGAGTTCCTGACCACCATCCGCACCGCATAAACGGCTCGCCCATCGGCGCGCGGGGCGGCCGATTGGTCGTTCTCGCATTACCAGCCACATGGATAGCGGGCTCTGCCCGCCTCACGGATGAACACAGAGTTGTTTTTATCATCCGTGTCTGTCCGCGAGCCGCATCGCGGCATCCGATCCATCCGTGTTACTCAACATCGTCCGTCCACGGGATGTGGTCGGTGTGAGTGTTAAGCCGATCGGTTTGGACGGCGCGGCGCCCGTCAGCCCGCACGCACGCGCGAGATGAACTGATCGACCTCACTGCGCAGCATATGCGACTGGCCGGTCAATTCCTCGGCGGCACCCAGCACTTCGATGGCACGCGATCCAACATCGCGCGCGGTGTCGGTGACACAGCCGATATGGGCGCTGACATTCTGGGTTCCGGTCGCGGCTTCCTGGACATTGCGCGAGATTTCGCCCGTCGCCGCCCCTTGCTGCTCGACCGCCGCTGCGACCGCCGCCGAGATTTCGCTAATCCGGGCGATGGTTGAGCCGATTTCGCGAATCGCGGTCACCACTTCCTTGGTCGCCCGCTGCACCGAACCGATTTGGCCGCTGATCTCGGCGGTCGCCCGCGCGGTTTGATTGGCGAGGCTTTTGACTTCGTTCGCCACCACCGCGAAGCCCTTGCCCGCGTCACCGGCCCTGGCTGCCTCGATCGTCGCATTGAGCGCCAACAAGTTGGTTTGGCTGGCAATATCGTTGATCAGGTTGATCACGGTGTCGATCCGGTCCGCCGCCTGGGCGAGAGTGCCGACGATAATATTGGTCTGTTCGGCTTGCGCCACCGCTTGATCGGCGACGTTGGCCGCCATCGACACTTGCTCGCCGATTTCATGGATCGAGGCCGACAGTTCCTCGGCCGCCGAGGCAACCGCATCGACATTGCACGCCGCGGTTTCCGACGCGTCGGCCACGGTGGCCGCCTGTTGGCTGGCATCGTCCGCCGCCTTCGAGAAGGACTGCGCGGATTGACGCAGTTGCGACGCCGCCGCCGAAACGCTGTTGACGACGACGCTGACGCTGGCCCGGAATCCCTCGGCCAACTCGTTCAAGGCCCGAATTTTTTCGGCCTCGGCCTCGGCCTGAAGCCGTTCACGATCGGCCTTAAGCCGCTCGGTTTCCGCCAAATTGTCGCGGAACACCCGCAGCGCCACCGAGATTTCCTTCAACTCGGTCGAATGGAAATCGGGCACCGACGTGCCGACTTCCCCGTTGGCCAATTTATGGGTGGCCTCGGACACCCGGCCCAACGGCCGCAGAATGCCGCGCAGCACGAACAGGGTCACCGCCGCGCACGCCAGCAAGCCCAGCCCGGCCGCCGCGATCATCACGCCAGTCAGCATCCGCATCGACGCGCCGTTGACCGCCAACGTTTCCCGCAGATCGGTTTTATCGTGCGCGGCCAGCAGGGTGACGCCCTCGGCCATGCGGTCGAGCTGTTCATAAATACCGTTTACCCGCGCGCCGATTTGAAGCGTGGTCGCGGTCGGCAGCTTGCCGCCGGTGGTCGCCGCAAGATCGGTGGCTTCCAACGCCTTGTCCTCAAGCTCGTCGAACGAGCCTTTGATGACGACGATGCGCTGATCGACATCGGAAATACCGCCCAATTTGGTCATATGCCGATCGTTGACCATCTTGGCC
>CAIULK010000165.1 GCA_903899885.1 uncultured Rhodospirillaceae bacterium
ACATGGGTCATTTCGGCAAACGGCCGATTCAGTTGGCGTGGTTCGGCTTGGTGCTGCCCTCGCTGGTCTTGAATTATTTCGGGCAAGCGGCGCTGTTGATCGACAGCCCGGACGCATCGAGCAATCCGTTTTTCAAAATGGTGCCGGAAAGCGGCGTGATTCCGATGGTGATTCTGTCGGCGGCGGCCACGGTGATCGCCTCGCAGGCGGTGATTTCGGGGGTGTTCTCGTTGTCGCGCCAAGCGGTGCAACTGGGTTTCTCGCCGCGCCTTGAAATCGTCCACACCTCGGACGAGGAAGAGGGGCAGATCTATATCCCGCGCGCCAATTGGGCACTGCTGCTCGGCATCATCGTCTTGGTGGTCGGCTTCCGTTCGTCGAGCAATTTGGCGGCGGCCTATGGCATCGCGGTGACCGGCACGATGGCGACCACCACCATCCTGGCGCTGGTGGTGGCCAATCAGCTGTGGAACTGGTCGATGCTCCGCTGTCTGGTGCTGGGGGCGTTCTTCCTGATCGTCGATTGCACCTTTCTGGGCGCCAATCTGTTGAAGATCCCGTCCGGGGGCTGGTTCCCGCTGCTGGTCGGCTGCCTGATGTTCCTGCTGATGGTGACCTGGAAGCGCGGGCGCCAGATCCTGACGCGCCGCCTGTCCGAGGAATCCCTGCCGTTGGAGCAGTTCCTGGGCCGCTTGAAGGAGAATCCGGCGACCCAGGTGTCGGGCACGGCGGTGTTTCTGACGGGAAATTCCGACACCGTCCCGATCGCGCTGTTGCACAATGTCCGTCACAACAAGGTGATTCACGAACGGGTGGTCTTCCTGACCGTGGTCACCGATCCGGTGCCGCGCGTCACCGCCAAGGACCGTTTGGAGGTTTCCGGATTGGCCGAGGGCTTTTACCGGGTGACCGTCCGTTATGGTTTCTTCCAAGAACCCGACATTCCGAAGGCGCTGCGGTTGTGCCGGGCCTTCGGTCTGGAATTCGATATGATGCAAACCTCGTTCTTCCTGGGACGGGAAACGCTGATCCCCTCGGTTCAGCCGGAAATGGCGCAATGGCGCGAGGAGCTGTTCGTGGTGATGAGCCGAAACGCGGTGTCGGCCACCGACTTCTTTAAAATTCCAGCCGGCCGGGTGGTTGAACTGGGCACGCAGGTTCAGCTTTGAGCGCGGCCGACCGCTTTCTTGGCGCGATCGGCGCGGCGTTTTGCGTGTTGGGCACGGCGCCCTTGTACGCGCTGCATCAGATTCTGGCCGGACCGGCTCCGGTGGTTCTGGACCGCGAGTCAATTCTCGGTGCCGCCTCCTTGATCGTTTGGTCGTTGCTGGTGGTTCCCGCCTTGGAATATGCGGTGGTCATGCTGCGGGCCGATAACCGGGGCGAAGGCGGCGGCTTCGCGCTGCATGTCCTGGTCGCCCGGGCGGCCGAGGGGCGGGCTCGCTTGGCGGCGGTGGTCGGCACGCTGGGGCTGTTCGCGGCGGCGCTGGCCTATGGCATGGGGGGGCTTGCCCCCGCCGTGACGCTGCTGGCGGCGGCCGAGGGGCTGGCGGTTGCCGTTCCCCGCTACGCCGACTGGGTGATGCCGACGGCGTTCGGCGCCGTTGCGATGTTGTTCCTGATCCAGCGCCATGCCCGGACCGCGATGGCGGCGGCCTCGGCTTGGGTGATGGCGGCGTGGTTTCTGGCCCTGGCCGTGCTGGGGGCGCGTGGGGTGATGCAGCAGCCGGGCATTCTGGCCGCACTGTCGCCGCACCACGCGGTGCTGTTCCTGCTGCACGGCGGCTGGCCGGCGGTTCTGGCCTTGGGGCCGGCCGTTCTGGTGGTTGCCGGATCGGAAACCCTGTACGCCGAAATGGGACGTTTCGGGCGCGGGCAAATCCGGCTGGCCTTGTATCTGATGGTGTTACCCGCCTTGCTGTTGGCCTATCTGGGGCAAGCCGGGCTGCTGCTGGCCGATCCGTCGGCGATCGCCAATCCGTTTTTCCGGCTGGCCCCGGCCCCGGCGGCCCCGGCCCTGTTCGGGTTGGCCTTGGCCGCGGCCCTCACCACCGGGCACGCGGTGTTGACGGGTTTGTTCAACCGGACCCGCCAAGCCATTCAACTGAACTATCTTCCCCGGATGACGATGGTCCATACCTCGGAGCGCGAGATCGAGGCGGTGCATCTGCCGCTGGTCAATTCGGCGGTGATCCTGGCGGCGGTGGTGCTGATTTCCGCGGTCGGCCGGGCGTCGGATCTGGCCTCGGCCTTCGCGGTGGGGGCGGCGGCGGTGTTGTTGATCGATACCCTGCTGCTGACCTTGGTGATGACCCTGCTGTGGGGCTGGCGGGGGCGGCGCAGTTCCGGCTTGGTGGTGGTGTTCACGGCCTCGGCCGCGACGTTCTTTTTGGCCAATCTGCCGCATATCGTGTTTGGCGGCTGGTTTCCGCTGGCGGTCGGCGCGGGCGCCGCCGTGATCATGGCGGTCTGGAAGGACGGACGCACCCGTTTCGTCGCGCAACTGGGCGACGCCGCGATGCCGGTCGAGGATTTCATCGCCTCGCTGTCGGACCGGGTGGCGCGGGTGGCCGGCACGGCGGTATTCCTGACCAGCACGCGCGAGGGCGTGCCGCTGGCGTTGTTGCATAATCTCAAGCACAACAAATGCATCCACGAGCGGGTGGTGATCGGCACCGTGGTGATGAGCGACACCCCTTTCGTCCCGCCCGAGGACCGCATTCAATCGATCCCCCTGGGGCCGGGTTTCTTCCGGCTGATTTTGCGCTATGGGTTCATGGAGGGGATCAACGTGCCCCGCGCCTTGGCGCAGGCGCGCACCGATCAGTTGGGGTTCTTCTATGAACCGATGTCGATTTCCTATTTCGTCTCGCGCGAGACACTGATTCCGTCCGTGCCGTTCGGCCTGAAATCGTGGCGGCTTTATCTGTTCGCGTGGCTGGCCCGCTCGGCGACCGGCGCCACCGAATTCTTCCGCCTGCCGTCGAACCGGGTGGTCGAACTGGGCAGCCAGGTCGAAATCTAGCTTCCCATCGCGTGGCGCATCGCGCGGCGTTCCATCAGTTTGTCGCGGGCCGCCTCGGGCAGGTCCGCCAAGGTCAGAATCCCTTTTTTCAGAAGGACTTCGACGAGGTCCTCGATAACCCGGATGAAGTCGAGATCCGAGGCCAGGAAGGGGTCGTCCGAAACCATCGCGCCGCCTGCGGTGACGCGGGTCAGGAAATCGACAACATCGGGGTCGCCGGGCCGCATGATCTCGGCGCCGTCTTCCAGGGGGACCTCGGACAGGCCGACCAAGCGGCCATTTTCATCGCGTGTCGCATACAGCATCGGGCGATTCCACGATGAAGCGGGGGAGACGCCGCGTTTCGCGCGGCGCCGGTTTGGGTTCAGATATACAGATTGATGTCGGACCGGGTCGCGACGTCGATATAGGTGGCGGCGCCCGCCAGCTCGATGCCGTCGATCAAATCGTCCTTGCTGTACTCGAACAGGTCCAGCGTCATCTGGCAGGCGATCATCCGCACCTCGGCCTCGATGGCCATGTCGCGCAATTCGGGGATCGAGGCGACGCCCTTCTTCTTGATCAGGTTCTTCATCATCGTGGTCGCCATCGCATCGACGCCGGGCAGCGCGCTGACCAGGTTCGGCATTTGCATGTGCATGCCCATCATCGGCATTTCCATCGCCGGGTTGCCCAGCGTGGTGATCTTCAGATCCAGGTCCTTTTTCAGCAGCGCCAAGCCGTAGAAGGTAAAGAACAAGGTGACGTCGAGGCCCAGGCTGGCCGCGGTCGTCGCCAGGATGAAGGGCGGATAGGCCCAGTCCAGCGAGCCCTTGGTCACGATAATCGACATCGATTTGTTGTCAGCCATAACGATTTCCTTGGGTTGGATAAGCCATTTGAACGGCGCGAACATTAGCACACGCGCATAAAAAAAACAGGACCAAGAACGGGTCTTGGCCCTGCCTTTCGCGTGTCCCTAAACCCCGCTTGGGGCTTGGACTACCACTTGTATTTCACACCGATGGTGCCTTCGTCCTGATCCATGTGCAATTTGATGCTCTGGGTCGGGGAGTTCTGGTTGATGCCGCTCAGCGTGTTGGAGAAGGCGTGGGTATAGCCCACGCTGATCGCCCAAGCCGGCGTAAGGTCGTAGGTGCCGCCGAACGACAAGTGGTTCTTGACGGTGGCGGGCGCCACGGTGTTGAAGAAGGCGTTGTTGCCGTCGGTGAAGGTGGTGTTGTAGCTGTAGCCGGTGCGCAGGGTCAGATCGTCCGTCGCCTTCCACTGGGCGCCGAGACGCCAGACCTGCATGTTCTTCCAACCGAAACCGGCGCCCTGGCTGTTGCCCAGCGGGGTGGCGGGGTTGTTGTTGTTCATGCCCGGATTGGCGATCGAGGGGATGTCGCCATAATAGATGGTTTCATGTTCGAACGACACGTCCAGGCCGGTGGTCGGCCGCACGGTCAGGCCCTGGGTCCAGGTCGGCGGAACGTCGAACTTGCCGGCCTCGGCGAACAAGCCCTTATACATATCGAACGCGGTCATCCAAATGTGGGTCTGGTAGCTGGTGCCCAGCGTCAGCCAGCTCACCGGATCGTACAGGACGCCCAATTTGGCGCCGCCGCCGTAGGAGTAATCGTAGCCGTTGTTGGTCACGAAGCCCGGCGCGCTGCTGCCCGAGTTGAACGCTTGGAAGCCCTGCATGTTCATCCGCTGAACCGCGAAAATCGGGGCCAAGCCGAGGGTGAAGCCGTTACCGGCGGCGTGCGCGCCGTTGGCCGACACGAACACCTGTTCGATATCCGAACCATAGGGGGACGAGGCTTGACCGAAGCCGGCCCCCATCGGATTCGCGCTAAAATGCGTGTTCATGCCGCCGTTGGCGTACAGCATCAATCCGACGGCGGTGCTGTCGTTGACCGAGACGTTGACGCCGGCGCAGGGGATTTCGAACAAATCCTTGCCGCTATCGTATTTGCCGTTGTTCAGCACGTACTGGCCGCCGCCCGAAGGGCCGCCGGTAATGTTCAGGTCGCGATGCGGGCTGAACAGCGACAAGCAGGCCCCCGCCTGATTGCCGAGCTTGACGCCCAAGGCGGGATTGTTGGCCGCCGCGACCGGGCCGTCGCCCATCGACACGCCGATGCCCGACATCGACTTCGATTCGGTATCGAAGCCGTTCGAGAAGTAACCGACGGTGGCGCCAGCCGGCGAAGCCGCCGCGAGGGCCAGAGCGGCGATGCCCGCCCCGAGAATTAGCTTGCTCTTGGACATACTCCGCGTCCCCCTAAGGTAAAGGCCTGATCTTCTGTGTCTGGGCGCTGACTCGCCCATCATGCGGTGGACGATAGCGCAACATTGTGGCGGTGAAAAGCGGAACCAAAAGATGGTGGTGCGGAAAAGGACTCGGCAGCATAACAATTCGTCGATTGCCGAAGCGACGAAATGACGATAGGGTGACGTCATGATCGAAACCTTCGAAATCGTCGCGAAGGCCGTCGCCGATCGCAGCCGGGTGCGAATCCTGAAGCTGCTGGAGGGGGGCGAGCTGTGCGTCTGTCACCTGACATCGGTGCTGGGGCTGGCCCCCGCCACGGTGTCCAAGCATTTGAGTCTGTTGACGGCGGCCGGTCTGGTCCAGCGCCGCCGCGCGGGCAAATGGGTCTACACCCGGCGGGCCGAACGCGATCTAAACCCCTATGCGCGGCCATTTCTCGCCCTGATCGGCGATCACCTGAAGGATGACCCGATGATCGAGCAAGACCGGCGCCAACTGGCGTCGTCGGCGGTCCGTTGCGACGCGGCGCCGGTCAATGTCCTGGTCGTGTGCACCGGCAACAGCGCGCGCAGCGTCATGGCCGAATGCCTGATCAATGCCCATGGCGGCGGGCACTGGAAAGCCTACAGCGCGGGAAGTCATCCCGCCGGGGCGGTTAATCCGCTGACCCTTGCCGTTTTGGCGGAACATGGCCATTCCACCCAAGGTCTGCGCTCGAAATCGTGGGACGAGTTCGCCGCCCCCGGCGCCCCCCAAATGGATCTGGTGATCACCGTCTGCGACAACGCGGCGGGCGAGGTCTGCCCGGTCTGGCCGGGCCATCCGTCGAAGATCCATCTGGGGTTTCCCGATCCGGCCGCCGTTCAAGGCAGTCAGGAGGAGCGCCTTGCCGCGTTCCGTGACGTCTTCGCGGAAATCGAAGCCGAAATCCACCGTCTTGTTGAAATGGATATCGATCATGTCCGCGATTTGCGCCGGTAACGCCCGCGCCCCGATGGGGCGCTTCGAACGCTATCTCAGTGTGTGGGTGGCGTCCTGCATTGCCGTCGGTATCGGCCTTGGGCATCTGTCTCCCGACACGTTCCAACGCATCGGCGGGATGGAGGTTGCCCGGGTCAATCTGCCGGTCGCCGTGCTGATTTGGCTGATGATCATTCCGATGCTGCTCAAAATCGACTTCCGTGCCCTGGCGGGCGTGCGCGAGCATTGGCGGGGCATCGCCGTCACGGTGGCGATCAATTGGCTGGTCAAGCCGTTCTCGATGGCATTC
>CAIULK010000166.1 GCA_903899885.1 uncultured Rhodospirillaceae bacterium
CGCGTGTCGGTGAGGAATTCGCCGTGATAGCCGATCAGGCCGCGCGACGGCGCGTGGAAGGTGATGCGCACCTTGCCGCCGCCCGACGGCCGCATGCCGATCATCTCGGCCTTGCGCAGGCTCATCTTTTCGACGACGACGCCGGAATGCTCCTCATCGACGTCGATCACCACTTCCTCGATCGGCTCCAGCTTCTTGCCGTTCTCGTCGGTCTGGTACAGCACGCGGGGGCGCGACACCGCCAGCTCGAACCCTTCGCGGCGCATGGTTTCGATCAACACGCCCAATTGCAGTTCGCCGCGCCCGGCCACCTCGAAGGCATCCTTGGCGTCGGTCTCGCGGATACGGATCGCCACGTTGGATTCGGATTCACGCATCAGGCGCGCGCCGATCACCCGGCTGGTCACCTTGTCGCCCTCGGTCCCGGCCAGCGGCGAATCGTTGACCGCGAAGATCATCGCCAAGGTCGGCGGGTCGATCGGCTGGGCATGCAGGGGCTCGGTCACCGACGGATCGCAGATGGTGTCGGCGACGGTCGGCTTGGTCATCCCGGCCAGGGCGACGATGTCGCCGGCCTCGGCCATTTCCAGCGCCACCCGTTCGATGCCGCGGTAAGCGAGAATCTTGCTCACCCGGAACGATTCCAGCAACTGGCCGTCGTGCGACAGGCCCTTGACCGGCATGTTGAGCTTGACGCGTCCCTTGTGAATGCGGCCGGTGAGAACGCGGCCCAGATAGGGGTCGGCTTCCAGCGTGGTCGCCAGCATGGCGAAGGGCTCTTCCGGCTCGCTATGGGGCGGGGGGACGTGGGCGACGATGCGGTCGAACAGCGCCGACAAATCCTTGCGCGGGCCATCCAGATCCTCGTCCGCCCAGCCGTCGCGGCCGACCGCGAACAAGGTGGGGAAGTCCAGCTGCTCGTCGGCGGCATCCAGCGCCAGGAACAGATCGAACACCTCGTCGTGCACCTCGTGCGGCCGCGCGTCGCCGCGATCGACCTTATTGACCACGACGATCGGGCGCAGGCCCAGACCCAGCGCCTTGCCGGTGACGAACTTGGTTTGCGGCATCGGCCCTTCGGCCGCATCGACCAGAACCACCACGCCATCGACCATCGACAAGATGCGTTCCACCTCGCCGCCGAAATCGGCGTGGCCGGGGGTATCGACGATGTTGATGCGAACCCCCTTCCATTCCACCGAGGTGCATTTGGCCAAAATGGTGATGCCGCGCTCGCGTTCGAGATCGTTGGAATCCATCACCCGTTCCGCCACCTGCTGGTTTTCGCGGAAGGTGCCGGATTGGCGAAGCATGGCGTCAACCAGGGTCGTCTTGCCGTGGTCGACGTGGGCGATGATAGCGATATTACGGAGTTCCATAGGAGACTTTCGTTACGTGAGCGATCCAAGTTTATCTTGGACCAGGTCGGCGAGGCTTTTTTCAGGCCGGGCGCCGATATGGGAAATGATTTCACCGGCGGCGATGCCGCCCAGAATGGCCGAGGTCGGATGGTCGCGGCCCAGGCAATAGCCGGCCAGGAAGCCCGCCGCGTACAAATCGCCGGCACCGGTGGTGTCGATGACATGATCCACGTGATCGGCGCCGACCGAGACGACCTCGTCCTCGGTCACCACCACCGAGCCGCGCGCGCCCCGGGTGATCGCGGCGATCGTCGCTTGGCCGCGCACCTGACGCAATGCCTCGTCGAAATCGCGGGTATTGTACAGCGATTCCAGTTCCGACTGATTGGCGAACAGAATATCGACATGGTGGTGGACCAGATCGCGGAAGGCGTCGCGGTGGCGATCGACGCAAAAGGCGTCGGACAGCGACAACGCCACCAAACGGCCCGCCCGGTGCGCGGTGTCCGCCGCCTCCAGGAATGCCCGCTTGGCCTCTGGCGGATCGTAGAGATAACCTTCCAGATAGGTCACCGCCGAGGCGGCGATCATCTCGTGATCGACATCGGCCGGGGTCAGTTCGACGCAGGCCCCCAGATAGGTCAGCATGGTCCGCTGCGCATCGGGGGTGACCAGCACGAAGCAACGCGCGGTCGGCGCGCCGTCGGCCGAGGCCGGAGTCTCGAAATGCACGCCCGCCTTGGTGATGTCGTGGCGGAAGACCCGGCCCAACTGGTCGTCGCCGACCTTGCCGACATAGGCGCCGCGCACACCCAGCGCCGCCAGACCGGCCATGGTGTTGGCGGCCGAACCGCCCGAGCATTCGATTCCCGGCGGCAGCTTTTCATAGATGCGTTCGGCGTCGTCGGCCCCGATCAGGGTCATCGCGCCCTTGGCGACGCCCAATTGATCCAAAAGGGCATCGTCGGCGTGCACCAGCACATCGACAATGGCGTTGCCGATACCGGCCACATGAAACCGCGTGTCCGCCATGACGGCGCGCTCCCGAGTTTTCGTTGATAACGGGCCGGAGTATAGCGGCGGCTGCAAAAGGTCAACCGGAAAGTCAAATGGTCATACGGCTTGCGGCGCTCCGGACCCTTTGTATAATCGCCGCCGTCTCGGGGGAGAGGAAAAACCGATGCGCCGCCTTGCCATATGTTCGCTGATCGCCACCGGCCTGTTATCGGGCTGTGGCGGCGCGCCGTCCACCGCGCCGGCGGCCACGCCGGGCGGCACGCCGCCCACGGCGGAAACCGCCGCCCCCAATGCCAAATCCGAGACTGTCCTTCCCTCGAAAATCGAAGGCTCCGGCGATTTGAAGGGCCTGTCGGCCACCCAGATCGGCGCCGCCTTGGGCCCGCCGGACTTCCGGCGCCGCGATCCGCCGGCCGAAATCTGGCAGTACCGCGCGTCGAAATGCACGCTGGACCTGTTCATCTATGAAGACGCGGTCACCCACGCCGACGTCCGCAGCCCCCCCGGCCTGCCCGAAAAGGCCTGCCTTGACGAGATCATCGGACGGAGGTGAGCATCACGCCATCCGGCACGCATCCGAAAAATCCAGCCGCGGGCTGCGCGGATACAGCCCCTTGGCGTCGCCGTAGCCGATATTGATCAGGAAGTTCGAGCGGACCTCGCTTCCCGCGAAGAACGCCGCATCGACGCCCGCGTTGTCGAAGCCGCTCATCGGGCCGCAATCCAGGCCGACCGCGCGCAGCGCCAGCAGGAAATAACCCGCTTGCAAGGTGCCGTTACGAAATGCGGTGCCTTCGATCAAGGGCGCGTTGCCGCTGAACCAGGATTTGGCGTCGGCATGCGGGAACAAACGCGGCAGGGTGTCGGGAAAGCCCAAATCGAAGCCGACGATCGCGGTGACCGGCGCGGCCATGGTTTTATCCACATTGCCCGGCGCCAGCAGCGGTTTCAGCGCGGCCTTGGCCTCGGCCGTGGTAACGAACACCACCCGCATCGGCTGGCAATTCGCGGCGGTCGGCCCCATCCGGGCCAGATCGAAGGCGCGGCGCAAGGTGTCCTCGGCCACCGGCTTGTCCAACCAGGCCGAATGGGTGCGGGCATCGCGGAACAACAGGTTCAGGGCTGCGTCATCGAGCATCGGTTTTCTCCTTATCCTCGTAACCGCACAGATCGGCCACCACGCAGGTGGAGCAGGCCGGTTTTTTCGCCGTGCAGACATAGCGGCCATGCAGAATCAGCCAGTGATGGGCATGGGTCATCCAACGCTGGGGCGTCGCCTCGACCAATCCCTCCTCGACCGCCAAGGGGGTGGCGCCCGGCGCCAAGCCGGTGCGGTTGGCGACCCGGAAACAATGGGTATCGACCGCGATGGTCGGTTGGCCGAAGGCTTTGTTCAGCACGACATTGGCGGTTTTGCGGCCGACGCCGGGCAGGGCTTCCAGCGCCTCGCGAGTCGAGGGAACCTCGCCGCCGTTCTGCTCGACCAAAATCCGCGACAGCGCCAGAACGTTCCTCGCCTTGTTTTTATACAGGCCGATGGTTTTGATCATTTCGGCCAGGCGCTCTTCCCCAAGCGCGATCATCTGGGCGGGGGTGGTGATGGTGGCGAACAAGGGCGCGGTCGCCTTGTTGACCCCCTTATCCGTGGTCTGCGCCGACAGCACGACCGCCACCAGCAAGGTATAGGCGTTGACGTAATCCAGATCGCTTTTCGGATCGGGGGTCTTTTCGGCCAGCCGGGCATAGAAGCGGTCGATCTGTTCGGGCGTCACAGCAGTGTTGGCTCCGTTCGAGGGGCACCGGACATCGGAAACAGGAATTCACCGCCGGGATCGTGCGCCCGGAAGCGCTGCTTGGCAAGCGTGCGCGACCGCACCGCATAGCAATAGGTGCAGCCGTGCGGGCAGGTATCGTAATCGCCGATGTCGCGGCTTTCATGGCACAGGCAGTCGGGCCGGTTGCCCTTTTGCTTGGCCTTGATCGCGCGGATCAGGCCCCAGCCCTTGGCGACATCCTCCAACCGGCGGGCATCGATGCACACCGCGCCGGTCGTTCCGGGAACGATATAATGGGCTTGCGAGCAAACCGTCAGCGCCATGCCCCGCTGGGCGGCCAAAAGGGCGAGATCGGCAAGCAGGTGCCGCTTGTCTCCGTCATCCGGATCCGACCACGAAAGGCCGTGCGCGCGGGCCGCCGCGTCCATGGTGCGGCGGGTTTTTTGATAGATGTTGGCGAAACTGGCCGCCGCCTCATCGACCGTGCCGCTTAAACCGTCGGCGATCCGGGCGAAATTGCCGGGATGGAACTCCAACGGGGTCAGCGAGGTCGTCACCACCGGATCGTACCGCCAGACCACGGCGCGCGGCCCGAACTCGCCCGCCAAGCGGCGGATCAACTCGATCGAACGTTCCGCCGGAATCACCGAGGGTTCAAGCGCCTTCGGGTAACCGGTCACCGTGTACTGCACGACGAAGGGAATGCCCGCCCGCGCCACCTCGGCCAACACCGGCAGGAACGGTCCGGCATTGCGGGTCCAGAACACGAAGCCATCGACCCCTTGGCGCAACGCCACCGTTCCCGGTTTGCCGGAATAGGGGTTGATCACCCGGGCGAATCCGGCGCGAAAGCGGTTTTGGAACCACTCGGGGTAAAAGGCCGGAATATCGGTGCGAAAACTGGCCGAGACGATCATCGGCGGCTTTCCCGGAAGGTTGTTTCGGAACGATGAATAAATTGAACGGGGCTGGTTGGACAACCCGGCTTCGTCTATTTTGCCCGAAACTGGCGACGAGGCCCCCGATGAAACGCTTGCTTGTTCTTGCCACCATCATCACCGGCATGATCCCGGGCCTGTCCCTCGCCAAGGAGGCGGGCTATCTGGCCCCCGATGCGGTCGATATCCTGGCGATCCTGCCGCCCGCCCCGGCCGCGGGCGACCCCCGCTTCGAGGCCGACCGCGCGATCTTCAAGACTACCCGCCGCTTCGCCGGGTCCCCGCGCTGGGCGCTGGCCACCACCGACGTCAGCCGCGCCACCCCCGATCTGCTGCGCGATTTCAGTTGCGCCGCCGGCCTGGTTTTAACCGAGGACGCCGCACCCTCGCTGGTCCACCTGCTGAAGACCGCCGACGCCGACACCGGACACGCGGCCGGTTTCGCCAAGGACCATTTCAAACGGTTGCGGCCCTTTCTGATCGATCCCGGCGAAACCTGCGAGCCCACCGAAAGCTTGGCCAAGGGTTATGATTATCCCTCGAACCACGCCACGCAAGGCTGGACCTGGGGCACGTTGCTGGCCGAACTTATCCCCGAGCGCGCCAGCGCCCTTTTGGCGCGGGGCCGCGCCTATGGCGACAGCCGCATCGTCTGCGGCGCCCACAATGCCAGCGCGGTCGAGGCCGCCCGCCTAACGGCGGCCTCGGTTATCGCCGTGTTGCACACCTCGGCCGCCTTCCAGGCCGACCTCAAGACGGCCCACGCCGAACTCGACGGCTTGCGCGGCGATGCCCGCACGCGGCACCCCACCGGCTGCGACGGTGAAGCCGAGCTGGTGGGGGTGCCGGTTTTTCAATAAACGGCGTTTTATCCTGGCCTTTAATAACGAATCCAATCGTCTTCGGTTGCGCGTTTCCAGACTCCCCCTATATAACCCCCCGAGCGCGACGAACGACGTCGCTTCGGAATTCAAAATTGGGGGTTGTCCGCCGCCGGCCATGACGGGGGCGCGGACCACCTGCTGCGGGAGACGAGGACCACATGAGCAAAGTCATCGGCATCGATCTGGGCACCACGAACTCGTGCGTTGCCGTGATGGACGGCGCGACCGCCCGCGTCATCGAAAATTCGGAAGGCGTGCGCACCACGCCGTCGATGGTCGCGTTCCAGGATTCCGGCGAACGTCTGGTCGGCCAGCCCGCCAAGCGTCAGGCCGTGACCAACCCGACCAACACCTTGTTCGCGATCAAGCGCCTGATCGGCCGCCGCTTCGACGACCCGATCACCAGGAAGGACATGAATCTCGTCCCCTATAAGATCGTCGGCGGCGACAACGGCGACGCGTGGGTCGAGGCGACCGGCAAGAAGATGAGCCCCAGCCAGATCTCGGCCTTCATCCTGACCAAGATGAAGGAAACCGCCGAGGCGTATCTGGGCGAGAAGGTCACCCAGGCCGTCATCACGGTTCCCGCCTATTTCAACGACGCCCAGCGCCAAGCCACCAAGGACGCGGGCAAGATCGCCG
>CAIULK010000167.1 GCA_903899885.1 uncultured Rhodospirillaceae bacterium
GCTGGTTAGAGCACGGGAATCATAATCCTGGGGTCGGGGGTTCAAGTCCCTCTCCCGCTACCAATTAAATCAAGGGGTTAGCTCGGAAATGGGCTAACCCCTTGGTCGTTTTTGGGATCTTCCCCGCTATCCCTCGCCGCCCAAGCGGCCGATGCCGTCGCGCACGACGCCGACATGTCCGCGAAGGTTATACAGTGCATCGGCGAAATCCAGCGGCACCCTCATGGCGCGCACGCCCTGCTCGATCTCGTCCAGACGCTCCAGCAATTGCGGACGCTGGGCGGCATCGGCTTGGCTGGCCGCGATTTCCAGGGCGACCAAATCGCGGTAGCGCCGGGTGATGCGCGAGCGGATGCGCCAGCGGTATACCGGGGGAAGAAACTTGCCCAACGGCAACAGCAAGGTCAGCAGCGGCACCAGCATGACCTTGAGGCGGTCGGCCAACAACACCGCCCAAAACGGCAAATAGCGTTGCAGCAGCGGCGGCCCGTTCTTATAGCGGTGGTCGGCTTGATCGTTGAGCGGGAATTCGACCATCTGCGGCGATGGAAATTCGCCCGCCTTCTCGAAAACGTCGCCTTCGCCATGAATCTCTTCCGCCGCTTGCAGCAGCAGCGACACCAGGCCCGGATGCAAATCCTCGCGCACCACCAAGGTGGCGGCGGGGGCCACCAGGGTCACATCGCGCGGCGGCAGATTGCGCCGGATGCTGATCGTGCCTTGGGGCAGCCGCAGCCCGGTCAAATAGCGATTGCGCAGCTCATAGGCCTCGGCGCGGTCAAAGCTCATCAGCGTCAAATTGGGATCGGCGGCCATTTCCCTTACGGCGTTGGAATGGACCGAATCCAAAACCATCGCCGCATCGATTTGCCCGGCCTTCAATTCGGCATGGGCGGCGCTGGCATCCAGGGGCAACAGGGTCAGATTCGCCGGCTCGACCCCGGTTTCGTGGAGCAGACGTATCGCCAGCGCGCGGGTGCCGCTGTCCTCCGGCCCCACGGCAACCCGTTGACCGGCCAGCGATTCCAAACCCGTCACCTTTTTCGTGGCGCGGGTGAACACCCAAAGCGGCTCGTAATACAGGCTGCCCAGGGATTCCAGGCCCTCGATCTTGGTGTTGGCGGTGCCGCCCTGGATGAAGGCGGCGTCGATACCGCTGTTGGGATCGGCCAGCAGGTTCATGTTGGCGACCGAGCCTTGGGTCACCACCAATTCAACCTTGATGCCGTTCTCGGCCAGCAGCTCGGCATAACGCTGGCCATATTCATAATAGGCCCCCGATTGACTGCCGGTGGCAAGGCGAAGCGTTTTGGGCATCGCCGGTTCGACGAACTGAAAAGCCAGCCAGAACCCGAACGCCGTCACCACGAAGCCCAGGCCGAACAGTTTGACACGATCGCTGATCATCGCGGTCTCGCCCCCTTGCCGCCGAACAGGGCACCATCGTGCCACCGGCCGCGCCTTTAGAGAAGGAAGGATTGCACAACCACACCCAACAGGCACGATCCGCCGTTGGCCAGCAACGAAACCAGCGCCGCGCGGTCAAGCCGCAGCCCCGCCATCCAGGCGATCAACCCCGCTTCGACGAGGATGACCGCCACTTCCAGAACCGCGCCGCTTTCCCACACGCCCCAGCGGGGATAAGCCCACAGCGCCAGCGCCCAAAGCTGGGGATGAGTGACCGCCGTCGCGACCGCCGAGGCGGCGGCGACATGACGCGGCCCCCGGCACGGCCACGCCATCCGCATTGCGACGAGAAAGGCCAAGATGGCCTCGGTCACCGCCGATAAAACCAGCGCTTCGGGTTCGGTCATTGGGGTATACTACCGCCGAACCACGGAAGGAGGATAGAAATGCGTTCCCTCCCCCTTTGCCTCTGCCTTGCGGCGATGATGGCCGCCGCCTCGGCGCGGGGCGACATTCTTCCGGTTCCCGACCCCGGCCCCTTTACCGGCGAAGCCGCCGGTTTGCAGTTCGCGGTCACCGAGGTCGATGTCGTGATGCCGCCGGTCAATCCTCGTTACCACAAGCGGATTCAAGTGACGGTGCTCAGCGGCTGCGTCGATGGCCATCCCAACTGCGCCTTGGCACACGCCCAGCACCTGATCGGGATGGAGATCGCCTCGGTGAACGACGGCTATTTGCGGTCCGACAAGGGCATGGTGAACCAGTTGCTGAGCGCCTTCGCCGATCCAAGCGGCCGGAAAACGGTCACCCTGGAGCTGTTTTCGCGCCAATCGGAAAACCGGCCGCTCAAGGTTTCCTTCGCGCGGCAATAACGAGTACAATAGCGTGGGTTGAACGGCGTTGGGGGATATGCCATGCGCGTTCTTTCTTTCGGGCTGGCCGCGATGGTTTTCTTCGGCGCCACGGCGATGGCGTGGGCGTCCGCCAATGATTCGCTCGACGAGGCGCGGGCCTTGATCGAGGCCGAGGATTTCGAACACGCCGTCCCCGTGCTGAAAGCGATCCCGCAAGACACCCCCACAATGGCGGCCCGGGTCGATTGCCTGCTCGGCCGCATTTATCTGTCGCTGGGCAAACCGGCCAAGGCGCTGGAGTTCTTTGAACATGCCAGCTTCACCACGCTCGACGATTCCGAGGCATCGCTGGGACTGGCCGAGGCCAATCTGGCGCTTGGCGCCTTGGGGCAAGCCCGCCACCACGCCGAAACCGCGATCAAAAGCGATCCCGATCTGGTCGGCGGACAGCTGATTCTGGCCCTGATCGATCAGCGCCTGGGCCGGGCCGACGCGGCGATGGCCCGTTTGTCCCGCTTGGAACGGGACCGCCCCGACAGCGAGGAAGTCGCCATCGTCTTGGCGCGCTATTCGGTGCAAACCGACGCGCCCGCCGCCGCGATCCGGCTGGCGGCCTTCGTGCGCAAGAACCCGGCGGCGGCCGGGGCGCTGGACCAGCTCGCCCAAATCGAATGGGGGATGGGCCGTTCGGTCGAGGCTGTGCATCACCGCGTGCAAGCGGCGCGGATCTATGCCCAACGCGGTCAAGCCGGACGATTGCAGGCGGTGGAGACCTGGCTGGAAACCGTCGATCCCGATGGCGCCTTGCTGCGCGGCGAAACCGCGGCCCCCCAGCCCACGGCCCCGCAACCCGAAACGGCGCCGCTTCAACCGCCCCCCACCCAGGTGGCGCTACCCGAGGTGAAGGGCATCGTCGCCACGGTTCTGCCGCATCCCGACCCGCTGCCCTTCGCGCCGGGCTCGTCGATCATGACCGGCAGCGGCATCGTGATGGAGGGCGGACGCCAGATCATCACCAACCGCCATGTCGTCGAGGACATGACCCGCTTCGCGGTGCGCAACGGCACCGGTCATGTGCGGACCGCCCATGTCGTGCGCATTTCGTCCGACGACGATTTGGCCTTGCTAGAGATCGACCAGCCGTTCCCCGACGGTTCGGCCCTGCCCTTCGCCGATTTGGTCGAACCGGCACCGGGGCGGTCGGCGATCGTCATGGGCTTTCCCCTGATCAATATCCTAGGCGACGAGCAACCGGCGCTGACCGAGGGCATCGTCGCCAAAACCCTGGGCTTCGATAACGATCCCAACACCTTCCAGATGACCACCAAGATCAACAAGGGCAATTCCGGCGGGCCGGTGTTCGACCGCCGGGGCCGCCTGATCGGGGTGGCGGTCGCCAAGCTCGACGTCGCCGGGATCTTCGAAAAACGCGGCATTCTGGTCGAGGACATGAATCTCGGCATCAAGGGCGGCCGGATTTTGCAGTTCCTGGGCCGTTCAGGCGCCAATGCGCCCGCCGGACCCGAGATGAACCTGGAAGATCTGTATCAGGTGATGTTGCCGCGCGTCGTGCTGATCGCGGGGCAGAAATGAGAGCGGCAATACTGATTACGGCCCTGCTGCTGGCCCTGCCCGCCCGCGCCGAATGGATCGCGGCCAAGGCCGAACGCGTCTTCCCGCCCGAGGTTTCGGAAAACGACGCCTGCAAATCGGCCGAGGACCACGCCCGCGAGGACGCCATCCGCCAAGTGACAGGCGAGCGCCTCGGCTCGGAAGAATTGATGCGCTGCACCGAGCAAAAGGACGAGGCCGACTGCACCCATAATTCCGTGGTGTGGAGCGTGGTTGACGGCGACGTGCGCGCGGTGCGCAACCGCGTCGTCGAAACCGCGGCGGTGACCGGCGGCATCCGCCGCTGCACGGTGACGCTGGAGGCCGATGTCGTGGTGCCCCCCGGCCGCCTGGACCCGGCCTTCGACATCGGCGTGCGGTTGAACGCCGGGGTGTTTCGGGGCGGCGAGCCCTTGGTGATCGCGCTGTCGCCCAGCCAGCCGATGGCGGTCGCGGTGTTCCAGTGGCTGCCCTATGCGACCGGCGACGCCCAGGTGATGCGGCTGTATCCCAACCCGCTTGACCCCGCCCGCAAGACCGGCCAGCCCTTCACCATTCCCACCGAGGCGGGCCGCGAGCATTACACCCTACGGGTCGGCTTTCCCGACGGCATGCCCGACACACGGCGCATGGTCGACGAATATCTGATGGTGGTGGCGACCCGCCAGCCGGTCGAGTTCCGCGACGTCTACGCGCTCGACGATTTTCGTGCCCGCTTGCTGGAATTGCCGCGCGGCGACAGCCGGATCGTGCGCAAGGCCTATAGCATCGTGCGGGGGCCGTGATGAACCGCCGCGTTCTTGTCCTGCTCTTGGCGCTGGCGGCCTGCGGGCCGACTTATGTCGATACCGCCACCGAAAAGCCTGGGAATTTGCCGGGCGAGGTTACCTACCGCGTCACCGAGGCGTGGCGCGCCGCGCCGCCCGCCTGCATCGCCGTGCTGCCCTTTACCGCCGAACCGGTGATCGAGGCGGCGAAGGTCGAGAACATCCGCCGGGCCTTTTCGGCGCATCTGGCGCCGCAGGGACGGCGGCAAATTCCGGTCGCCCGCGTCGATTTCGTGCTGAATAGCCTATCCGCCGCCGAGCGCGCCGACCTTGCGCTGGTCGGCGAGCGGCTGGGCTGCGGCGCCCTGGCGCAAGGCCGGGTGACCGAGGCCAGCACCCAATTCCTGGGGGTCTATTCCCGGGTGGCGGCCGGGGCCGAGGTGACGATCAAACGCGCCAGCGACGGGGAATTGCTGTGGGAAGGCAGCCATGTGGCGGCCAGCCACGGCGGCAGCGTGCCGCTGTCGCCGATCGGGGTGGCGTTGGCGGTGGCCGAGGCCGTCCTCAACACCGGCGAGGAGCAACATTTCCGCATGGCCGACGATTTGGCCCGCCATCTGGTGGGGTCCATCCCCGACGACAGCATCGCGGTGCTCGACGATCCGGCCGCGCCGCCCACCCCGGTCCATCTGGTGACCGCCGAAGCGCCGAAATCCGATCTCGACGGGTTCCTGGCCGGATTGAACGGCCTGCCCGACGACGACCGCCGCGCCCGGCTGCGCGGCGCCATCAAGGACCGCCGCTTTGGCGCCCTGGGGCAAAACGCCCTGCTGAACGCGCTGATCGCCAATGAGCCCGCGCGGGCCGAGGATTATCTGCTGGTCGGCGACGCCCGGATGGAGTCCGGTGATTACAACGGCGCCCTGGCCGCCGCCGACCGGGCCACCGTCATCGATAACGGCAACGCCAACGCCCACTTCCTGCGCGGCCGCGCCTTGATCAAGCTGGGCGAGTATGACCGCGCCGACAAGGCGATCGTCGCATCGGTGGCCTTGAACGGCCAGGACCCGGCGACGCTGAACGCCTTGGGTTACCTCAACGGCCTGCGCGGCAATGGCGAACGCGCCTTGGCGGCTTACAGGATGGCGATCGACGCGGATCACGGCGACGGCTTCGCGTGGTATAATACCGGTGTTCTTTTATACAACCAAGGCGACGAGACCGGTGCCGCCGATGCCTTTTACGGCGCCGGGCTCGCCTATCTCAAAAGCGGGAATTACGGACAAGCCGGCAAGGCTTTGACCGATCTTGAGGAACTCGCCGGCCACGGCCTCGACCTCAAGCACGACATCGACACCCTAAAAAGCGCCTTGGCGGCGCTGTCCAACAAGGGAGGTCCGACATGAGCACTTCCATCCTTCGTCCTTGCACGGGTCTGTTGGCCTTGGCGTTGCTGGCGGGCTGCGCCGCCCCGGCGCCGGGCACCCCCGAAGCGCAAGCCATGATCCAGCAGCACAAGGAAAGTGCCGCGAAAACCACGGTGGATCAAACCCCGGATTGGTTCATCTCGCCACCCAAGGATGACGTCAGCCTGTATGCGCCGGGCACGGCGAGTTCGTCCGACATGCAATTGGCGATCGACAAGGCCGCGTTGTCGGCCAAGCGCACGCTGGCCGACAGCCTGAACGGCCTGCTCAGCAGCAAGATGAAGCAGTTCGTCTCGGAAAGCGGATCGGGCGACGATTCGCAAGTGGTCGCGGAAAGCGAGCAGGTCACCACCAACTTGATCACCGAGACCAATCTGTCCGGTTATTCCCGCGCCCAGACCAAGGTGGTGCCGGTCGATGGCCATTACCGCGCCTATGTGCTGTTGCAGTACCCCATGGGCAACGCCAACCGGATGCTGGTCGAGAAAGTCAAACGCGACCAAGTGCTGGAGGGGCACCTGCGGGCCTCGAAGGCGTTCGAGGATTTGGAGAAGGACATCGAAAACGCCCGCAAGGCGCCGGGGGGAACGCCATGAGGTTTCGGGCGGTCTTGGCGGCGCTTTTGGTGGCGGGATTGGGCGGCTGTGCCATCCCGATATCCTATGCCGGACATACCGAGGATTTCTCGGAAGTGTTCTACGGCGAAGGAACCAGCGACGGCTTGGCCACCCGCTTCAGCATTACCTTCGAGCCGACCCGGGTGACCTGCCAAGGCAACGGCCAAGCGATGGACCTGTTCGGCCACTGGCATGACGATATCATCTGCGCCGACGGCCGCACCGGCTCGTGGGACACCTATGCCGTCGATCTGGGTCACGGGCGCGGCGAGGGCAGCCTATCGACCGGCGCCAAGCTGTCGGTCGGCGACGGCCTGAAGGGTTTCGCCGAGACCTTGATCAGCCAATTCCGCCAAACCATGGCCGCCACCCGGGGCGGCGTCCAAACCGGGATGGCGCCGCCCACGCCCGAGCCGGTCTCGGGCAAGGCCAAGAAATTGTCCGCCGCTGTCGCGGCAGCGCCACCGCCTGCCCCGATTCCGCCACCACCGCCTGCTCCAGCCGCGGCCCCCGCCACCGCCCCCGGATTCCCCACGGCCCCGGTGGTCACCCGCTTCCCGCATGCCGCCGAACGGTCCGACGACGTCGCGGTGATCATCGGCAACGCCGACTACCACCGGCAGGGTAAGGATATTCCCGACGTCAAACCCGCTTATGCCGACGCCGAGGGGATGCGGCTCTACGCGATGCAAGGCCTGGGCATCCGCGAGGGCAACATCATCTTCCTGAAGGACGCCACCGGCGCCCAGATGACCCGGGTGTTCGGCAGCGACAAGGATTACCGGGGACAGCTCTTTGATTGGGTCAAACCCGGGAAAAGCCGGGTGTTCGTCTATTATTCCGGTCACGGCGCGCCGGGGGCGCAAGGGGCCAGCCCGTTCCTGGTGCCGACCGACGCCGACGCCGCGCGGATCGAGCTGAACGGCTATCCCTTGAAGCAATTGTACGACAATCTCGGCCAGCTGCCCGCCGACCGCGTCACCGTCGTGCTGGAAGCCTGTTTCTCGGGCTTCAGCCAGGGTGGAACGGTGATGGGGCAAGCGTCGCCGGTCTATTTCGACGTCAAGGCGCCGCCGGTACCAACCAAACTGACCGTGATTACCGCCGGGGCGGCCAATCAGGTGGCGAGTTGGGAGCAAGACGGCAACAGCGGCCTGTTCACCAAATACTTCCTGCTGGGAATGTCGGGCGAGGCCGGGCACGGCGGTCAAGTCGGGCTGGACGACCTCAACCATTATCTCAAGGAAACCTTGACCTATTGGGCACGCCGCTATTACGGCCGCGATCAGCAGGCGCAGATCATCACGGGAACCGCGAAATGAGGCGGATCGCCGCTCTGCTGCTGCTTTTCGCGTTAACCGGCTGCGCGGGGCAGGCCGAACGCGTCGATACAGTTCAGCTGTGCCGGGGCGGCCGGTGCGGCCCGGCCGCCGAGATGATGAGCAAGCCCGAACTGGCCGACGCCCTTTACGGAATGTTCCGGGACGGCTCGGGCCTGTCCGTCACGCTGTGCGATTCCAGCGGCCGCGTCTGCAAGGACAAGGATATCAGCATGCTGGTCATGGGGGGGCCGATCCCTGGGCGCGGCGCGGTTGATACCGCCGTCCCCTCGAACGTCGCCCTTGATCGCGACAATGCCAAAATCCGGCTGATCATGACGTTTCACGCGTCATATCTGGGGGTGCCGACGGTGTGCGGGCAGTCTGAAACGGTGGTCACCGTCGCCTCGCCATCGGATGTTCAGATCGAGGTCGGCAACTTTTATTGCAACTGGCTGGTGATCGGAAACACCGTCGTCAACGGGCACTACAATCTCGACTATATCGATCTCGACAAGCATGTCTTGGGCGGCCATTACGCGATGGGAAGCGTCGGCCTGCTGACGGCGGGCGGCGGCAAGGGCGACTTCCTTCTTAACCTAAGACCCGGCGACAACGCGGTCGCCACCCGCGAGCCGCCGCCCCCGCCAACGCCACCGGTCCGCCCGCCGCCCGCGCCGCCACCGGTTCCGGCTCCGGCGCCGATGGCCGCCCCCGCCGCCACCCCCGGCTTCCCC
>CAIULK010000168.1 GCA_903899885.1 uncultured Rhodospirillaceae bacterium
ATCGAGCACATTGCCGAGGAGATCGAAAGCATGGGGCGCGGCGAAAAGTGCGAACTGGTCAACCGGCTGGCCGTTTTGCTGTTGCACCTACTGAAGTGGCGGTTTCAACCAGCGATGCGCGGCAACAGTTGGCGGCTGAGCATCGAAGAACAGGGTTATCGCCTGGCCGACCACCTTGCCGATAATCCCAGCCTGCGGCCGAAACTACCGGAAGCATTGACCGCCTCCTATCGCTTGGTCGTATCGAAGCCGAACGCGAATCAGGACTTGCCCGCAGCACGTTCCCGGCCGCCGGAGCAGATCATCGACGAGTTGTTTTGGCCGGACGCGTCCTAACCCAGCGCCGCCCCGCGTTCCCGGCGTTCCACCCGGACCATCGAAATCACCAGACACCCCACCGCCCAGGCCACGGCGACCGCCAGTGACAGGTCGTAGTCGAAGCGTCCGAACAATTCGGCCGGACCGGCATAAAAGGGCGCGCGGATCAGTTCCAGCGCGTGGTGGACCGGGTTCAACATCATCGCCCAATACAGCCAGGCCGGCGCGCCGTTCATCGGGAACAAGGCGCCCGACAGCATCCACAGCGGCATCAAAAACACCATCATCACCGCGTGGAAACCCGAGCTGGAGCGCATCGGCCAGGCCAGCATGAAACCCAGCGCCGAAAATCCGATCCCGGTTAGCACGAACGCCAACAGCAGCAGCACGAATCCCCCCGCCGACAGGTGCAGTCCCAAAAAGGGTGCGGCGATAGTGAAAATCAACACTTGGCCCAAGGCGATCGCGGTGCCGCCCAACACTTTGCCCAGCACGATCGCCATCCGGCTGACCGGGGCGACCAGCACGCCTTGCAAGAACCCCGCGTCGCGGTCCTCGATAATGGTGATCGAGGCGAAGATCGAGGCGAACAGCATCATCATCGCCATCACGCCGGGATAAAAATACTCGAGATAGCTGATGCCGCCCATCCCCGGCGGGCTGAACGAGCCGCGAAAGCCCGATCCCAGAAACACCCAAAACAGCAGCGGCTGAGCCAGTGTGCCCACCACCCGGTGCGGCTGGCGGATGAAGCGGGTGAATTCGCGGTGGGCCAGGGAAAGTGCGACACGAAAGGTATGAATCACGGCGCGTCTCCCTTTGTTCCGGTGACGTGCACGAAAACGTCCTCCAACTCGGGCTGCTTGATGGCGATCGAAATGATATCGGCCCGGTAGCGTTCAAGAATGCGTTCCAGCAGCGGCAGGCCGGTACCGTTCTCGGTTTCCTCGAGCCGGCATTCCTCGCCGATGCAACGCACCGCAAGGCCCAAATCGGCGCGCATGCGGGCAGCCAATCCATCGGCGTCGCGGCTCCGCACCACCACCATTTCGGTGCCAATCATTGCCTTCAGCGAAGCCGGAGAGCCCCAGGCCAGCAGCTTCCCCTCGCGCATCACCGCGACGCGGTCGGCGTCCTCGGCCTCGGCGAAGACGTGGCTGGTCATCAGCACGGTCAGGCCGCGCTCCCGGTGCAGCCGGTGCACCGCGCCCAGAAAGTTCCGCCGCGCCGAGGGATCAAGGCCGGTGGTCGGCTCGTCGAGCAGCAACACGCGCGGGCGGGTCAGCATCACCTTGGCCAGCTCGACCTGGCGGGCCAAACCGCCCGACAGCGTATCGACCCGGTCGTTCATCCGTCCGCCCAAATCGGTCCAGTCCAGGGCGTCGCCCCAATCCGTGGCGCCGACCCCGTACAAATCGGCGTGAATTTTCAAATTCTCGTGAACCATCAGGTGCTTATCAACCGCTGGGCTTTGAAACACCACGCCCAGCAGGGTGCGCACCTTGGCGGGCTCGGCGACCAGATCGAAACCGCCGATCCGAACCTGTCCAGCCGACGGCACGGCGAAACCGCTTAAAATGCGGAACAGCGTCGATTTGCCCGACCCATTGGGGCCCGACAGAATGGCGAACTCGCCCTCGCCGATGGACAGCGACAGGTCGTCGAGCGCCACGCGGCGGGGCGCCTTGCGGCTGCCCGGATACACGTAGCTGAGATGCGCGATATCAATCATGAAAGCAGCATAGCCGATCACGCCCCCGTGCGCGCGTTACGAACTTGTAAGGCGAAGGCCGCGAAACGGCGCGGCCACGGATCCGGCCCGACCCCGCGCAGATGCGCGTAGTTGGCCAAGGTGTTGCGCCACACCAAACCATCGTGGTTCCCGGCGATGCCCGCCCCGCGCAGCACCTCGTAGCCGAACGCCAAGTCACCCTCCAGTCCGATCAGGCGCGAATGATGGAATTCGTGGGCCGGAATCACCACCTCGCGGTCGGCCGGTCCCCAGGGATGCGCCGCCGTCGCCTTCAGGCGAACCAACCCGCGCCCTTGCGGGCGTTCCTCCATCACGGTTTCGCCGGGGATCACCCCGGCCATCCGGCGGCGTTCGCCGTTCCAGGTGATGGCTTGCGACAGATACATCAACCCGCCGCATTCGGCGTAGATCGGCAATCCCGCCTGGGCCAAGCGGGCAAGACCGGCGCGAAAGCCTTGGTTGGCCTCCAACGCGTGCGCATGGGTTTCGGGGAAGCCGCCGCCGATGAACATCGCATCCAGATCGCCGGGAACGCCAGTGTCCCGCAGCGGGTCCAGCTCGACCAGTTCGGCGCCCGCCGCCCGCAATCCCTCGATATCGTCGGGATAATAAAAGCCAAAGGCCGGGCCCCGCGCGATGCCGATCCGCAAGCGGCCCAAGGGGTCCAGGGTTGCCGGATCGTCCCAAACCTGGATGGGGGCCGCAGTTGCCGCCAGCCGGATCACGGCGTCCAGATCGATGCCCGCCGCGACCGCCTCGCCCAAGCGGCCGATCGCCGCCATGGCCTCGACCGCCTCGTTGGCGGGAATCAGCCCCAAATGCCGTTCCGAAATCGCCAAGGCGGGATCGCGTTGCAGCGCGCCCAGCACCGGCAGATCGGTGTAATGGGCGATGGCGGCGCGCAATTTCCCCTCGTGCCGGGGACCGCCGACCATGTTCAAAATTACCCCGCCGATCCTTAACCCCTGCCCAAAGGCGACATAGCCCAGCAGCAAGGGCGCGATGCCGCGCGTCATGCCGCGCGTATCGACCACCAGGATGACCGGCGCGCCCAAGGTCTCCGCCACGGCGGCGGTCGATCCGCCGCCGTCCAGATCGATGCCGTCGAACAGGCCCTTGTTGCCCTCGATCACCGCGATGTCAGCCCCGCGCGAGGCGCGTTCGAACAACCCTGCGATGTCGTCGTCGCCTTGGGTGTTGGGATCCAAGTTCCAGCAATCGCGCCCGCCGCTGGCCGCCTTGTGCCACAAGGGGTCGATGAAATCGGGGCCCTTTTTAAAGGTTTGCACCACCCGGCCTTGCGCGGTCAGTGCCGCCGCAAGGCCGATGGTCACCGCCGTCTTGCCCGACGATTTATGCGCCGCCGAGATCAGAAGCCGGGGAACCGCGCGCGGGGTCACGACCGCCCGGGCACCGAGGTCTTGATGCGGTCGCGCCACATCGCCAGCCCCATGCCCTCGGCCTCGTCCACGCTGCCCGCGCGCCCGGAATAGCGCAGCACCACCGCGATGGTTCCGGCGATGGTCGCCGCCGCGATTTCATCGACAAGCTCGCCGGTCCACAGCGCCTTCAGGCGGGCCGGGTCCAGTGTTTCCTCCTTCGGACGCACCGCGTCGATCAGGGCGGGCCATTCCTCGGACCCGGTCTGGCCGTCGGCCAGGAAGTGGACGTCGCAGGATTTTTCCGGGCGGCGCTCGGCCTCGCCGCCTTCGCCCTTGAAGGCGGCCATGTTTATTTGCCCCAGCAACCGAGCGGCCTTTTGATGGATCGCCAGATAGGGCGGGTGGGTCACCGCGTTGATCGAGAACGGCGCATCGAACGGATTGAGCAGGCGTCCGATCGTGTGCAAGGGCGAGCGCAGACCCAGGATCGGCTTTAGCCCCATGATCGCATGCAAGGGCTGCGACAGCGCCGACAACGGCAGCAACGCGAATTTCGTGGCCTCCAGCCGCCGGGCGGCATCCTCGACGCTGGTGCAGGCGGGAACCCCCAAGGCGGCCAGCGCGTCCGACGCATACAGACGCCCGGCCGAATGATGTTCGGCGCCATGCATCAAGACGCTGATCCCGTGCCCGGCCAAGGTCAGCGCCGCCAGCAGGAAATAGGGAAGCTGACGCGTCTTGCCCGCCCAGGCCGCCCAATCGACATCGACCGACACGCCCACCGGCTTGACCAGCGAATCCTTGAACGCCCGGGCCAGACCGCCCACTTCCTCGGGCGTTTCGGTCCGCACGCGCAAGAGGCAGAGAAAGGCGCCCAGCTGCACCGGCTCGACCTTGCCCGCCATGATCATGGCGGCGGCGTCGCGGGCCTCGTCGAACGTCAACGGACGCGACAGATGGGGGCCCTTGCCGAGAATGCGGACGTAAGGCGCGAAGGGATGTTCCTGGGTCACGGGCGGATCAGCCTTTTTCCTGACGAAAAACCGGCGATGATCATACCCCGAGGACGGCCCGGTTCGCCACCAGATCCGGCCGATTCGAAACCGGATTGACATCCCCCACCTCGTTGACGATAGTCACCCCTTTTTCGCCACCAAGGATAGCGCCCGTGATCACCGCTTCGATCCCCGTCGTCATGCCCACTTACGCGCGCGCCGACATCGCCTTCGAGCGAGGCGAGGGCGCGTGGCTATGGTCGGCCGATGGTCGGCGCTATCTTGATTTCGCGTCGGGCGTCGCGGTCACCGCCTTGGGCCACTGCCACCCGGCGCTGGTGGCGGCCCTGCGCGAGCAGGCGGGAAAGCTGTGGCATTGTTCGAACCTGTACCGGGTTCCCGGGCAAGAGCGGGTGGCCAAGCGTTTGGTCGCCGCCTCGTTCGCCGACACCGTCTTTTTTTGCAATTCGGGCGCCGAGTCGCTGGAATGCGCGATCAAGATGGTGCGCAAGTATCACGATGAAAACGGCCAGCCCAATCGTTACCGGGTGATCTGCGCGACCGGCGCCTTTCACGGACGCACCCTGGCGACCATCGCGGCGGGCGGCCAGGAGAAGCATCTGAAGGGCTTCGAGCCGATGGTCGAGGGTTTCGATCACGTACCCTTCGGCAACATCAACGCGCTTCGCTCGGCCATTACCGCTGAAGCCGCGGCGATCCTCGTCGAGCCGGTTCAAGGCGAGGGGGGCATCGTCCCCGGCGACCCCGACTATCTGCGGCGCCTGCGCGCGGCGGCCGACGAATTCGGCATCTTGTTGGTGTTCGACGAGGTGCAGACCGGCATGGGCCGCACCGGGCGATTGTTCGCCCATCAGCACGGCGGAGTTTCCCCCGACATCATGACCCTGGCCAAGGGGCTGGGCGGCGGCTTCCCGGTTGGCGCCTGCTTGGCGACCGCCGAGGCGGCCAAGGGGATGACGGCGGGCACCCACGGCTCGACCTTCGGCGGCAATCCGCTGGCGATGGCGGCGGCCGAGGCGGTGCTGGACGTGATGGAGCAGCCGGGATTCCTGGATGGGGTCGATCACATCGCCACCGTGTTGCGCGAAGGCGTCGAACGGGTTTGCGCCCGCTATCCCGAGGCGATCGCGGAAGTGCGCGGCCTGGGCCTGATGCTGGGCCTGAAGGCGAAGATTCCCAATACCGATTTGGTCGCCCGCCTGATGGCGAACGGCCTGTTGACCGTGGGAGCCGGCGACAATGTCGTGCGGCTGCTGCCGCCGCTGGTGATCGGCGAGGAGGAGGTGGCGGAAGCGCTGGCCCTGCTCGACCGCACCTTATCCCAGGGGATGCCATGACAACCCTCCGCCATTTCCTCGACCTCGACCGTTTCGATATCGCCACGCTGCGCACCATCCTGGATTTGGGCGCCGCCTATAAACGGGGGGAAACGCCGCACGGGTCGGCTCGACCGTTGGCGGGCAAGGTTTTGGCGATGATCTTCGAAAAGCCATCGACCCGCACCCGCGTGTCGTTCGAGGTCGGCATGCGCCAGCTGGGCGGCGACGTCATCGTGCTGGGACGCAACGACACCCAATTGGGACGCGGCGAAACCATCGCCGACACCGCCCGCGTGCTGGGCCGCTATGTCGATGCGCTGATGATCCGCACCGACGATCCAGCGAAGCTGGATGAATTGTCGCGCCATGCCGGGGTTCCGGTGATCAATGGCCTGACCGACGCCAGTCATCCCTGCCAAGTGATGGCCGACCTGATGACCTTCGAGGAACATCGCGGCCCGCTGGCGGGCAAGCTGGTGGCGTGGACCGGCGACGGCAACAATGTCGCCGCCACCTTCATCCAGGCCGCCGCCTTGTTCGGCTTCCGCCTTAACCTCGCCTGTCCGCCGGAATTACCGCCATCGCGGGCGGCGCTGGACTGGGCGCGCGCCCGGGGAGCCAAGATCACGGTTGGCAGCGATCCCTGGAGCGCGGTCGCCGGGGCCGATCTGGTGGTCACCGACACCTGGGTGTCGATGGGGTGCGCCGACGATTGGCGCCCCGCCGTGCTGGAACCCTTCCGCGTCGACCGCGCCCTGATGGGGCGCGCGGCGCCGGACGCCTTGTTCATGCATTGCCTGCCCGCCCATCGGGGCGAGGAAGTCACCGACGAGGTGATGGACGGCCCGCAATCGGTGGTCTGGGACGAGGCGGAGAACCGCCTGCATGTGCAAAAGGGTATTTTGACCTGGTGCCTCGCCGAGCGGACGGAATGACGCGATCACCTTGACGTTCGTCAACCCAGTCGTCACAATCCGCGCGATGAACAGAGTTTCGCGGCACAAAACCTACGACACCACGACGGACGGCTCGCTCAAGCGGTTCCGGCGCATGCTGGTGTCTTGGCTGGGCCTGTTCCTGCTTGCCGCCAACGTGATCGGTGGCGGAGCGCTGCCCGCCCACTCGGCGTCGGCGCCGTTCGCCCAGGATATTTCCGGCGATCGCTTCGTCGTCTGTACCGCCTCGGGCATGGTGGTGATGGACCGCAACGGTCACATCGTTGATTCCAAGGGCGAGGGCGGGGGGCACGCGACTCTCTGCGTCTTCTGTCTTCCGTTGATGCATGGCGGTGCGCAGACGCCCGCCGCCGTCGCCGTCACGATCCTGCCGGACGAACGGCCCACCGGTGCCGCGATCACTCCCACCGAGCCGACACGCCCCACGCCCTTGCGGCTGGCGGGCGCCGCCTCGCCCCGCGCCCCTCCCCTGACCTGACCCTCTGAACGTCACCGAAGCGTGCCACGGTTCCGTCAAGGGGCCGCCACGTTGATTGTGGACACTGTCCGGCGGGGGTCGTGCCCGCCGGAATCGGGATCGGGTGCCTTATGGACTTCCTCGATTTTTGGACAGCGCCGCCGCCGGTTTTCCGTCGCGCCTGCTCGGGCTTTCTTCTCGGCCTGCTGGGCGGCGGGGGATTCGTCGGCGTGTTGTTCACGTTCGACGTCGCCCATTTGCGCTCGCTGGCGGCCGCCGTGCCGCTGCCGTTGTCGGCCGACGATCTGTTGACCGTGCCCTTGGCCTTCGCGGCCCTGGGCATTGTCGCGACGGGATTGTCGTCCGGGTGCGATCCCGAAAAATCCACGTCACGGTGATTCCCGATACCCGCGATGAATCGGCGTTCAACCGGTTCGTCTCGGAGTGTTCCTTGAGTTAGGCGGCGCGAATCCCGCGCCCGTGACCGGCTTCGCGGCACACCCGCGAAAGGCCGACCGGGTAAGGTTTGCCCGCGAAAAGGGGAAATCAAAACGATGTTCGATTATCCTATCTTCGACATGCCCATGTTTGGGCATCGATTGATCTTCGCGTTCGATGCCATCGTGCATGTCTTCATTTCCCACGGCGCCGCCGTGGGCGGCTCGATCGTGCTGGTCTTGGCCCAGTGGTTCGCGATCAAGAACAACGACCGCAAGTTCGACGAGCTTGCCTATAAAATCCTGTTCACCTTCTTCATCCTGGCCACCGCGATCGGCGCCTTGACCGGCATCGGCATCTGGGTGCACGTCAACATCATCAACCCGGCGGCGATCGGCGCCTTGTTGCGGGTGTTCTTCTGGAAATGGTTCGTCGAGTGGATCGTCTTTAACGTCGAGATGGTCTTCCTGCTGTGGTGGTTCCTGACCTGGAAGAAGTACCCGCTGGGCACGCCGGGCAAGACCTTCCACTTCAAGCTGGGCGTCACCTATGCGGTGTCGTCGTGGTTCACCATGGCGATCATCACCGCCATCCTGGGCTTCATGATGACCCCCGGCCAGTGGCTGGTCAGCGAATTCCCGGCCAAGCCGGATTATCTGGCCGCCCTGTTCAATCCGTCGTGGATTCCGTCCCTGGGCTTCCGCACCTTCTTCTCGGTGGCTTGGGCTTCGGCGGCGTCGATGTTCCTCGCGTGGTTCTTCGCCCACGACGACGAGGACATGCGGCAATACGCCATGCGGTTTTTCGGCCGCATCCTGTGGGTGGCGGTGCCGGTGTTCCTGGCTTTCGGCTATTGGTACTATCTCCAGTTCCCGCAAGCGGCCAAGGACATGTTCCCGATCGGCGCGGTGACCCGGCAACTGGCGGGCAACCCGATGGCGGTGTGGGGGCTGACCGGCGGTCTGGCGGCGTTCGTCGTCATCGGCGGCGCGACTCTTTACGTCCGGCCGAAGCATGCCCCCTTGGCCGTCGCGGTGCTGCTGCTGGTGGGTTGCATGGGGCTGATCGCCGAGTTCGAGCGCGTGCGCGAATTCGTCCGCAAGCCCTTCATCATCTACGGCTACATGTACGCCAACGGTGTCCGCGTGATGGACGTCCCGGTGCTGAACCGCGACGGCTTCCTGAAACGCGCCGCCTTCGTGCCGGACGAGCTGAAAACCGTCACCGAGGCCAACAAACTGCAAACCGGCAAGCTGCTTTATGAAATGGAGTGCCGGTACTGCCACACCGTCGATGGCGTCAACGCCATCAAGGCCCGCGTCAAGGGCTGGGACGAGGCGGCGATTTATCACCGCATCGGTTCTCTGAACTCACCCGCAACCCCGTTCATGCCGCCGTTCGCCGGCACCGATGACGAGCGGCACGCCCTGGCGGCCTATCTGGCATCGCTGAACACGACGCCCGCACTCGCGGCCCAGCATTGATCGGAGGGAAAGACCATGCATTTCAATTTCATTCCCGGTGACATCCCTCTGCCCTTGCCGACCGGCGGGTTCGATTTCCTCGTCCCGTTCTTTCACGGTCTGCTGGTGGTCAGTTGGGTTGTCCACATCCTGTTTATCAACGTCCTTCTGGGGGCCTCGCTGGCCTCGGTCTACTTTAACAAGCGCGGCGCGCGGGACCATAACCCGGTGTTCGATCGGGTGGGTTACCTGCTGACCACGCCGGTCACCATCTCCGAGAACATGGGGGCCTTGTGGGGCGTCGCCCCCTTGCTGCTGGTCAGCGTGCTGTTCACGCCCTTGTTCTACTCGGCCGCGGTGATGAACTCGCCGCAGTGGCTGCACATCATTTACGGCAACATCGTCGCCTTCTTGTGCAGCTACCTCTACAAATTCACCTGGCACAAGCTGGAGGATCGGAAAAGCCTGCACATCGCCATCGGGACCATCAGCGTCATTTTGTTCTTCTCGCTGCCCCCGGTGTTCATGGCCACCGTGCAGTTGTATTTCACCCCCAGCACCTGGGAACAGGGAACCAACTTCTGGAGCGCCCTGCTGCGCCCCGATACCTTGTTCCGTTTGGCGCATTTTTACCTCGCCACCTTCGCGGTGTCGGGCGTGTTCATGCTGCTGTACGGCAACGCCAAACGCAAATAGGCCGACAGGACCGATGCCGAGGCGGGGCACCGTGCTGGTCCGCACCGGCAAGGCGTGGTTCGTGGTTCCGACCGCGCTGAACCTGTTCATCGGCCCGCTCGCTTTATTCCACTTCCCCAGCTACGGCTTGGAGGCGTTTTTCAATGCCGGGTACTACTGGCTGATCGTCGTGGCGGTGGTTCTGGCCCTGGTTGCCATGGTTCTGGTGCTGCGGGGCTTTCTTGCCGACGAGATCTCCGGGGCCAAGATCTGGAGCATCGTCGCGATCATGCTGGTGGTGGTCCTGTCGATGGCGACGTTGCGCCACGGCATGCGTCTGTCGCTGGTGAGCCCGGTGATGGAAGCGTCAATCGCCAAGTCGCAGGCCTTCCAGAAGGAAGCGCAAGCGGCCTTTGAGGCGGCGAAGCTGGCGCCGATCGCCACGGCGGCCGGTCCGCGCGGCAAGGTGTTGGCCGAGCAGCACGGCTGTCTGGCCTGCCATGGGGAAACCGAGAAAATCGTCGGTCCCGCTTACGCCGAGGTCGCCAAGCGCGGCTATTCGGCCGAGCGGATCGTGCGGTTGGTGCATGAACCGGTCCCCTCGGACTGGCCCGACTTCGAATCGCCCATGCCCGCCCAGCCCGATGTTCCGGAAGCGGACATTCGGGAAATCGCGGCCTGGATCAACAGCTTGAACTAGGGAAAGGATTCCACCCGGCGGCGTCCCCGCCGGGTGGGTCTTTCCGAGGAGAGAAACGTCATGGCAACGAAGAAAACCCTGTGGACGGTGCTGGTCGATCATCAGCCCGTCGCCGTGGTCGCGGCCCACCGGTCGGAGGAGGCGTGGCGGATCGTCGCCGCGCTCGACGATCAAGGCGATTTGCCGCGTCGTCGAAACGAGATCGAGATCGCCCGGTGCCCGCCCCGCCAGACGACGAAGACGGTCAACTTGGCCCGCACCCTGGGATGCGCCGATACCTTCCTGGCCTGCCTCGGCGACAGCATGTTCATGATCGCGATCGGCGGGCTGTCGCCCCAAGCGGTCGCCGGGCCTTTGAGCGAACGGGTAGCATGAATCCGCCGGTCTGGATGGCGCGGACGCTGACGGTCGTTCCGCCGGTGGCCGTCGTCGCCGCCTTGGCTTGGTTTCAGTGGCAGCATGCGTGGGGCATCGGCAATGTGGTCGCCGAAACCCCCCGCTTCACGCTGACCGACCATTTTGGACGCACCGTCACCGAAGCCGCGTTTCGCGGTCGCTATCTGTTGATCTATTTCGGCTACACGTTCTGCCCCGATATCTGTCCGACCAGCCTGACCGCGATCGCCGAGGTCTTGAAGCAACTCGGCCCGAAGGCGGACAAGATCGTGCCGATCCTGATTTCCTTCGATCCCGGCCGCGACACGCCCGCCGCGCTGGCCGATTACGTTGCCCTGTTCGGACCGGGTTTCGTCGGATTGACCGGCACGCCGGAACAAGTCGCCGCCGCCGCCGCTCAGTTCGGCGTGGTTTATCGTAAGGTCGGCGACGGCGCGGATTACGTCATCGACCACTCGGCCGACATCTACCTCGTCGGGCCGGACGGGCGGTATGTGGCGACCTTCCGGCACGGCACGAACGTGCCGGAACTGGCGGTGGGAATCGCCACGGCCATGACGCGCGTTAACTTGACGGAACCGCCGTCTGTGCCAAAATAGCATCCGTCCATTCACAGTTCGGGATGTCTTTCGCCATGTACGCACGCCCCCTTCGGCTGCTGACGGTTTTGATCGCCCTGTCGTTGACGGCGGCGTGCGAAACCCAGCCGCCCGCGCCCAAGCTTCCCGAGATCGGCTTTGCCGACAAGACACCGTTTTCCCTGAATGTCGGCCAGCTGGAAATCGTGTCGGAATACAAGACCCCCGGCCGCGCCCCCAATGTCGATCAATTGATGCAGATTTCGCCCGAAGCCGCCGCCGTGCGCTGGGCCAAGGACCGCATCAAGCCGATGGGACGCACCGGGTCGGTCCGCGTCGTCATCAAGGACGGCAGCGTCGTCGAAGTGTCGCTCAAGACCGAAAAGGGTTTCACCGGCCTGTTCAAGGATGAACCCGGAACCCGCTATGACGGCAAGCTCGACGTCGCCATCCAGATCCTGGACGAGCGGCACCTGCCGGTCGCCGAAGTGGTGGCCCATGCCAGCCACTCGCGCTCGCTGCTCGAAGGCATCACCGTCAACGAGCGCGACAAGGCGTTGTGGGATATCTCGAATGCGATGATCCACGATATCGACGACCAGATGGACGGCATGATCCGCAGCTACTTCGCCCGTTGGGTGATGATGTAGGATGGACGTCGGACGGGTGGACACCCAGCCGCCACCCGCGGCGGCGGCCAAGCGGGCGGACGCCCGCGCCCGGCGAGGGAAAATTATAAAATCCTAGGGGTGATGCAACCCGGGTTGCATCACCCCTAGGATTCCCAGAAGGTTGGGGCGAACAGCACCAGCACCGGGTAGATTTCCACCCGGCCCAGGATCATGCCGATGGTCAGCGTCGCCTTGACGCCGTCGGGTTGTGCGGCGAAGCCGGGACCCGGTCCGGTGCCGCCGCCGAAATCGGCGATGGCGCGGGCCGCCTGGACCACGGCGGACTCGAAATCCAGGCCGAACAGCGCCAAGCTCAGCGCTAGGGCGGCGAAGGTCAGGGCGTAGATCAGCAAAAACCCCATCACCGACTCGCGGATGTCGGTGGTGACGGTCTGGGCCTCGTCGCGGGCCGACAGAACGGCGTGCGGGTGCAACAACAAGCGCATCTGGCTCCACGCCCCGGCCACCAGCAGGCGCAGCCGGAAGATCTTGATGCCGCCGGTCACCGACCCGGCGCAGCCGCCCAGCAGGCCCAGGAACAACAGTAGGGTCGCCGGAAACCCGCCCGACACCATTCCCGGACTTGTCCCGGTCAGGGCGCCCGCCGCCGCCGCCGGACCCAGCGTCAGCGCCTCGCCCCAGCCCGCGCCGCGAACAAGCATGCCCCAGGCGATCAGTGCGGCCGAGGCCACCGTCAGCACGCCCGCGTACCAGCGCAATTGCCGGCTGTTGCGCACCGCCGACCAATCGCCCTCCAGCGCCCGCACCAGCACGGGAAACGGCAGTCCTGCGGCGATCATCCCGGCCAGCAGGACCAGCCCGGCCCATCCGCCCGCCATCGGGGCGCCCAACGGATAACCGCCGGCCGACAGCACCGCCATCGCCCGCAGGCCCGCCTCGAACGGCGGCAGCCCGCATGCGATCAGCGCCGCAAGCGCCGCCAGGGTCAGCGCCGTATACAACCCGAACACCTTCACCCCGGTCCGCGACAGGCCGAAGCGCACGGCGTCGCCGACCCCGCCCTCGACGCGGAAAATCTCCATGCCGCCAACCCGCAGCACCGGCAGCACCGCCACCGCCATCGCCAAGGCGCCCAGGCCGCCCATCCATTGCAGCACGCTCCGCCACAGCAGCACCCCAGCGCCCAGCCGCTCGGGCGGGGGCAGCAGGGTCGAGGCGGTCGCGGTCAACCCGGCGGCGGCCTCGAAGATCGCGTCGGTCCAGTCAAGAGCATCGCGCCCCAGCGCGAAGGGAAGTGATGCGAACAGCACGGCGACCGTCCAGCCCAGCACCACGCCCAGGCAGATCTGACGGACCGACAACACCTTGGCGCGCGGCGCCCGCATGCCCAGCACAAGGCCCAAACCGACCAGCAGCGTGGTGCCCGCCGAGGCGGCGAACACCATCCAATCGCCGTCGTGAACCCACAGATCGAGCAGCGCCGACGGCAGCATCGCGCACGCCAACGGGCACAGCAGCAAACCGATCAGGAACAGAACGGGCCGGGGATCGAACATGGCTAGCGCTTCCAGAAACCGGGGGTGACCAGCACGAACAAGGTGAACAGCTCAAAGCGTCCCAGCAGCATCTCGATCATCGTGATGAGCTTGGCCGGGTCGGGCAGCGAAAGCCAGCCGGTGCCCAATCCCCGCCCGACATTGCCCAAGGCCGCCGCCGACCCGGCCAGCGCGGAGGGGAGGCCGACCCCGGTCGCGGCCAGGCCCAACGCGAACAACGCGAAGGTCACCATGTAAAGCGCGACGAAGGCCATCACCGAATTGATCACCACCTCGCCCACCCGGCGCCGCCCCAGATCGATCACGAACATCCCGTGCGGATGCAGTAGCCGCCGGATGTGGGCGCCGGTCCGCGACAACAGAACCCGCCAGCGGAACGCCTTGACGCCACCGCCCGCCCCACCGGCGCAGCCGCCGACGAAGGCCAGCAGAAACAACGCGACATGGGCAAATCCGCCCCAGCGAAGCCAATCGCCATCGACAAACCCCGTGGTCGTGGCGATCGACACCACGGCGAACACCGCTTGGCGTAGGCTTTCCACGGCATCCGCGTCGCTGCTGGCCCACCGCCACAGGGCCAAGGCCGCCGCACTCCCCGCCAGCAGCGCCAGATAGGCCCGGAACTGCCCGTCCTCGCGCACCACGGCGGGCCAGCGCCGCCAGGACGCGGTGAAAATCGGCAAGGGCGACGCGCCCGCGATCATCGCGGCCACCGCGACCCACTGCACCCCCGCCCCCCATGCCGCCAAGGATCCGTCGCGGGTTGAAAAGCCGCCGGTCGAGATCGCCGACAACCCGTGACAAAGGGCGTCGAACGGTGCCATCCCGGCCAGCCGGAAGGCCGCCGCCGCCAGCAGGCACAACAGCAGATACAAGCCCGCCGCCGTGCGCGCGGTGCGCGAGGCCCGGGTCTTGACCCGCCCGGTGCGGTCGGAGGTTTCCATGCGGAACATTTGCATGCCGCCGATGCGCAAGGCGGGCAGCACGGCCACCGCCATCACCACCGCGCCCAAACCGCCCAGGCCGTTTAAGATCGCCCGCCACAGCAGCACGCCCTTCGGGGCTTGATCCAAATGGGGGATCAGGGTTGCCCCGGTGGTGGTCAGCCCGCTTACCGCCTCGAAGACGGCGTCGATGGGGGCGATGTCGAGATCGGACAAGGCGAAGGGCAGGGACGCGCAAGCGCAGGCGCTCAGTCCGCCCGCCACCATGGCCAGCACCAGCCGCCGCCCGCTAAGATCAACGCCGCCGCCGCCCCAACTGCTGAGCGCCAAGGCGCCGCCGAAAAAGGCGGTGGCCATCGCCGACACCGCGAAGGCCCGAACGTCGGGGCCGCGCAGAATCGCCTCCCACGCCGCCGGGATCGCCATGATCGCGCCGAGACCCAGCAGTAGGACCCCTGTGACGAAGAAGACCGGCCGCAAAACGCCGCCCATCCCCTGTCTCCTAACGAGCCGCCGAAAAGGTCAAGTTGTTGTCGTCATTCCCGCGAAAGCGGGACTCCATGAGTCCGTCAGCACAGCATGTTGTGTTCAACATTATCGTTAGCCCCAACATGGACCCCCGCCGTCGCGGGGGTGACGAGAAAAAATGAAGCGCTAAACGTTCGACAGCCCCTGGGGGCCGTGATGGATCAGCCCGAAAAATTCGCGCCGGGTGGTGGGTGAATTTCGGAAGGCGCCCAGCATGTGGCTGGTCACCATCGTCACCCCCGGCTTGTGAACGCCGCGCGTGGTCATGCACTGGTGGGCCGCCTCGATCACCACGGCGACGCCGCGCGGTTGCAGCACCTCGTCGATCGCGGTGGCGATCTGGACCGTCAGCTTTTCCTGAATCTGCAAGCGGTGCGCATAGATATCGACGACGCGGGCCAGCTTCGAGATGCCGATCACCCGTTTGTCGGGCAGATAGCCGACATGCGCCTTGCCGATGATCGGCACCATGTGGTGCTCGCAATGCGATTCCAGGCGGATGTCGCGCAGCACGACGATTTCGTCGTAGCCCTCGGTTTCCTCGAAGGTGCGCTTCAAGATGGCGACCGGGTCCAGGTCGTAGCCGTCGTAGAATTCCTCGTAGGATCGCACCACCCGGTCGGGCGTGCCGATCAGGCCCTCGCGGTCGGGATCATCGCCGGCCCAGCGGATCAGCGTGCGCACCGCCGCCTCGGCGTCGGCGCGGGACGGGCGGTTGGGCGGGGCGTGCGGCTTCATCCGAACCGGACGTCGACGATCTCGTACGACTTCGAGCCGCCGGGCGAGGTCACCTCGACGGTGTTGCCGATATGCTTGCCGATCAACGCGCGGGCCAAGGGGGCATGCACCGACAAGCGGCCCTGGCGGATATCCGCCTCGTGCGCGCCGACGATGGTATAAACCACCTCGTCGTCGGAATCCTCGTCGGCCAGGGTGACGGTGGCGCCGAAACGCACCTGGTCGCCCGACATCTGGCTGGCGTCGATCACCTGCGCGCGGCTGATGATGTCCTCCAGCTCGGCGACCCGGCCTTCGATGAAGCTTTGGCGTTCGCGGGCCGCGTGATATTCGGCGTTTTCCGAAAGATCACCATGCTCGCGCGCCTCGGCGATCGCCCGGATCACCGCCGGGCGTTCCACGCTTTTCAGCGTCCGCAGTTCCTCCTCCAGCCGGGCGAGACCCGGTGGAGTCATCGGAATCTTTTCCATCGAAAACCCCGAAACCCTAAAACGACTTCTTAAAATACGATTGAAGCGGCGCGACATCAAGCGCGCCGCACCGCAAGGCCTCGATCGCCTGAACAGCCGCCTCGGCCCCGGCAAGGGTCGTCGAGTGAGCGATGTTGCGCACCAAGGCGGTGCGGCGGATCGAGAAGCTGTCTTGCACCGCCTGGGCGCCATCGGTGGTGTTGACCACGAACTGCACCGCGCCATCGACCATCATGTCGACGCAATGCGGGCGGCCCTCCAGCACCTTGTTGACGCAGGCGACATCAAGGCCCGCGTCGCGCAGCACGCGCGCCGTGCCCGATGTGGCGATGATCTTGAAGCCCAAAGCCAGCATGCGCCGCGCGATCTCGATCGCCAGGGGCTTGTCGCTGTCCTTGACCGACAGGAACGCCGTGCCGCCGTCGGGCAGCGCGCAGCCCGAGCCCAATTGGCTTTTGGCGAAGGCGCGGGGGAAGTCGGAATCGATCCCCATCACCTCGCCGGTCGATTTCATTTCCGGGCCCAGGATGATATCGACCCCGGCGAAGCGGGCGAACGGGAACACCGCTTCCTTGACCGCGACATGGTTCATCACCGGGCGTTCGGTCAAATTGAAGTCGGCCAGTTTTTCGCCCGCCATCACGCGGGCCGCGATCTTGGCGATCGGCACGCCGGTCGCCTTGGCGACGAACGGCACGGTGCGGCTGGCCCGGGGATTGACCTCCAGGATATAGATCGTGTCGTCCTGGATCGCGTATTGCACGTTCATCAGGCCAACGACGTTCAGCGCCAGCGCCAATTCGCGGGTCTGGCGTTCCAGTTCGGCGATCCGCGGGGCGGTGAGCGAGAAGGGCGGCAGCGAGCAGGCCGAATCGCCCGAATGGATGCCAGCCTCCTCGATATGCTCCATGATGCCCGCGACATAGACGTCCTTGCCGTCGGCCAGGGCATCGACGTCGATTTCGATGGCGTCGCGCAGGTAACTGTCGATCAAAACCGGCTCTTCGCCCGACACCCGCACCGCTTCGCGCATGTAGCGGTCCAAGGCCTCGACGTCGTAAACGATCTGCATCGCGCGTCCGCCCAGCACGAAGGACGGCCGGATCACCACGGGATAGCCGATCCGTTCGGCGATGGCGCGTGCCTCGTCATAGCTGCGCGCCGTGCCGTTGGCGGGCTGACGCAGCCCCAGACGGTGCAGCAGGCCCTGGAAGCGTTCGCGGTCCTCGGCCAGACCGATCGAGTCCGGGCTGGTGCCCAAAATCGGGATCCCGGCGCGTTCCAGCGAATCGGCCAGCCGCAGCGGGGTTTGCCCGCCGAACTGGACGATGCAGCCCAGCACCCGGCCGTTTTGCTGTTCCTTGCGGACGATGTCGATCACCGTTTCAGCGGTCACCGGCTCGAAATACAGGCGGTCCGAGGTGTCGTAGTCGGTCGAGACGGTTTCCGGGTTGCAGTTGATCATGATGGTTTCGCGCCCGGCTTCCTTCAGCGCATAGGCGGCGTGCACACAGCAATAATCGAACTCGATGCCCTGGCCAATCCGGTTGGGACCGCCGCCCAGGATGATCACCTTGTCCTTGTCCGTGGGGGCGGATTCGCACTCGGCCGGATTGATGCCATCGCCCTCGTAGCAAGAATACATATAGGGGGTGCCCGAGGGGAATTCGGCGCCGCAGGTGTCGATCCGCTTGAACACCGGTTTGACGTTCAGCACCTCGCGGCGGAAGGTGGTTTCCACCACCGTCTTGCCCGACAGTTTCGACAGACGCTGGTCCGAAAAGCCCATTTTCTTCAAGCGCAGCAGGCCGGGTGCGTCGGGCGGCAGGCCGTTCTTGCGGACCTCTTCCTCGGCGGCGACGATCTCCTCGATCTGACGCAGGAACCAGGGGTCGTAGGCGCAGGCGTTGTGGATGTCCTCGACCGACAGACCGGCGCGGAAGGCCTGGGCGATCACCAGAATGCGGTCGTGACGCGGCTGGGCCAAGGCGGCCTTGATCGCGTCCTTGCGGTCCCCGGCCAAGGCGCCCGGAATCTCGACCTCGTCCAGCCCGGTCAGGCCGGTTTCCATCGAACGCAGACCCTTTTGCAGCGATTCCTGGAAGGTCCGGCCAATCGCCATCGCTTCGCCCACCGATTTCATCGAGGTGGTCAGGATCGGGTCGGCGCCGGGGAATTTCTCGAAGGTGAAGCGGGGGATCTTGGTGACCACGTAATCAATGGTCGGCTCGAACGAGGCGGGGATGACCCCCCCGGTGATATCGTTGGGCAATTCATCGAGCGTATAGCCGACCGCCAGCTTGGCGGCGATCTTGGCGATCGGGAAGCCGGTGGCTTTCGAGGCCAGGGCCGACGAGCGCGACACCCGGGGATTCATCTCGATCACCACCATCCGGCCGGTTTTCGGATCGATCGCGAACTGCACGTTCGAGCCGCCGGTATCAACCCCAATCTCGCGCAGCACCGCCAGCGAGGCGTCGCGCATGATCTGGTATTCCTTGTCGGTCAGGGTCAGGGCCGGGGCGACGGTGATCGAATCGCCGGTATGGACCCCCATCGGATCGATGTTTTCGATGGCGCAGACGATGATGCAATTGTCCTTGCGGTCGCGCACCACCTCCATCTCGTATTCCTTCCAGCCGAGGACGGATTCCTCGACCAGAACCTCGCCGACCGGGCTGGCCGCCAAGCCGCCCGAGACGATGGATTCGAACTCGCCCTTGTTATAGGCGATGCCGCCGCCGGTGCCGGCCAGGGTAAAGGACGGCCGGATGATCGCGGGCAGGCCCACCATTTCCATGGCTTCGCGCGCCTCGGTCAGCGAGCGGACGACCTTTGATTTCGGGCTTTCCAGCCCAATCTTGTCCATCGCGTCGCGGAACAGCAGCCGGTCCTCGGCCTTGGCGATGACGTCGCGCTTGGCGGCGATCATCTCGACCCCGAACTTCTCCAGGGTGCCATCGGCGGCCAGGGCCATCGCGGTGTTCAGCGCGGTTTGGCCGCCCATGGTCGGCAGCAGCGCGTCGGGCCGTTCCTTTTCGATGATCTTGGCGACCATCGCGGGGGTGATCGGCTCGATATAGGTGGCGTCGGCGAGGTTGGGATCGGTCATGATCGTCGCCGGGTTCGAGTTGACCAGGATGACCCGGTACCCCTCTTCCTTCAGCGCCTTGCAGGCTTGGACGCCGGAATAATCGAACTCGCAGGCCTGACCGATAACGATCGGCCCGGCGCCGATGATCAGGATCGAGTGAATGTCGGTGCGTTTGGGCATTATTGTTTTTCCATCATCGCGACAAAGCGCTCGAACAAATAGTGCGAATCGGTCGGGCCGGGGCTGGCTTCGGGGTGATACTGCACCGAGAAGACCGGGCGGCCGGTCAGAGCCAACCCTTCCACCGTGCCGTCGAACAGCGAGCGGTGGGTGACCGAGACCCCGGCCGGCACCGACGCCTCATCGACCGCGAAACCGTGGTTTTGGCTGGTGATCTCGACCTTCATGGTGGTCAGATCCTGCACCGGGTGGTTGGCGCCCCGGTGGCCGGTCGCCAATTTATAGGTCTTGGCGCCCAGCGCCAGGCCCAGCAGCTGATGGCCCAGGCAGATCCCGAACAACGGCTTGCCCGCCGCCAGGATGCCTTGGATCATCGGCACCGCATAGGCGCCGGTCGCCGCCGGATCGCCGGGGCCGTTCGACAGGAACACGCCGTCGGGCGACACCGCCAAAATCTGGTCCGCCGTCGCGGTGGCGGGAAACACCGTCACCCGGCAGCCCACCGCCGCCAGACAGCGCAGAATGTTGCGCTTGGCGCCGAAATCGACCGCCGCCACGTGAAAGCGCGGATGGTCCAGCTTGGCGTAGCCCTTGCCCAGGGTCCACTCAGCCTCGTCCCAGCCGTAAGGCGCCTTGCAGGTGACGGTCAGCGCCAGATCCATGCCGTTCAGGCCGGGCCAACCGGCCGCTTGCCGCCACGCCGCCGCCAGATCCAGGTTTCCTTCCTCGCCATGCACGATCACGCCGTTGGGCGCGCCCTTTTCCCGGATGCGCCGGGTCAAGGCCCGGGTGTCCAGGCCGGAAAGGCCGATCGTTCCCATCTTTTCCAGCCAAGCGTGAAGATGGCTGGTCGCGCGCCAGTTCGAAGGCTGGGTGACCTCGGTCCGCACGATCATGCCCCGCGCCGCCGGGGCGTTCGCCTCGATATCCTCGGGGTTGGTGCCGGTGTTGCCGATATGGGGGAAGGTGAAGGTGATGATCTGCCCGGCGTAGGACGGATCGGTCAGCACCTCTTGATATCCGGTCATCGCGGTGTTGAACACCACCTCGCCCACGGCCATGCCCTTGGCGCCGATGCCCCGTCCCCACAACACCGTTCCATCCGCCAGAACCAAGGCGCCGGTGGCGCCGGGGGGGCGGGCAAGGGTCGTAAAATCGGGTTCGGCGGGGGGAATGGTCATTCTTTGTCCTTCATTTTTGCGCCCGAACGGACGTCCTTACCCTTATTGGCGGCAGGCCGCACGGAATCGCGAGGAGAATGCCGATAAAGCACTATCCTCCTTCCGTTCAGGCCGCCGCGATCGGGCCTGGTTGGCGTCAGGCAAATTTGCCGCTGTTTAAAGAAATCGGCCGTCGCTGTCAAGGCTTGGAAAATACCGGATAATCAAGGGGCTGGCTTGTCCGAACCACCCCTTCCCAGGCGCCGGTTTTTAAGATACCCTGCCTCCTTTCCAAATTCGTCCGATTCGGAAGGCACCCACGCGCCATGCTGCGGCAAGACTTCAATGACGCCTTGAAAACGGCGATGCTGGGCAAGGATGCCCGCACCGTATCGACCGTGCGGCTGATCCTGGCCGCCCTGAAGGACCGCGATATCGCGGCGCGCCCCAAGGGTGTGACCGACGGCATCGGTGACGACGAAATTCTCGGCCTGCTGCAATCGATGATCAAGCAGCGCCGCGAAAGCATCACCTTGTATGAACAAGGCAACCGGCCGGAATTGGCCGATCAGGAACGCGCCGAGATCGTGGTCATCGAACGCTTCCTGCCGCGTCAGATGGACGACGCCGAAACCCAGGCGGCGGTGAGCGCGGTGGTCGGCGAATTGGGCGCGGCCAGCTTGAAGGACATGGGCCGGGTGATGGCCGCCTTGAAGGAACGCCACGCCGGGGTGATGGACTTCGCCAAGGCGGGACCGTTGGTCAAGGCGGCCCTGGGTGGTTGATGGCGGGGGCGGCTGATGGCGGTTTTTCCGCCCGCCTTTCTTGACGAGATCCGAACCCGCGTGCCGGTGTCCGGCGTGGTGGGCCGCCGGGTCAAATTGATCCGCAAGGGCCGCGAGTTCCACGGTCTGTGCCCGTTCCACAACGAAAAGACCCCCAGCTTCACGGTCAACGAGGACAAGGGCTTCTTCCACTGCTTCGGCTGTGGGGCGCACGGCGACGTCATCGGCTTCGAGATGCGGGCCGGTCACCTGTCGTTCCCCGAGGCGGTGGAAAAACTGGCGGGCGAGGCCGGATTGGCGATCCCCACCGCCAGCCCGGAGGAACGCCGCCGCGAGATCCAGCGCGCCGGACTGCACGACGCCACCGAAGCCGCCTGCCAATTCTTCGAGGCGCAACTCCGTGCCCCCTCGGGCCGCGAGGGCTTGGCGTATTTGAGAAACCGGGGCCTTGCCGAGGACACCATCACCCGTTTCCGCCTGGGCTGGGCGCCGGATTCCCGCGAGGCCTTGAAAAAGGCGGTGATGAGCGCCGAGATCCCCGAATCCCTGTTGATCGAAGCCGGATTGCTGAAAAAGCCCGAGGGCGGCGGCGCCAGTTTCGATCTGTTCCGCGGCCGGGTGATGTTTCCGATCACCGACCGGCGCGGCCGGGTGATCGCGTTTGGCGCCCGTGCGCTCGGCGACGGGATGCCGAAATATCTGAACTCGCCGGAAACCCCGCTGTTTCACAAGGGAAGTACGCTTTATGGCCTCGCCCACGCCCGCGAGGGGGCGCGGACCAAGGGATCGGTGGTGGCGGCCGAGGGCTATATGGATGTGATCGCCCTGCATCAAGCGGGGTTCGATCACGCCGTGGCGCCGCTGGGCACCGCGCTGACCGAGGAGCAGATCACCCAACTCTGGCGCTTGGCCGACGAGCCGGTCTTGTGTTTCGACGGTGATTCCGCCGGACAGCGGGCGATGGGCCGCGCCGCCGAGCGCGCCTTGCCGATTCTGACCGCCGGAAAATCGCTGCGTTTCGCCACCATTCCCGGCAAGGACGACCCCGATAGTTTGATCAAGGCGCGCGGCGCGGCCGCGATGCAAGCGGTGCTGGACGGCGCGCGCCCGCTGGTCGAAGTGGTCTGGGCGATGAGTTTGGAGGGCAAGCCGCTCGACACCCCGGAGCGCCGCGCCGCCCTGGAATCCGAGCTGAAGGAAAAGGCGTTTTCGATCGCCGACGAAACCGTCCGCTGGCAATATTGGAACAGCTTCCGCGAGAAAATGCGCGAGGCCTTCCGGCCGCGCCGCGCCCCGTTCGTTCCGGGGCAAAAAAAATCCGCCGTGCTGGGGCCGTTGCGCGGCGCCGATGGCCGGGTCGCCGGAATCCCCCGCCCGTCGCCGCCGATTCCGGCGCGAATCCGCCAGGAGCGCCAATTGCTGGCGCTTTTGATCCGGCATCCGCCGCTGCTGGACGCGGTTGGTGAACGTCTGGGCGAAACGCGTTTTTCCGATTCGGCTCTTGACAAGCTGAGACGGGGAATTCTAAGTCACCTCGACGGGGCCCGTGGCCTTGACGAAGAGTCTCTGTGTGCCCATCTCCGATCAGACGGTCTGGCGGGGGCGCTGGAGGCTTTGCTCGTCTCGGACGAAGCGGCCTCGGCGCGCCGGCACGAGGATGCCCGGACTCTGTGGGAGCATACGTTCGTCCGATACACGCACTCCGACATTCAAGCCGAAACGGAAGACGCCACCCAGATCTTGGCCAACGACATGTCGGACGCCAATTTCCAGCGGCTGTCGGCGGTGGTGTCGCTGGGAACGCGGGGGACGGAGTTCGAGGACGACGACCGGTAGCCGAATTTTTTAAAAAAGGTGGATTTCGATGGCGACCAAGGCAACGAGTACGACCGAAGCGGGCGAGACCCCGGACGAAACCCTGGAGGGGCCGCTGCTCGATACCCTCGGCGTTGCCGTCAAGAAGATGATCGCGCGGGGGCGCGAGCGCGGCTACGTCACCTATGACGAGCTGAACGCCGCCCTGCCGTCGGACGAGGTTTCGTCGGAACAGATCGAAGACACCATGGCGATGCTGTCCGAAATGGGCATCAACGTCGTCGAGAACGAAGACACCGAGGAAGCCGCCCCGGAAGAAGCCGTCGAAGCCGAGGGCGAGGGATTCACCAGCGGCGGCAGCGCCGCCGGCAATGTCGATGAAGAGGATCTGGGCCGCACCGACGATCCGGTCCGCATGTATCTGCGCGAGATGGGCTCGGTCGAGCTGCTGTCGCGCGAGGGCGAAATCGCCATCGCCAAGCGCATCGAAGCCGGCCGCGAAATGATGATCGGCGGCATCTGCGAAAGCCCCCTGACCATCCGCGCCCTGATCGACTGGCACGACGCCTTGCAAAACGGCCGGATGCTGCTGCGCGACATCATCGACCTCGACGCCACCTATGGCTCGGGCCCGGCCGAGGACATGACGGAAGAGGATTTGGAGCGCGAGGTCGCCACCGACCCGCCGCCGCCGCCCGCCGAGGGCGCGGCAGAGGGCGCCGCCGAACCCGAGGTCGAGGGCGAGGAAGCCGAGGAAAGCTCGGTGCCGCTGGCGACCATGGAACTGGAGCTGATGCCGACGGTTCTGGCGACCTTCGAATCGGTCAACGACATCCACAAGAAGCTGGAAAAGGTCCGCAAGGACCGCTTGACCCATCTGTCGAAGGGCGACCCGGTGCCGCCCGCGATGGAAAAGCGCTACGACAAGCTGAAGACCGAAATGATCCGCCTGATGGAGGGCGTGCATCTCAACAACGCCCGCATCGAGCAGCTGGTCGAGCAGATGAACAGCTTGAACAAGCGCCTGATGGGCTATGAGGGCCGCCTGCTGCGTTTGGCCGAAAGCTGCCGCGTGAAGCGCCAGGACTTCCTCGACACCTATTTCGGCAGCGAGCTCGACCCCAACTGGCTGACCAACGTCGCCCTGAAATCCAAGCAGTGGCGCGACTTCACGGAAAAGCACAAGTCCGACATCGCCGACATCCGCGCCTGCATCGGCGTGGTCTCGGCCGAGGCCGGGCTGCCGATCGGCGAATACCGCCGCATCGTTCAGACCGTGCAGCGCGGCGAGCGCGAATCCAGCAAGGCCAAGAAGGAAATGATCGAGGCCAACCTGCGTCTGGTCATCTCGATCGCCAAGAAATATACCAACCGCGGCCTGCAATTCCTGGATTTGATCCAAGAAGGCAATATCGGCCTGATGAAGGCGGTCGATAAGTTCGAGTACCGCCGCGGTTACAAATTCTCGACCTACGCGACGTGGTGGATCCGCCAAGCGATCACCCGCTCGATCGCCGATCAGGCGCGCACCATCCGCATTCCGGTGCACATGATCGAGACCATCAACAAGCTGGTCCGCACGTCCCGCCAGATGCTGCACGAAATCGGCCGCGAACCGACGCCCGAGGAATTGGCCGAAAAGCTGTCGATGCCGTTGGAGAAGGTCCGCAAGGTTTTGAAGATCGCCAAGGAGCCGATCAGCCTGGAAACCCCGATCGGCGACGAGGAAGACTCGCATCTCGGCGATTTCATCGAGGACAAGAATGCCGTGCTGCCCTTGGACGCCGCGATCCAGGCGAACTTGCGCGAAACCACCACGCGGGTGCTGTCCAGCCTGACGCCGCGCGAGGAACGCGTGCTGCGCATGCGCTTCGGCATCGGCATGAACACCGACCACACGCTGGAGGAAGTGGGTCAGCAGTTCAGCGTGACCCGCGAACGCATCCGCCAGATCGAAGCCAAGGCACTGCGCA
>CAIULK010000169.1 GCA_903899885.1 uncultured Rhodospirillaceae bacterium
ACAACCCGACCGGGCAGCTGACGCCGGTGGCCAGCACCGGGCAGTAGCCATTCGGGTTCTTGGCCAGGTACTGCTGGTGGTAGCCCTCGGCGTAATAGAACTTGCCCAGTGGCGCGATCTCGGTGGTGACCTTGGCCGATCCGCAATTCTTCACCCCCGTGCCGATCGTCACGCCGGAACGGTGATACCGGCGAACACTTGATTTGAGCTTGTTCGCCGGTATCGGCCGCCATTGCGGCGGCGGCCAAGCGCCCGGACGGGCGCGCCCGGCGAGGGAAAATAGGCGAGTTGCGTTAGCGGCTCGCTGGCATGAGACTCTAGCCAAGGACCCCGGTCTTGCGCTAAACCGGACGGCAGCAACAGTGCCGGGAACGGGAATCCGCCATGCCATCCTTTGATATCGTCTCGAAAACCGATATGGCCGAAGTCGATAACGCGCTCGCCGGGATATCCCGCGAAATCGCGCAACGCTTCGACTTCAAGGGCAGCTCCTGCACGGTCGAGCGCAAGGACGAAACCATCACCGTTCTGGCCGACGACGATTCCAAGCTGAAACAGCTTCAGGAACTGCTGAAGGTGTATTTCACCCGCCGCAACGTCGATCCCAAGGCGCTGGATTATAAGCCCGAGGAACGCGCGGCGGGCGACAGCCTGCGCCAGTTGGTGCTGATCAAGCAGGGCATCGACAAGGACACCGCCAAAACCCTGGTCAAGGCGATCAAGGACAGCAAGATCAAGGTTCAGGCCTCGATCCAGGGCGACGAGGTGCGGGTCACCGGCAAAAAGCGCGACGAGTTGCAAGAAACCATCGCCCTGCTCAAAAAGATCGAGGTCGATCGCCCGCTTCAATTCCTGAATTTCCGCGACTAGCTTTTATATGTCCCTCGCCGGGCGCAAACCCCCGGTTTGCTTGGCCGCGGCCTCAATGGCCGCTGGAGCAAGGTGAAGCGGTTCACAGACGGGCCCCTCGAACCGGTGGACACTGGCCTTCGTCCATTTCCTCGGCGAAAGGCCCGCCATGACCGACCAACCACTTCGCAGCCGGACCGGCCTGTTTGAAATCGTCGGCCGCGCGGCCTTGATGACGCTGATGGCGCTGATCGCCGCCGGTTTGTTCCACCGCATGAACGACATCGCCGCCGGGCCCGAGGATGGGCTGGTGCGGACGCTGGATTTTCTGGGCACCTTGGGCGCGTTCGTCTTCGCCGCCTTGGTCTGCCTGCTGGCCATGACCCGCCTGGTGCCGGTCGCCACCGCCGGGGGCTGGGTGCCGGTGGCCGCCGCGCTGGGCGGCGCCTTTCTTTTGACCGCCGTGAATTATCTTCCCGCCGTGCCGGTGCCGCTGGCGGCCAAGGTGTTGGGAGTGGGGCTGCTGGCCGTGGGAAATGGCGGCGCGATTTATTGCCTCGCGCATTTGGGCCGGTCGTTCTCGGTCCTGCCGCAAGCCCGCCGGCTGGTGTCGAGCGGCCCGTATGGCCTTGTCCGTCATCCCCTGTACGTCGCCGAGGCGATCGCCACGCTGGGCATGATCGTGCCGCATCTCGGTTGGGCGGCGGTGTCGCTGTGCTTGATTTGGCTGGCGTTGCAACGGCTGCGCATTCACCATGAGGAGGCGGTGCTGTCGCGGGCCTTTCCCGGCTACGCGGATTACGCCCGCCGCGTCCCCCGTTTCGTGCCGCGCGTCCGGTTCGCCGCGCCCGGCCGCGTCCGCGCGGCGCACTAGATGAAACCGGCGCACAGCGATAGGATGGCTCGGCCGATGTCCGGCTTCGGAGTCTGTCGCGCTGATGATCGCTTCCCAATCCCGCCGCCGGGAAATGCTGGCCCAAACGCCGCTGTTCGGCGAGGTCCCCGCCCCCTTGCTCGACGAGTTGGCCGCCAAGACCCGGGGCGTGCACATCGACGCGCGCGAGGTTTTGTTCTCGAAGGGCGATCCCGGCGACCGCTTGTTCCTGGTGGCCAGCGGATTGATCCGCATCGGCGTGCTGTCGGCGGAAGGGCGCGAGGTGACCTATGGCATGATCCGGCCGGGCGAGATGTTCGGCGAAATCGCGGTTCTGGATGGCGGCCCGCGCACCGCCGATGCCACGGCGATGGAAACCAGCGAGCTATTGGCGCTGAACCGCAAGGATCTGTTGGATTTCCTGGGGCTTCATCCGGCGCAGGCCCTGCATTTGCTGGCCGTGTTGTGCGAACGGGTGCGCCGGGCCGACGATTTGCTGGAGGATATCGTCTTCCGCTCGCTGCCCAGCCGCTTGGCGAAGCATCTTCTGGTGCTGGACGGCGCGATGGGGACGCGCGACACCGCGACCGGTCCGGCGATCCTTCGTCTGTCGCAGCAAGAAATCGCGGATTACCTGGGGATCAGCCGGGAAAGCGTCAACAAGGTGCTGTCGAAGTGGGAACAATCGGGCATCGTGACCCTGGGGCGTGGCCAGATCACCCTGAACAAGCCCTTGGCGCTGGAGCAGTTCTTCGCCCCGATTTAGAGCGGAGGGCATGATGGACCAAACCGCAAGCACCTTGTCGCGCATCTCGCTGTTCGCCGATCTGCCGCTGGAAACACTGGTCGACATCGAAAGCCGCTGCACGTGGCGCCGCGTCGGCGAAGGCGAGCAGGTCTTCGACAAGGACAGCGACAGCCTGGATGTTTATTTCGTCGCCGACGGCGTGGTCCGCATTCTCAACGTCACCGAGGATGGGCGCGACATCGCCCTGGCCGATATTCCGGCCGGCCGCTATTTCGGTGAATTGGCGGCGATCGACGGCATGCGGCGCTCGGCGCGCGTGATCGCCATCAAGGATTCGCTGCTGGCACTCCTCGATGCCGCGTCGTTTCTCGACCTGATGCGCCGTTACCCGGATATCGCGCTGCGGGTTTTGGAACGCTTGACCCGGATCGTGCGCGATCTCGATTCCCGGGTCACCCGGCTGTCGATCGAAAGCGAACATCAGCGGGTGTGGAGCGAATTGCTGCGTCTGGCCCAGCCCGACCCGGCCCCGCCCGAGGGCTGGTCGATCCCCGATCTGCCCAACCACAAGGAAATCGCCGCCTGGGCGGGCACCAGCCGCGAACAGGTGGCCCAGGCGATCGGCGAGCTGGCCCGCGACGGCATCGTCAAACGCAAGGGCATCGGACTGGTGATTTGCGACCACGCCCGCTTGCGGCGGATGGCGGCGGGCGGCGATACGGCTTCTCGTACTCCATGAGTTGAGCTATCCTGCGGGAAGTCTTCCTTGGGGGGCACCGCGGACGGTGATCAATGATGCCTTACCATACCCCCCGCATTAACCGCGAAATGATCTATCGCGTAGGAACCATGGGCGTCGGCATCGCCGTCCTCGTGGCGCTGTCGCGCATCCATTATTTATGGTTCCACACATCCGTCGAATTCATGTCGGCGGTCATCGGCGTGTCGCTCTATATTATCGCCGCGTCGAGTTACCGATTCCACGGCAACTCTTTCCTGTTATTCGTCTCATGCGCGTTCTTTTGGTCCGCATGCCTCGATATCGTCCATGCGATGGTTTTTCCCGGCATGGGGCTGAGCGGGGGAAATTTCAATCTCGCCCCTCAGCTTTGGGTCGGGGCACGGGGTATCGAAGCCGTTACCCTGTTGCTGTCGCCCTTGTTTCTGACGCGGCGGCCCTGGGACAATTGGGCATTCCCGGTCATGGGAGTGGTGGCGATCGGCTGGGGGGGATTGGTTTTCGCCGACGCGCTGCCGACCTTTTTCATCGAGGGCGTCGGCCTGACGCCCGTCAAGAAGCTTTTGGAATACGTCATCATCGCCATCCTGCTGACGGCGGCGGGACTGATATACCGGCAGCGCCGCCAATTGCCGGAAGGCATTGGCCACCTGATTTTCGGGGTGATTGCGATAACCATCGCGGCCGAGCTGTGTTTCACGGCCTTCATCAGCATGTACGATTTTTCGAACCTGCTGAGGCATGTTCTTAAGATCGTATCCTATTGGCTGATGCTGCGGATCGTCCTGCTCACCATGATCGACAAACCCTTCCAGGTCATGAGCCGGGACGCCTATTCCTTTGATTCCATCCCGCTGCCGGTTCTTGTTCTGGATTCGCGCGGCGTGATCCGCTCCTGCAACGAAAGCGCCCGCTCGGCGCATCCGGGCGGCGGGGTGGGCCAGCCGCTGCACGACGTCTGGCACCAAAAAATTACGAGGCCGCGTCCTGTCCGGTCTGTACCGCCATGGCGGCGGGGCGGAAATTCGCCGGCGACATCCTGGGCAATCACGGGGCGCGCTGGTTCAGCGTGGTTTTGCATCCGGTCCGGCACGGCAGCGAGTGGGCCGGTGGCTTCGTGTGCGTCCTGAACGACATTACCGAACGCCGAAGGGCCGAACTCGCCCTGCAAGCCGCCGGGGTCGAGTTGGCCCGGAGGAACGAGGATCTGGAGCGGTTCACCGAAATTCTGGCGCATCATCTTCAGGAGCCCGTCCGCATCCAGCACATTTACGCGCAACGTCTCGCGGCGTTGCTGCCCACGCCGACGCCGCCGGACCTGCGTGCCGCCATCGACGCCATTACCGATGGGGCCATGCATCAACGCAATCTTTTACGGGACGCCCTGCGCTATCTATCGCTGAACAAGGGGGAGACCGCCCCGCAAACCTGTGACATCGGAGCAGCCCTCGCCCTCGCCTGCAACGGCGAGACGGGCAAGCCCGACTTTCTGGAAGCGGCGGTGGACGGGTTGCCGATGGTGGCGATGTCCGTCAAGAGGCTGGCCGGAATCTTCGCCGCTCTGCTCGACAACGCCAGCACCTATCGCGACCCCGGCCGGCCGCTCAAGGTGACGATCACCGGCGAGCCGCGCGAGTCCGGGGTTTTCGTCGCGGTCACCGACAACGGCATCGGCATTCCCCCGCAATACCGGTCCCGGGTCTTTCTGGTTTTCGAACGATTGGACCGGAGCACCACCCAGCAGACCGGAATCGGACTGGCCTTGGTCAAAAAAGCCGTCGAGGGCGCCGGGGGACAGGTCTGGGCCGACGATCCCGGCGGCATCGGCACCCGGATTTGCCTATTGTTGCCGATATCCGCCCCGATGGAACAAACAGCATAAAATCCGACACGCTTTCTTGGCAAAATAAAAAATCGCCACTGTGATCCCGTTCACAGTCACTCCTTCGCCTGTTCGATACTATTACCTCATCGAACACGGAATTCCCTCGGACCGTGAGGGGACTTAGCAAGGAGAAAGACCATGTTGACCTACGCTCGCTGCATGCTCCGTCAGTACATCTCCGACGAACACGGCGCCACCGCCATTGAATACGGCCTTATCGCCGCTTTGATCGCCGTCGCCGCCGTCACCATCATGGGCACCGTCGGCACCAACCTGACCACGACCTTCACCACCGTCGCCAACAAGCTGTAGGTCCAAGGGGAAGCGACATCGGTTCGAAGGGATTCGAAGCGCCTCCCCTTTGCGGGGGAGGCGTTTTTATTTGGGGCGGGGAGGATGTCATGCTGACCTATGCGTGCGTCATTATTGCCAGTCTGATTTTCGTCGGCGCCTTGGCCTTTGCCGCGATCGACGATGCGCGGCACTTGCGGATCGACAACCGGGTGCCGCTGGCGCTGCTGGCCGGGTTCGTGCCGCTGGCCTTGACCGGCGGCGACGCCGTCGGCCATCTCACCGCCGCGGTCATCGCGCTGCTGGCCGGAGCCGTACTGTACCGGGCCCGGATCTGGGGCGGCGGCGATGCCAAATTGCTGCCCTCCATCGTGCTGTGGGTCGGCCCCTTGGGGTTGGAGCGGTTCGCGCTGATCACCGCCGGGGCGGGCGCCTTGTTGGCGCTGATCATGCTGGCGCGCGCCGGACGCTCGGCCCAAGTCCCCTACGGCGTCGCCTTGGCGGCGGGTGGGCTGGATTGGTGGGTGAGCGCTGTTCTTCCCAGCCTGTCGTGAGGGGGAGGATGCCATGCGCCCGTTGGTCCTGGTTCTCATCATTGCCGCCTTGGCCGCCGGTTTGGCCGCCTTCCTCGCCAAAACCTGGCTGCAACGCGAAGCCGATGCCCAAACCGGGGTGGGCGCCGCGGTGACCGAGGTTCTGGTGGTCGCCCGCGAGGTTCCGGCCGGGGCGATGCTGGCGCCCGAGGATCTGCGCTTCCAACGCTGGCCGACCCAGGCCCTGACCCCGCGTCTGGTGGTTCGCAAGGAAGGCGAGGACGTCAAGGCGCCGTATCTCGGCATGACCGTGCGCCACACGCTGACCGAGGGCGAGCCGTTCTCGCCCCTCCAAACCTTCCGCCCCGACAAGGCGGGCGTATTGGCCGGGCTGTTGACGCCGGGGATGCGGGCGGTGTCGATCGCGATCAGCAATCCCAGCGCGGTATCGGGCTTCGTCACCCCCGGCGACTGGGTCGATATCGTGCTGGCCGCCGACCTGCAAAAGGAAAACGAGCAGAACAAGGGCCAAGGTCAAATCGTGCGCTACGCCGCCGAAACCGTGCTGCGCGACGTCAAGGTCTTGGCCATCGACCAGCAGATCACCCGGGGCCGCGACGGCGGCGCCATCCAGGGCAAGACCGCGACCGTCGAAGTCACCCCGAAACAAGCCGAAATTCTGACCGCCGCCGAGTTGATCGGCAATCTGCATCTGGTGCTGCGCGGCGCCGCCAAGGACGGCGACGCGGATATCCAGGGCTTCACCCCCGACACCGAAGCCAGCCAAGCGCTGCGCAGCCTGACCCATCCGGTCAAGACCTCGTCCGCCACCCCGGCGGCCAGCGTCGAAATCAATCGTGCCGGCCATATCAGCCGGGAAGGAGTCGTCCGATGACGAAAACCCTTCATACAGGCAAGCCGATAAATCGGCTCACCCTATTGTCCCTCGCCGGGCGCGCGCGTCCGCGCGCTTGGCCGCATGATACCGGCGCGCATATATTGGGTTGGCTCAAGCGGTGTGCGCGCCGGTATCACGGCCTGTGGACGCTTGCCTTCCTGCTGTCCAGCCCGGTTTGGGCCCAGGATTTCGGCGAACCGCCCGCCCCCTTGGCCGCACCCCGCGCCCAGGTGGCGACGCTGGCCGCGCACCACCGCCCGCAAAACGCCGCGGTCACGGTCGCCACCAACAAGTCCACCGACATCACCCTGCCCGTTCCGGTGCGCGACGCGGTGGTCGGCAATCCCGACATCGCCGACGCGATCATCCTCTCGCCGACCGAGATTTCGATCGTCGGGCGCGCCGCCGGACAAACCAATCTGGTATTGCGCGACCGTCAGGGCGCGGTCATCCGCCGGATCGAGATCGCGGTGACCTTGGATACCTTGGCCGTGCAAGACGCGCTGCATGCCGCCCTTCCCAATGAAGCGGGACTGACCGTCGAAGGCGCGGGCGACAGCTTGGTGCTGTCGGGCGCCGTGCGATCGGACAGCGCCGCAAACACCGCACGCACCGTGGCGCGCCGCTATGTCGCGGGCGACGCCAATCTGGTCAACCATCTGCGGGTGGCGAACGACCAACAGGTGCTGCTGCATGTCAAGGTCGCCGAGGTGCAGCGGACGGTGCTGAAGGAACTGGGGGTCGGGTGGGACTCCAACTACGGCAAGGTTTCCGGTCCATCGGCAGGCACCTTCGCCGGTCGCATGCTCACAAACTCGGCTGCCGGCCTAATCAACTCGTCCTCCAACGTCTTGTATGGCACGGCTTCGATCACCGGCGTCGGCGCCCTGGTCGCCAATCTGAAGCTTCTGGAAAATCAGGGGCTGATCCGCACCCTGGTCGAACCCAATCTGACCGCCGTGTCGGGCGAAACCGCCACCATGCTGGCGGGCGGCGAGCTGCCGATCCCGGTATCGGACTCGATGGGCACCATTTCGGTGCAGTTCAAGCCCTACGGCGTGCTGCTCAGCTTTACCCCCACCGTGCTCGACCCCGGACGCCTCAGCCTGAAGATGAGCACCGAGGTCAGCGCCATCGACAACGACAACAAGACCGCGATTTCCAGCAGCATCTCAGTCCCCGCCTTCAAGGTGCGCCGCGCCGGATCGACGGTGGAACTTCCCTCGGGCGGCAGCTTGATGATCGCGGGCTTGTTGCAAAACGACATCACCAGCAACGTCGCCGGACTGCCGGGCCTGATGGATATTCCGGTGCTGGGCGCCCTGTTCCGCTCGAACGCCTTCCAGCGCAACGAAACCGAATTGGTGGTGATCCTGTCGGCCTATGTCGTTCAACCGGTCGAGCAAGCCGACGCGCTGGCTTTGCCGTCCGACGGCTTTGCCCCGGCCTCGGACATCAAACGCTTCCTGTTCGGGCGCCTGCAAGACACCTACACGACGCGCGGCAAGGACAAGCCGGTAACGGCGGACCAACTGCAAGGCCCCTTCGGCTTCATCATTCAGTGAAAGGGCGCGGGCCATGATCAAGATATTCCCGATACTGCTTCCGGCCCTGCTGTTGGCGGCCTGCGCCGCCGATCTGTCGGAACACGATTACCGCATCAGCCATCCGCTGAATGCCGAGCAAAAGGCGGCGGTGGCGGTGTTCGACCGTCCCTCCGTTGGCGAGCTGTCCGCCTTCGACCGCGAGCGGCTGGCCCGGCTGGCCGCCGAATCGCTGCGGCGCGGCGCCGGTGGCGTCGAGGTCGGCTGCAACGACCCCGCCTTCGCCGCCCAGTTGGCCGAGGCCCTTCGCCAAGACGGCATTACCGACGTTCGGATCGTCGCGGGCAAGGGCGAGGCGGCGGAAATCCGCGTGCCGGTGTGGGCGGCGGTGGTGCCCGAATGCGGGACCTTCGAGCGCGGCCTCAACCCCGATCCCGACAACGCGCCGCATTCGAATTGGGGCTGCTCGACCCAACGCAATATCGGCCTGATGGTGCAAAACCCCGCCGATTTGATCCGGGCGCGCGCCGCCACCGGGCGCAGCGGCGCCCGCGCGTCCGACGTCTTGGGCAAATACGAGGCGGGCCAAGCCACCGGCTCGGCGCAAGAGGCGATCAAATCAGGAACCACCAGCGCCGTCGCCACCGGCGGCGGCAATTAGGGGGGAATGAAAAGGTCTGCATTCAGAACCGTCACTCCCGCGAAGGCG
>CAIULK010000170.1 GCA_903899885.1 uncultured Rhodospirillaceae bacterium
CACCCGGCGCTGTTCGGTCATCTTCATGCCGCGATCGATGCATCGCTGTTCGATCCGCGAGATTTTCGCGGGGCGCTCGGACAAGGGAATCAGCCGCGCGGCGGCCGTCCCGGCCGCTTACGCGGTTTCGTGCCCAAGCCGATCTTCTTGGCCAAGGACGAACGATGCGCGGCGTAATTGGGGGCGACCATCGGATAATCGGCCGCCAAGCCCCAACGCTCGCGATAATCCTCGGGCGTCATATTATAGGCGGTCTTCAGATGCCGCTTCAGCATCTTCAATTTCTTGCCGTCTTCCAGGCAAATAATGTAATCGGGGGTCACCGAGCGCTTGACCGGCACCGCCGGCTGCGGCCGTTCGGGCGCCGCCGGGGCCGAGCCCGCGGTCGACAACGAGCGGTAAACCTCGTGAATCAGTTGGGGAAGGTCGCCAACGGCAACGCTATTGTTGGCGACGTGGGCCGACACGATATCCGTTGTCAGCGCCAGCAGATCGCCCGAATTCGAACGCTCCGACATGAATAGAATGCCTCCAGTTGCGACCAATCGATGGTGTATAGTTCTTTCAATCGGAATCTTGCAACAACAATAATCGGCGAAACGAACAATGTCCGACCACCCAAAATTCTTCCTTGACATCACGGGGGAGCATTGTCCCATGACCTTCGTGCGCGCCAAACTGATGATCGAGGCCATGGAATCCGGCGCCATCGGCGAAATCCGATTGACCGGCGCCGAGCCGCTGTCCAACGTCCCGCGCGCGATTACCGAATATGGTCACGAAATCCTGGAATTATCGCCCGAGCCGGGACAAGACACGGCTGGGGTGCATCGCTTACGAATTCGCAAGCGCTGAGGTTGCCGCCGCCCACACATCGTCCACCGTGACACCCGCGACGCACGGAAAGGCCGCCGCCGGATCATCGCGGCGGTCGCAACGCCACAGGCAGTGACGGCATGCCACCTCGACCGACAGGAACGCCGCGCCGGCCGGACGAATCTCCTCGGGGTACGGCACGAAGCAGCCCCAATGGCCGCCGCCAGCGATCAACACGGTCGGCGCCCCCACCCCCAACGCCAAATGGCCGGGCCCGGTGTCGTTGGTCACCACCAAACGGGCGTGTTTGAGCACATCGACCAATTGCGCCAAGCTAAGATCGCCGATCGTATCGACCATCCCGGGATCGCCTTGTTGCGCCAGATAAGGCTTGGCGAATGCCTCTTGGCGGGCGCCGACGAACACCACCCGCAGACCCAGGCTTCGGAACCGCTGGGCCAAATCCAGGAAGTGGGCGAAGGGCCAGCGCCGCCCCGGTTCGTTCGAGCCGAAATTCATCACCACATAGCGGCCGCCCGCCGCCACCGCCGGAACCTGCTCGCGCCAGGGAATACGCGGCGATTCGGGGGGATGGGGGCTTCCGGTCAACAGCGACAGAAAGGTGAAATGGCGCAGGGTTTCGTGGGTGGGATAGGCGCCGGTATCGATCACCCGGGTCATCCGCTCCAAATACCATGCGAATTCGGCCCGCGTGCGCGCGGTGATAAAGGGACGGCAGACCAGGCGTTCCTCGGCCCCGCTGATCATCACCAGCGAATCGGCGGTCATCGCCTTGCGGTGAAACATGTCGCAGACCGCCACCCGGAAATTCTTGCGGCGCAGCCACAACGCCACCTTCAAGCGGTACAGCGCCTTCTTCTCGAAGGCATGCTCGTCGATGGTCGCCACCCGGTAGCCCGCGAACACATCCTCGGCCAAGGCGCGCCAGGAATGGCAGCCCAGCACGGTGATCTCGTCCTTGGCCACCCCCAGCGCCTGGGGATAGAAATCCAGCGCCCGGCGGAACATCACCATGTCGCCGATGCCGTCCATCCGCACCACCAGCACGCCCTTTTTCGGCCCCCGCGCCGGCCACAACGCCGCCAGCGCGTCGATCGGACGGAACAGCCACCAGCGCCGCCGCATGCCTTTGGGAAACCAAGTCATTCGAGCACGGCCTCCAACCCGATCCGCACGGCCGCGTTGTTCAAGGCGGCGACGCACGGATACATCCCATCGATCAGCGGAAAGCAACAGTTCCCCAGGCATCCCTGGCACGGCCGGTCCGAATACAGCACCAGCAAATTGTCCGGCAAGATCGACGGGTGATAGGGCACGATCTCGCCAACATAGGCGGCCGAGGCCAAACACAAGGTGGGCGCCCCCATCACCGCGGCCAGATGCATCGCGGCGGTATCGACGCTGACCACCAGCGAGGCGCCGGCCAGCACCGGCGCCAAATCGCGGAACGGCGCCGGTTCAAACACCACCCGGGGCGGATTCAGCAACTGGGCGAAGGCCGGGTGGCGTTCCAGATCCGTGGGGTGCCCGGCCAGACGGATCTCCCACTCGGGCGGCAAGGCGTCGATGATGGTTTGCCACAAGGCGGGCGGACTTTGCTTGGCGGCCACCGCCGAGAACGGCTGCAGCACCGCCGTTGGCTTGGTTAGGGCGGCGCGCGGCGGATCGGACAGACGCACGGCCGGCGGATCACGATGTTCACCCGTCAGAAACTCGGCGAAACCGGCCCAGCGTAAAATCTTGTCGGTCAAGGGCGGGCCGGAGTCGAACAGGCGCGAGAACAAACGGCGGTTGGCCCGCTGACGGCGCCCGTGTTTCGCCGAGGGCCGGGGTTCCAGCGCCACCGCGTCGGCGGCGCGGGCGGCACGCACCAGGGCTTCGTCCAAATCGGGATGACGCAGATAATCGGTGGCGATCACCAAGCGGTAATGCCCGGCGAACAGACGGCGGAACGCGGCGAAACGCGGCCCAATGCGGCGCAGGCACGAAAAATCGACGGGCAGGACCGTCACCTCTGGGGGAAAAAGAAAGCCCATTTTCGCGCTGTCGGACCGCAACAGCACGGTCACCGCCTCGCCCGCGCGAGCCAGGGGCAAGAACCGCTCCAGCACGCGCGAGAACAGCGCGACATCGCCCAGCCCGCCCGCCGAAATCAACAAAACGCCCGACGCGGCGCCACGCCGCCCGGGAAACCGGGACAGCGCGAACAACAACGGGTCCAAAAAACGGTGAAGGCGCATCGGCGTTGCCCCAATCAATAGGGCGCGTAGGATTTTTCCTCGACGATCGCGGACCCCAGAAGATCGTTGACCCGGCGCTTGGCCGCCGCCCGTTCGTCGTTGGTGACATAGACGGCGCGCGCCAATTCCACGAAACGCGGGCCGAAATCCTTGTGACGTTCGCAATCGCGGATATCATCCTCGATCACCCACAGGCGCTCGTTGATCGCCTTCAGATCGGCGGACAGCGCCGCCAGCCCGCCGTGGGCCGGATGCTCGCTCTCGCGCACGGCGGTCAATTCGTTCAATTCCTTGACGACGTTGGCCCGCTTGGCCGCATCCTCGATCCGCTCGGCCTTGATTTCGAGAATGGTGATCTTGTCGATCACCTCGCCCCACGATACCGGCACCAGAACCGCCACGAAACCCGCCCTATCGCTGTCAGCACGACGTCTCGCGGCACTATCGGCGGCAAGAACCATCGTGTCAAGGCGACGGCGATTGCATTTCGATTTGTTACAGCCCTAAACTAAGGTATAGTTTACCGGTGAAACCTGCGGGAAGGGCAAGGCAGGACCATGATGGGTGAGATGACCCCCGACTTGACCGATATCCCCGAAGACCAACGGCTTTTGTTCCACGAATTGTGTCAAAAGCTTGTCCCCCTCGACGACGAGGTGGGGCTGATCCGCTTCATGGGCGGTGTTCTGCGTTCGCTCTTGCGGCGCAAGGGCGACACCCAATTCCTCGACGCCATCCAAGACGCCTTCATCGCCGGCATTGCCGGGGTGCCGCTGGTCGATCAAAAAAAGCTGGCGCGCGAGATTATCCGCTTGGTGATCGTCGTCCGCCCCGAGATCGCGCGGGCATGGCAGGCCGCCACCCAGGCCCGCGAGGCCGAAACCGCCGCCGGGCGCCGCGCCACCGACCACCCGCCACCGCCGCCCAAGGCCGCCACCGATCACGACGTCCCTCCCCCGGCCGAGGTCGAAACCCATCCCCGCAGCGAAATGGAACGGGTGGTGATTACCCACCTGAAGGCCGACATCGCGCGCCGGATGGCGCTGTTTCAAGTGCCGGCTTCTCGCTTTCCATCGGTCGGCTACAGCCACGAACAGCCGTTTTTCCTGTTCAGCCCCGCCTTCGCCAAGGTCCTGGCCGACTTTATCACCGACGACCTGTTCGATCTGTGCCACGGACCGTTGGGGGAACAGATCCTGCGCCCGCTTTTGCCGATATTGTCGGTGCGGCACGAGGAAGGGGCGATTTTCCTGGCCGAAAAGGATGGGGACATCCGCGCCATTCTCGCCGAACGGCTGAACCGGCTGGCCGGGCGGCAAGCCAGCGCCGAAGCCAAGATCGACGCCGAGCAAAAGGCCCACGGCGGCAAGGGAAATTGGAAAACCGTGGAGGTGCCGGTCAGCCTGCCACGCGTCATCCGGGTTCTGGGCGTCAATGTGCCGATGGGAACCACGGTCGCCAAGCGCAAGGTACGGGTGCGGATCGGCAAGCATTCCGATATCGAACCGGCCGAAATGGAAGCCCTGGTGGTCATCACCCGCCTGCGCGACATGGCAGCCGCCGTCGGCATCAGTCTGCCCGCCAGTTGCGACCTGCGCTTCCTGGCCACCTTGATGACCTTCGACACCCAACGCTTCGCCCAGGCGGTGCGGGAGTTCCAAAATCTGGTCGGCAACTCGGAAACCAGCCGCCGGTTTTTGTTCGAACGCCTGGACGCGATGGTCAAGGTTCTTCCCGACGCGATGATTGATGTTCTGGTGATGATGCTGTTTTGGCAATACGGCGACAGCGGCTTCGGCTTTCAAGAACTGTACGATGTTTGCCTGGGCACGGCGCGCGCCACCAGCGGCCAAGCCGGACGGCGCGATCTGCTGCTACCCGAAATCGCGCGGCGCCCCCGCGAACTGGCCTTCCAGATCCGCGACGTGCTGAAGCGCCGGGCCGACGAATCGGTTCTGCACACCGCCTGTCAGATGCTGTTCAAGGTGTGGCGGGTGATGTCGAAAACCCGCTTCGCCGCCGAACGCCACGCCGCGCTGACGGTGTTCTCGTCGTTCCCGGTGATTTTCGCCGAGGACCCGGAAGAAGGTCATCTGGCCGAGGTCGGCCACGTCTTGGAACGCGTGCTGACCGCGCCCTTGCCCGATTACGACCACGCCTTGGTCGAGGTCAACCAAGCCTACCGCCCGGCCGCCCAGCGTTACCGCAAGGCGAACGTTCGCTGAAGGGCGGCCCTGACCGCTAGGATCACGCCGTCCCAATCGCCGGGCCGCGCTTGGCGGAATATCCGCGCGGTGGGATACCACGGGCTGTCATCCCGGCCGCGCAGCCAGCGCCAGCAGGGATCGAAGCGGTCGAGCAGCCAGACCGGCTTGCCCATCGCGCCCGCTAGGTGAGCGACGGCGGTATCGACCGACACGACAAGGTCGAGACCAGCGATCACGGCGGCGGTATCGGCGAAGTCGATGGCATCCGCGAGGCCGTCGGCCAGCGGAAATCCGGCGGGCGTGGGGTGGTCTTTCTGAAGGCTGATGAAGCTTACCCCGGGCAGATCGAACAACGGCGCCAGCGCCTCGGGCGGCATCGAACGCCGCCGGTCGGTCGCCGCCGCCATCGGCAGCAGCGGGCGGGGATTACCGGCCCAGACCACGCCGATCCGCACCATCCCTTCGGCGCCGCCGGGCGCATTGGGAACATTCAAATAGGGCACGTCGGCGGGGATCGTCGTCACCGTGGTGCCGAACGCCAAGGGCAGGCTCAGCATCGGACAGTGAACATCGAACGGCGGCAACGCCTCGCCCCGCGCGATTACCCGGTCCACCCCGGCCAAGCCGCCGAGCAGACGAACCAGCGGCTTTTGCACCTCCATCACCACGCGCCAACCACGCGCCGCCGCCAAGGGCGCGTAACGGCAAAATTGCAGGGTGTCGCCCAACCCCTGCTCGGCATGAAGCAACACGGTGCGCCCGCCGCCCGCCTCGCCCCGCCACTGGGGTTGATGGAAACCGCGCTTGGCCGGGACCATCTGCGGGGTTCGCCACCGCCATTCGTGTTCCCGCCATCCCTCCTCGAACGCGCCCGCATGCAGCAGCGCCGCCGCTAGATTGTAGTGGGCTTCCGCGTAGTCGGGGCGGAGTGCCAGCGCCCGGCGATAACAGGTGACCGCCTCGTCAAGCCGTCCCATTTCCTTGCGCGCAAGGCCCAAATTGTTGTGCGCCTCGGCGAAATCCGGGTTCAGGGCCAGGGCGTCTTGGTAGTGGGCGGCGGCCTCGTCCGGCCGGCCCTGTTCATGGCGGACATTGCCCAGATTGTTGTGCGCCTGCGGATGGGTCGGCATCAGGGCCAAGGCGCGGCGATGGCAAGCGGCGGCCTCGTCCAGAAAACCTTGCCGTTGAAGCGCGGCGCCCAGATTGCTGTGCGCCCCGGCGAATCCGGGAGCCAGCGCCACCGCGCGGCGGTAACACTGGATCGCCTCGTCCAAGCGGCCTTGCATCATCCGGACATTGCCCAAATTGCTGTGCGCCCCGCCGAGATCGGGGTGCGAACGGAGGACTCTTTCGTAAACAGCCGCCGCCTCGTCCAAGCGGCCTTGCGCGAACAGCCGGTTGCCGGTTTCGATCAGGGTTTTGTCGGCTCGGCGTTGTTTGCCGTTCATCAAGGACATCGCGGCGAGTTGTGTTCGCGGGCCGCCCGGTTTACCCTTGCCGTCATGCGCCGCCTCGTCCTTGCCGCCTGCCTCGGTTTCGCCTCCGTCCCGGTCCACGCGGCCGAGATGCTGCTTGTCCCCAGTTTGCCCGGATGGACGGTGATCGACAACCGCGCCGATCCCGATATCGAAACCAGCGGGCTGATCCCTTCGGACGAAACCGCCGACGGATGGACCCGTCACCTTGTCGTCCAGGCCTACCGCTCCTCGCCGATGGACGTTCCGACCTTCTTGAACGGCCTGTCGCCCCGCACCGACGAGGCCTGCGACGGCATCGCCGCCGGGCCGGTCGATCTGCGCACGGTCAACGGCGTCGAAACCGGGCGCCGCACCATCGCCTGCGGCCGCTACCACGGCGACGGCAAGGGCCTGTACACCGCGTTCCTGGCCATCCGCGGCAAAATGGCGTTGTATGTCCTGGCCCGCTCGTGGCGGGGCCGCCCCTTCAAGGCGGGAACCGACATGCCGGTTCCCGTCACGGAACGCGACGATTGGAACGCCTTCTTCGACATGGTCCGCCTGTGCGAGGATTCCGATTGTCCCAAATAGGATCACCGCCATGACTCTTTCGATCGGCATCGTCACGGTATCGGACCGCGCCAGCCAGGGCGTTTATCAAGACGAAGGGGGGCCGGCGATCCAGGCTTGGCTAACCCGCGCGGTGATCGGCCCCTGGCGGGCGGTGCCGCGCCTGGTCCCCGACGAGCGCCCGATGATCGAGGCGGCGCTGATCGAACTGGCCGATACCGAGGGATGCAGTCTGATCGTTACCACCGGCGGGACCGGCCCTTCGCTTCGCGACGTGACACCCGAGGCCACCGAGACCGTCTGCCAGCGGATGATGCCGGGGTTCGGCGAACTGATGCGGGCCGAAAGCCTGAAAGTGGTGCCGACCGCCATCTTGTCGCGGCAAACCGCCGGTTTGCGGGGATCATCGCTGATCGTCAACCTGCCCGGCCGCCCGGCCGCCATTGCCGACTGCCTAAAGGCCGTGATGCCGGCCATCCCCTATTGCATCGAACTGATGGACGGCCCGGTTTTCGACACCGACCCCACATTCTGCGCGGCCTTCCGCCCCAAACGGAAATGATTTACGCTCGGAACGGGAATAATTTACGCTCGGAACGGGAATAATGTGAAGGGAAAGCGATGTCTCGTTGCACGTTAATTCAGGAACTGGTCATTCCTGGGATCAACATCGCCGAAGGCATCCACCGGGTGGCCGACAACGCCGACTTGTATCTCTGCCTGCTGGGGCAGTTCCTGGACAAGGCCGACTGCGCCGACCGCGTGGCGGCGGCCTTGGCCGATGGAAACCGTGCCCATGCCCGCGAAATCGCCCATGCGATCAAGGGAATCGCCGCCAACATGGCGGCCGGCCCCTTGGCGGCGGCGGCGGCGGCATTGGATAAGGTTTTGGCCGGCGACGGCTGCGCGGAACCGGTCCTGACCGAATTCCGCGAGGCGCTAAACACCACCATGGCGGGAATCCGCGCGGCGCTGGTTCCGGCCCCTTTGTCCGCATCCGGCGGCGACGGCGATCTGGGGGAGAAGCTGAACGAACTGGCCCGGCTGCTGGGCGACAGCGATGCCGATGCCACGACGGTGTTCCGCGAAATCCGAGGTGCGCTGACGGGGCGAATTCACGGGACGGCCCTTGATCAATTGGAAGGAATGGTGAACACTTTTTCCTTCGCCGAAGCGCTAGACACGCTTCGGTCCATCCGACGGCAGATCGAGGGTTCCCCCGCATGATGGCGCAAAAGGTGGTTCTGGTGGTGGACGACACACCGCAGAACATCCAAATGATCGCGGCCGTTCTGAAGGATTCCTACCGGGTCAAGGTGGCGACCAGCGGCGAGAAGGCGCTGGTGCTGGCCCATGCCGCCGATGGGCGGCCCGATTTGATTTTGCTGGACGTGATGATGCCCGGCATGGACGGTTATCAAGTGTGCGAACGCCTGAAGTCGGATCCGGCGACCCAGGATATTCCGGTGATCTTCCTGACCGCGCGGACCGAAGTCGATGACGAAACCAAGGGGTTCGAGGTCGGCGCCGTCGATTACATCCACAAGCCGTTTAGCCCGCCGATCGTGCGGGCCCGGGTGCGCACACAGATGGCCCTGCGCGACGCGCTGTTCGAGGCCGAATGCGCCCGGCGCGAAGCCTCGGAACTGCTCGAGGTTATTCTACCAAAGGCGGCGGCCAACGAAATCCGCCAAACCGGCACGGTGATCCCAAGACGGCACGACCCGGTGGCCGTGCTGTTTTGCGACGTCGTCAACTTCACCGCTTATTGCGACCATCATCAGCCGGAAGACGTGGTCTCGCGCCTCGACGCTCTGTTCGTCCGCTTCGAGGAAATCGTGCGCCGTCACGGCCTTGAGAAAATCAAAACCGTCGGCGACTCGGTAATGGTGGCGGGCAACCTTCTCTGTGCCAAGGACGACGCGGTGGCGGCGGCGGCGCGGTGCGGCCTGGACATGGCCTCCGAACTGGCCGCGATGGATTTCGGGTGGACCGCGCGGGTCGGCTTGCATGTCGGCCCGGTGGTGGCGGGCATCGTCGGGCAAGAACGCTATCAATTCGATATCTGGGGCGACACCGTCAACGTCGCCGCCCGCGTCTGCGGCCTTGGTGTCCCCGGCACGGTGGTCGTCACCGACGAGGCGTGGCGCCGGTTGGACGGGCGCTTCACGGGGGCGTCGCTGGGCCGTCACGCGGTCAAGGGCAAGGGCGAGATCGAGGTCTTCGAGGTGACCGGGGCCGATCCGCGCGCCGCCACATCATGATCCGTCCCGGCGTGATCGCGGTGATCGGGCTGGCCGCCGCCGCCGCCGCCGCCGCGTTGGCCCTGTCGCTCGACCGTGACGACAGCGACGACACCGCTTCCCTGCCCAACGCCGCCGTGTTCGGCCCGCCATCCCCCGACGAGGCGAAGGGACCGGCGGTCACCGTGGCCCGCTTCGGCCCTACTGGCGACATGATGATCGCCGGACGGGCGATTCCCGAGGCTCAAGTCGTGGTTCGCAAAACCAACCTGGCGGGCGAGGTCACCGAGATCGGCCGGATCATTGCCGACAGCCGCAGCGAATGGGTCTTCGTGCCCGACGGCCCGCTGGCGCCGGGGGCGTGGCGGATCGGCGTGTGGTCAGACCGCACGGCCGGACCGGTATCGGTGGTGGTGGCGGTGCCGGATGGCGACCCCGGCGCCCTGGTCGCGCTGGAAACCCCGTCGAACGGTCCCAGCCGCATCCTCAAGGGGGGCGAGGACACGCCCCGCCCGTCGATCTTGGTCGTCGATCGCGACGAGAACGGCCGGATGGCGATGGCCGGACGGGCCGATCCCAACGCGATTCTGCATCTTTACGCCGACAACCGCTTCATCGGCCGAACCGTTGCCGACGATCACGGCGATTGGCAAGCCGCCGCCCGAACCTCGAAAACCGGCGGGCGATCGTTGCGGGTCGATGAGGTCGATGCCAAGGGCAAGGTGTCCGGCCGCCGCCAGCGCACCTGGAACGGCGCCGTCCAAGACGGCTTACCGGTAAGCGCCTCCGGCTTTGGCGGCGTGGCGCGCGACGATGCGTGGCAGGTGGTCCGCCGCGGCCCCGACGGCGCGGCGATCATGACCACCATTTACCGGGCGGACAAGGCGGGACTCGCCGATCCCGATCTGATCTATCCGGGACAGGTCTTCAGCGCGGGAAAAGATTAGCGCCGCCGCCATTCGAGGCGGACCGGCTGCGTGTCCCCGCCCTCGGCGGGGGCCATCGGCGGGCGGACGACGTCGGCGATCACCGATAGATACGGCTTGGCCGGAACCAGGAAGCGCACCACCTCGGACACCAGCGCGGTGGCGTTCACCGGAGGCGGCAGCGTCCGCTCGCCGCTCATCAGAATATGGCCGTTGGTCAGCCTGAAGGTCGGCCCCAGCACCTGATTGGCCGCCTCGACGATGGCGTGGATGGCGGCGCGCGCCGACGGCGATTCGGCGGTATAGGGAAGCACCCCGGCATTGCCCAAAATCCGAAGGTGCGAACCGCCGCCGTCCTGCTGGTCGCAGCGGCAGGACACCCGGATGTCGGCATAGACGAAATCAAACTTGATCGGCGCCATCGCCGTCGCCATCGCCTCGCCGCGCTGGTCGATCATATCGCTGACGTCGAGCGGCACGCCGTCCAACGGCAAGGTGAATCCGCGCAGGGTGATGTGCTTGGTGGGAAGAACGGCTTCGATCATGGGCCGTAGATTAACATGGTCGGCCCCTGCAAGGAAACGGGTTAACCTCGCGGCCGTCTCGGGCTACAGTAGCGCGTTTCCACCCTGGGAGGAGCCACGCGGTGAACGATCGGGATTTCTCGGTTCTGGATTATCTGACGATGCCCATCCACCGCGAGGGATGGCCGTTCGTCGCGCTGTTCGCCGCCGTCGCCGCGCTGCTGGCCTTGTTGTGGGCGCCGCTGGGATGGTTGGGCCTGCTGGCGACCTTATGGTGCGCCTTCTTCTTTCGCGATCCCGACCGGGTCACGCCCATCGCGGACGATCTGGTGATCAGCCCGGCCGACGGCACCGTCTGTTTCGCCGGAATCGCCCCCGCGCCCCCCGAACTGGGCCTGGGCGACGAGGAGCGGGTCAAAATCTCGGTGTTCATGAGCGTCTTCAACGTGCACGTCAACCGCATGCCGGTCGATGGCGTGGTCGAGCATATCGCCTATAGCCCTGGCCGCTTCCTCAACGCCTCGCTCGACAAGGCCAGCGAGGAGAACGAACGGATGGGCCTGCGCCTGCGCTTGGCCGACGGGCGCGGCCTCGGCGTCGTCCAGGTGGCTGGTCTGGTGGCGCGGCGCATCAAATGCGATGCCCGCGAAGGCGATTCCTTCCGGGCCGGCGAGCGTTATGGCCTGATCCGCTTCGGCAGCCGGGTCGATGTCTGGTTGCCCCAAGGGGTCGCCGCGCAGGTGGTGATCGGGCAAACCATGATCGCCGGCGAAACCGTGCTGGCCCAGCTGACCGGCGATGCGAGCGCCCGCGCGGGCGAGGTTCGCTGATGTTCCGCCATCACCACCGCCGCCACCGCCGAATCCGCCCACCGCGGATTCCCAGCCTGCCGATCAACCAGCTGATCCCCAATGTGCTGACCTTGTCGGCCTTGTGCGCCGGTCTGACCTCGATCCGCTTCGGCCTGCACGGTCAATGGGAACCGGCGGTCACCGCGATTCTGGTGGCCGGAATTCTGGACGGGTTGGACGGCCGCATCGCGCGGCTGCTGCACGGCACCTCGAAATTCGGCGCCGAACTCGATTCGCTGTCGGACTTTGTCAGCTTCGGTGTCGCCCCGGCGATCGTTTTGTATTTCTGGACGATGCAGACGATTGGCGGACTGGGCTGGGCCTTGGTGCTGCTGTTTTCGGTGTGTTGCGCGCTTCGGCTGGCCCGCTTTAACACGATGATCGGCGCTCCCGATCTGCCGCCCTACGCCTACAACTTCTTTACCGGGGTTCCCGCCCCGGCGGCGGCGGGGTTGGTGTTGCTGCCGATGATCATCTCCTTCCAGTTCGGCGGCGGCCTGTTCGACCGTCCGGTGGTGGCGGCGGTGTTCCTGCTGGGCGTGGCGTTCCTGATGGTCAGCCGGGTTCCGACCTTTTCCTTCAAGCGGGTGCGAATCCCTAACGGCTGGGTGTTGCCGATGCTGCTGCTGGTCGGTCTGTTCGCCGCCGCCCTGGTCAGCGCGCCCTGGCTGACCCTGACCGCGATGGGAACCGCCTATCTGGCCTTGATCCCGATCGGCGTGCGCGCCTTCCGCCGTTTGGAAGCGCAAGCCCACCAAGTCGAGGGCAGGCAAGCCGGGGAATGTGACACCGACGCCCCGCAGACGTGACATTCCGGCAACAGTAACCAAGTTTTCACAGGCCAAAACGGGTATCGGGCCTTGTCAGGCTGGGTCCCGCGCGGTAAAAATTCAGGGTATTTTGTTCCGTTGGGACATGAGGAAGGATTTTTTGCCATGCGTTCCGTAAAGCTTCTCATCGCCGCCGGTCTGATCGCCGGGTTGCCGGCCTTGGCCCACGCCGAATGGTACGCAGGGCTTGATGCCGGCGCCAACGCGCTCAGCGACTCGACGGCATCGGGTTCGAACACCAACCTGAACACCTCGTCGGATTGGGGCTATACGGTCCTGGGCGACGTCGGGTACAGCTTCGGCAAGCCGAAGGCCGAATTCGAACTCGGCTATCGCGACAACGGCGCCCATGCGGTCGGCGGCGGCAGCGCCAGCGGCGACACCTCGTCGCTCAGCTTCATGGTCAACGGCGTTTATGACCTGCTGGGCACCGGCAAGTGGCACCCCTTCCTGGGCGTCGGCATCGGCGGCGCCAATGTTAGCGCCAACAGCGTCCACCAGACCAACGCCGCCGGCTATACCGGCAGCGATCTCGTGTTCGCCTATCAGGGTATCGCGGGCATCGGCTACGACCTGACCAACAACGTGATGGCCAAGGTTCAGTACCGCTATTTCGCCACGCTGGACCCCAGCTTCAGCTACAACGGCACCTCGGTGACGGTGCCCAATTCCAACCATTCGCTGCTGGTCGGCCTGACCTATAAGTTCGGTGCCCCGGCCGCCGCCCCGGAACCGGCGCCCGCGCCGGTCGCCGCCGCGGCCCCCGCTCCCGCCCCGGCCGCCAAGGCCGCGCCGAGGAACTTCATGGTGTTCTTCGACTTCAACAAGTCCGACATTTCGCCGCAGGCCGCCGCGATCATCCACGACGCCGCCGGCGCCGCGAAGATGGGTGGCGTGACACGGGTCGGCGTGACCGGCCATACCGATCTGGCCGGATCGGACAAGTACAACATGGCTCTGTCGATGAAGCGGGCCAACGCGGTGCGCGACGCGCTGGTCGCCCAGGGCGTTCCCGCCTCGGAGATCGTCGTCCTCGGCAAGGGCAAGAGCGAGCCGCTGGTCCCCACCCAGGACGGCGTGCGCGAGCCCCAGAACCGCCGCGTCGAGATCGTCCTCGAATAGACGGCGGCGTCGGCGTAAAGTCGAAGGCTCCCTTCCCTGCGCGGGAAGGGGGGCCTTTTTCTTTTTGGGCATTCGCGCCATCATGACCACCGTCCCCAATCCCGCCGCCGACCTGATCGGCTTTGCCGGTGGGCGTTGCTTCGCCACTATTCTTGCCGACCCGCCGTGGCGGTTTATCAACCGGACCGGCAAGGTCGCGCCCGAACACGGCCGGTTGTCACGCTACGGCACCATGGACCTTGACGACATCGCGGCGTTGCCGGTGGCGGCAATCGCGGCGCCGACCGCGCATCTTTACCTGTGGGTTCCCAACGCCTTGCTCCCCGATGGGCTGCTGGTGATGGAACGATGGGGCTTTGCCTACAAATCGAACATCGTCTGGCATAAGCTGCGCCGGGACGGCGGCAGTGATGGACGCGGGGTCGGCTTTTATTTCCGCAACGTCACGGAATTGCTGTTGTTCGGCGTGCGCGGAAAAAACGCCCGCACCTTGCCGCCGGGCCGCCGCCAAGTGAACTATATCGGCACCCGCAAACGGGAACATTCGCGTAAGCCCGACGAGCAATATCCGCTGATCGAGGCATGCAGCGCCGCCCCGCGCCTTGAGATGTTCGCGCGCGGTCTGCGCCCGGGTTGGGCGGCTTGGGGCAATCAAGCCGACGAGTCCTACCAGCCCGATTGGCCGACCTACGCCCATAACTCGGCCACCGAACACGGCGGGATGGACGAGGACCCGTGACCCGCTTTCTCGCCGTTCTCGGCCCCACCAACACCGGCAAAACTCATCTGGCGCTGGAGCGGATGATGGGCCACGCCAGCGGCATGATCGGCTTTCCGCTGCGGCTGCTGGCGCGCGAGAATTACGACCGGGTGGTCCGTGCCAAGGGGGCCGACGCCGTGGCGCTGTTGACCGGCGAGGAACGCATCTTGCCAGCGCGTCCGCGCTATTTCATCTGCACCGTCGAATCAATGCCGGTCGATCGCGCGGTGGCCTTCCTGGCCATCGACGAGATCCAACTGGCCGCCGACCCCGAACGCGGCCACATCTTCACCGAGCGTTTGCTGCATGCGCGCGGACTGGTCGAAACCATGGTGCTTGGGGCCGACACCATCCGCCCCCTGGTGCGCCGTCTGGTGCCCGAGGCGGAATTCCTGGCCCGCCCGCGTTTGTCGAACCTGAGCTATTCAGGGCCGCGCAAGCTGTCGCGCTTGCCGCCGCGCGCCGTGGTGGTCGCCTTCTCGGCGGGCGAGGTCTATGGACTGGCCGAGTATTTGCGCCGCCAACGGGGCGGCGCCGCCGTCGTGCTGGGCGCGCTCAGCCCGCGCACCCGCAACGCCCAGGTCGGTCTGTTCCAGAACGGCGAGGTCGATGTTCTGGTCGCCACCGACGCCATCGGCATGGGGCTGAACATGGATGTCGATCACGTCGCCTTTGCCGGGTTCGCGAAGTTCGACGGGCGCGGACGACGCCCGCTGGCCCCCAATGAGATCGCGCAAATCGCCGGGCGGGCGGGGCGCGGCATGCGCGACGGCACCTTCGGCGTCACCGCCGACTGCCCTTGCTTCGGCAACGATCTGGTGCGGGCGGTCGAGAACCACACATTCCCCCCCCTGACCCGCCTGATGTGGCGCAACACCGAGCTGCGTTTTACCTCGCCCGAGGCCTTGATCGCCTCGCTTGAACGGGCGCCCTTAAGGGTTGGCCTTGCCCGGGCGCCCGAGGCGATCGACCTGATCCTTCTGCGCCGCCTAAGTGCCGAGCAGCGCGTGCGCGCCCGGCTAACCGATCCCGGCCGCCTGAAACGCCTGTGGGAGGTCTGCCGCATCCCGGATTTCCGCAAGGGGCTGGACGATGGCCACGCCAAACTGCTGGCCGACGTCTTCATCCATCTGACCGAGGGGGACGAACGCCTGCCCGCCGACTGGCTGGCCGGCCAAATCCGTCGGCTGGACCGCGCCGAGGGGGACCTCGACACCCTGATGGGCCGCATCGCCAGTATTCGCATTTGGACCTATGTGTCCCACCGGGCCGATTGGCTGGCCGACGCGGCGCATTGGCAAGACACCACCCGCGCCGTCGAGGACCGGCTCTCCGACGCACTGCACGAGCGGCTGAGCCAACGCTTCATCGACCGCCGCACCGCCCATTTGGTGCGCCGCCTGCACGAGGACAACGGCCTGACTGGCACGGTGGAAGATGGGGCAATCTCGGTCGAGGGACATGTGCTGGGCCGCCTCAGCGGCTTGGCCTTCGTGCCCGTCGCGGCCGACAGCCGCACCGGCACCAAGGCGGTGTTGGCCGCCGCCGAAAAGGCGGTGCGGCCGGAGGTCGGCGCCCGCGTCCAACGGATCGCCGAAGCCGCCGACGACGCCTTCGCGCTGGCCGACGACGGCGGCATTTTCTGGAACCAGGAGCCGGTCGCCCAGCTGACCACCGGTCGTGACCGGTGGATGCCGCAGGCCGCCGTCGCGGCCTCGGCCTATCTGGACCCGGCTGACCGCGAGCAGGTGCGGCGCAGCGCCGAAGCGTTCGCGCGCGCCCATATCGCGCATGGCTTGGCCGCGCTGACCCGCCTGCGGGGGTACCCCTGGGAGGGGGCGGCGCGCGGTCTGGTCCACCAAGTCACCGAGGGGCTGGGCGGCACCGCAACGGGCACCGCCCAAGCGCAATTGACCGCCTTGACGGCGGAACAGCGGCGAAAACTTGGGGGGTTCGGGCTGCGCTTCGGCACCGAAAGCGTCTATCTGCCAAGCCTGTTGAAACCGGCGGCGCAGCGACTGCGGGCGATCTTGTGGGCGACGGCGAGGGATCAAGGCTTTCTCGCGCCGCCGGGAGGGCGCGGCTGCATCCCAGCCCAAGCGCCGGAAGAGTATTACAACGCGATCGGATATCTGGTGCGCGGCGGCCTTGCCATCCGCGCCGACCTGTTGGAACGCTTCGCCGCCCTCGTCCGCCGCCACCCCCGGCGGGCGAACCCGAGCGGGGAAATGCTGTCGCTGCTGGGACTGACGGAAGAGGCGGCAAGCGCCCTGATCACGGCGCTGCGGCGCGGGCGGTGATCAATACACTTTCGCGCCCGCCAACGCCTCGCCGTCGAGTTCGAGATGGTCGTGTTGGTGCGGGCCGGTCGGCAGGTGAACCGTCACCTGGGGAACCTCGCGGGCCAAGGCCACCCCTTCCTCAAGCAGCTCCGGCTCGTCCGCCGCATCGGCGGACGGACGTCCATGTATGCGCGGACGAAGATTGATCGTCAGCATGATGCCCTCCATTCCCATCCCCGTGTGGGCGCCATTATACGCCTATCAAGCCCCCCGTTCGTTGCTATTCCGTTGGTGCGGACATTATGCAAACGTATAGCTACCCAACCAGCCGGCACAGCCGCAGCCCGCGACCACCAGCCACGGCGGCAACCGCCACACCGTCAAGGCCGCCAACGCCACCACGGCCAACGCGAAATCGGGTGGACCGGTGACCCCGCCGGTCCACACCGGGTGATAAAGCGCGGCCAGCAGCAGCCCGACCACGGCGGCGTTGATTCCGGCCAGCCCGGCTTGCGCCCGCCGGTTGCCGCGCAACGCTTGCCAGAACGGCAGCGCCCCCGCCACCAGCAGAAACGACGGCGCGAAGACCGCCAATAGGCATATCACCCCACCCACCCAGCCGCCGGGCGGCGTGGTCATCGAGGCCCCCAGGAAGGCGGCAAAGGTCAACAGTGGACCCGGCAGCGCTTGCGCCGCGCCGTAACCGGCGAGAAAGCGGTCATCGCCGACCCAGCCCAAGGGCACCACCTCGGCCCGCAACAGCGGCAACACCACATGACCGCCACCGAACACCAGGGACCCGGCGCGGAAAAAGGCGTCAATCATCGCCACGCCGTGATTGGGGAGGACATGAGCCAAAAGCGGCAGACCGGCAAGTAGGATAAGGAACACCGCCAGCCACAGCGCCCCGGTCCGGCGGCCAACGGGCACCGCGACGGGATCGGTCGGGCATGCGGCGGGCGTCCCCAACAGCACCAATCCCGCCCCGGCCGCCGCGAGAATTACCCCCACCTGTCCCCAGGCCGAGGGAACGGCGAGCGTTCCGCAAGCCGCCGCCACCATGATGCCAACGCGCCGCCCGTCGGCGCACAGCGTGCGCGCCATGCCCCATACCGCCTGTGCCACCACGGCGACCGCCGCGACCTTCAGCCCGTGCAACGCGCCCAGCGGCGCCGCGTGCGACAGCCCTTGCGCGAACAGGATCATCAGAAGGGCCGAAGGCAGCGTGAACCCCGCCCAAGCGGCCAACGCCCCCGCGTACCCGGCCCGCGTCAAACCCAGCGCCATCCCCACCTGACTGCTGGCCGGACCGGGCAGGAATTGGCACAGCGCCACCAGATCGGCATAGGCCCGTTCGCCCAGCCAACCGCGCCGGGTGACGAACTCGGAGCGGAAATAGCCCAGATGCGCCACCGGCCCGCCGAACGAGGTCAGACCAAGACGCAGGAAAATACGGAAAACCGTCCACGGGCCATCGGCGCTCATGTCTCGCTCCAAGAAAAAGACCCCCGCTTTTTTAGGGCAGGGGTCTTGATCATCGCAACCTTGGAACAGCCGCTTATTCGGCGGCGGTGCTGAAGCTGGCGATCTTATCGAAGTTCATGTAGCGATAGATATCGGCCGATTTCGGCGCGATCACCGCCACCTGCTCCATATACTCGGCCGGGGTCGGGATCCGGCCCAGAACCGCGCAGACCGCGGCCAACTCGGCCGAGCCGAGATAGACGCGGGTGTCGATCCCCAAACGGTTGGGGAAGTTGCGGGTCGAAGTCGACATCGCGGTCGAACCCTTGCGCACCTGCGCTTGGTTGCCCATGCACAGGCTGCACCCCGGCATTTCCATGCGGGCACCCACCTTGCCGAGGATGCCGTAATAGCCTTCCTCCATCAGGATCTGCGCGTCCATCTTGGTCGGCGGCGCGACCCACAGACGAGCCGGTGGATCGCTGCGGCCATCCAGGATACGGGCCGCCGCGCGGAAGTGACCGATATTGGTCATGCAGGACCCGATGAACACTTCCTCGATCTTATCGCCCGCCACCTCGGAGAGCAGCTTGACGTCGTCGGGATCGTTCGGGCAGGCGACCAGCGGTTCCTTGATCGCCGACATGTCGATCTCGATGATCGCCGCGTATTCGGCGTCGGCATCGGGTTCCAGCAGGATCGGGTTGGCCAGCCACGCCTGCATCGCCTCGACCCGGCGGCGCAAGGTCTTGGCGTCCTGATAGCCCTGGGCGATCATCCACTGCAACAAGGCGACGTTCGAGCGGACATACTCGATCACCGGTTCCTTGTTCAGGCGCACGCTGCAGGCCGCCGCCGACCGTTCGGCCGAGGCATCGGACAGTTCGAACGCCTGTTCCACCTTCAGATCCGGCAAGCCCTCGATTTCCAGGATGGTGCCGTTGAAAACGTTCTTCTTGCCCTTCTTCTCGACGGTCAGCAGGCCCTGCTTGATCGCCGCATGGGGGATGGCGTTGACCAGATCACGCAAGGTGATGCCGGGCTGCATCGTGCCCTTGAAGCGGACCAGCACGCTTTCCGGCATGTCCAGCGGCATCACGCCAGTGGCGGCGCCGAACGCCACCAGACCCGACCCGGCCGGGAAGGAAATGCCGATCGGGAAGCGGGTGTGCGAATCGCCGCCGGTACCCACCGTGTCGGGCAACAGCATGCGGTTCAGCCAGGAATGGATCACCCCATCGCCCGGCTTGAGCGAGACGCCCGAACGCGACGAAATGAAATCGGGCAGGGTCTGGTGGGTTTTCACATCGACCGGCTTGGGATACGCCGCCGTGTGGCAGAAGGACTGCATCACCAGATCGGCCGAGAAGCCCAGGCAGGCTAGGTCCTTCATCTCGTCGCGGGTCATCGGACCGGTGGTGTCTTGCGAACCCACGGTGGTCATCTTCGGTTCGCAGTAGGTGCCGGGACGCACGCCCGCCACGCCGCAGGCGCGGCCCACCATCTTTTGCGCCAGGGTATAGCCCTTGCCGGTGTCGGCGGGCTGCTTGGGCTGGCGGAACAAGGTGGAGGGCGCCAGACCCAGCGACTGACGGGCCTTGGCGGTCAAGCCACGGCCGACGATCAAGGGAATACGGCCGCCGGCACGGACTTCGTCGAAGATCACCTCGGATTTAACGGTGAATTCGGAAATCACTTGGCCGTTCTTCAGGGCCTTGCCGTCATAGGGGCGCAGTTCGACGACGTCGCCCATGTCCATTTTCGAGACATCGAGTTCAAGCGGCAACGCGCCCGCGTCTTCCATCGTGTTGTAGAAAATCGGCGCGATCTTACTGCCCAGGCAGACGCCGCCGAACCGCTTGTTCGGCACGAAGGGGATGTCCTCGCCGGTAAACCACAGCACCGAATTGGTCGCCGATTTGCGCGACGAGCCGGTGCCGACCACATCGCCGACATAGGCGACCAGATGACCCTTGTCCTTCAAGGAATTGATCATCTTGACCGGGCCGCGCACGCCGGGTTCCTCGGGCTCGATGCCGGGACGGGCGTTCTTCAGCATGGCCAGCGCGTGCATCGGAATGTCGGGCCGGGTGGTGGCGTCGGGGGCGGGCGACAGATCGTCGGTGTTGGTCTCGCCGGTCACCTTGAAGACGGTGACGGTCAGGCTTTGCGGCACTTCGGGGCGCGAGGTGAACCACTCACCCTCGGCCCACGAGGCGATCACTTCCTTGGCCAGCTTGTTGCCCTTGTCGGACAGCGCCTGAACCTCGGCGAACGCATCGAACACCAGCAGGGTATGCTTCAGCGCCTTGGCGGCGGCGGTGCCGCATTCGCCGCATTCCAGCAGGCCGATCAGCGGCCGGATATTGAAGCCGCCCAGCATGGTGCCCAGCAGTTCGGTGGCCCGCACCTTGGAAATCAGCGAACAGGCCTGTTCGCCCTTGGCGACCTTGGTCAGGAATTCGGCCTTGATCTTGGCGGCGTCATCGACGCCGGCCGGAACGCGGTTGGTGATCAGATCGACCAGCACCGCTTCCTCGCCCTTGGGCGGATTGATCAACAGGGCAACCAAATCCTTGGTCTGCGCGGGCGACAGCGGCAACGGCGGAATGCCCAGCGCGGCGCGCTCGGCGACGTGTTGGCGATAAGCTTCGAGCATGTGCGTCAAATCCTTTTCGAAAAAAAAGCGGGGAAGGGCTAGGCCTTATGCCTGCCGTTCCCCGCCCCGTTTTTTTAAGTTCGAGCGTGCATGGGTGGTGACCCGCCGCCCTATTCGATCAGAGCCAGCGCCGCGTTGAGGGTCGGGCTCGGCCGCATCGCCTTCGAGGTCTTCTCGAAATCGGGGTGATAGTAGCCACCCATATCGACCGGCTTGCCCTGCGCCGCGACCAGCTCGGCCAGAATGGCCGCCTCGCCGTCGGTCAACGCCTTGGCCACCTTGCTGAACTTGGCCGCCAGGCCAGCGTCCTTGGTCTGCGCGGCCAGCGCCTGCGCCCAGTACTGGGCCAGGAAGAAGTGGCTGCCGCGATTATCCAGCTCACCGACCTTGCGGGCCGGGGACTTGTTGTTGTCCAGGATCTTGCCGTTGGCTTGGTCCAGCGCATCGGCCAGAACCTGGGCCGTGGCGTTCTTGAAGCTGTGGGCCAGATGTTCCAGCGAAACCCCCAGCGCCAGGAATTCGCCCAGCGAGTCCCAACGCAGATAGCCTTCTTCCTGGAACTGCTGAACGTGCTTGGGGGCGGACCCGCCGGCACCGGTTTCAAACAGACCGCCGCCCGCCATCAGCGGAACGATCGACAGCATCTTGGCGCTGGTGCCCAATTCAAGGATCGGGAACAGATCGGTCAGATAGTCACGCAGAACGTTGCCGGTCACCGAAATGGTGTCCTCGCCCTTGCGGATGCGCCCCAGCGACACCTTGGTCGCCGCCTCCGGCGACATGATTTGGATGTCGAGGCCCTTGGTGTCGTGATCCTTCAGATAGGTCTCGACCTTCTTGATGATCTGGGCGTCGTGGGCGCGGGCACTGTCCAGCCAGAAGATCGCCGGGGCGCCGGTAGCACGGGCGCGATTGACCGCCAGCTTGACCCAATCTTGGATCGGCGCGTCCTTCACCTGGCACATCCGGAAGATATCGCCGTCCTCGACCGTCTGGTCCATCAGGACGGACCCGGCGGCATCGACGACGCGAACCGTGCCATTACCCGACATTTCGAAGGTCTTGTCGTGCGAGCCGTATTCCTCGGCCTTCTGCGCCATCAGGCCGACATTGGGAACGCTGCCCATGGTCTTGGGATCAAAGGCGCCGTGCTTCTTGCAGTCGTCGATGACGACTTGATAGACGCCGGCATAGCAACGATCGGGGATCATCGCCTTGGTGTCGTGCAGCTTGCCGTCGGTGCCCCACATCTTGCCCGAGTCGCGGATCATCGCGGGCATCGAGGCATCGACGATGACGTCGGACGGAACATGCAGGTTGGTGATGCCCTTGTCGGAATTGACCATCGCCAGTTCCGGGCGGGTCTTGTAGACCGCCATGATGTCGGCTTCGATCTCGGCGCGCTTGGCTTCGGGCAACGAACCGATCTTGGCGTACAGATCGCCCAGGCCGTTGTTGACGTTGACGCCCAGCGCCTTGATCTCGGCGGCGTGCTTCTCGAAGACATCCTTGTAGAACACCGTGACGGCATGCCCGAACATGATCGGGTCGGAGATCTTCATCATCGTCGCCTTGAGGTGTAGCGACAGCAGCACGCCCTTGGCCTTGGCGTCGTCGATCTGGGCGGCATAGAAGGCGCGCAGCGCCTTCTTGCTCATCACCGAGCAATCGATGACCTCGCCCGCCTTCAGGGCGGTCTTTTCCTTCAGCACCTTGGTGGCGCCGTCGGCGCCGACGAATTCGATGCGGACATCGGTGGCCGCCGCGACGGTGACCGACTTTTCGCTGCCGTAGAAATCACCGCCGTCCATATGGGCGACATGCGACTTCGAGTCCTGCGCCCAAGCGCCCATCTTGTGCGGGTTCTTGCGGGCGAACGCCTTGACGGAGGCAGCGGCGCGGCGGTCCGAATTGCCCTCGCGCAGCACCGGATTGACGGCGCTGCCCAGAACCTTGCCGTAGCGGGCCTTGATGTCCTTCTCGGCGTCGGTCTTGGGGTCTTCCGGGTAATCGGGAACCTTGAAGCCCTGCGACTGCAATTCCTTGATCGCGGTCTTCAGCTGCGGCAGCGACGCGCTGACGTTCGGCAGCTTGATGATGTTCGCTTCGGCTTTAAGGGTCAGCTCGCCCAACTCGGTCAGCTCGTCGGCGATCTTTTGCCCGGCGGTCAGATGCTCGGGGAAGTTCGCCAGAATACGGCCGGCCAGGGAAATATCGCGAACCTCGACGTTCACACCGGCCACCTTGGCGAAGGCCTGAACGATCGGCAGCAAGGAATAGGTCGCCAAGGCCGGGGCTTCATCGACCTTGGTCCAATAAATCGTCGGATTTTGCGTGGTCATCTTAATAACGCCTCGTGTGGTTTTTTTAGGAGACGAACGAGCACTGCGAAGCAGGCGTCCGAGTGTCCATGTTGCGTCCACGGTTGGTGTGATCGTCGATTTCGCCCGCGCAGCCAACCATGCGACCGAACAAGAAGGCGGTGAAAGCGGCGGTTTCCATCGCTTCTTCCGAGAACGACCCGGAGCGGTAGCGCGGCCACAGCAGCTTGAGCAGCAAAGCGGCGATAACGGCGTCGATATTGACGCAGAAAACGTTGGCCGTCACCCCGTTATCGTACAGCGCCTGAACAAGTGCACTATAGAAATCGTGGAAGACATTGACCTCGCCGCGTTCACTGAACAGCTTGGACAAGTAAACCTCGCGGGGATCCTTGTTTATAAGCTGTCCCTTAAATACGGGGTGATTAACACCCGGGATGTTGCGAACACCATCACCAACGCCCTTGCGGGCCTTCTTTTCGGCGCCGAAGGCAACCGCGAACTTGGCCCCCATGGCGGCCAAATCCAGGCCGTGCTTGGGATCGCCCGCGTCCTTCAGGTTGGTCTCGGCGAACTGCTCGATCAGGAACTGGATGCCCTCGAAGCCGTTGCCGCCGTGGGCAAAGCCGGTGTGGGTCATGAAGCCGATCATCGCCTTGTTGATCTGCACGCGCTCCGGGCTTTCCGGACCGTCGGCCGAAACCGCGCCCTTGCAGCCCTGCGCCGAGATGGTGCCGACACCGTTCGAGATGATCAGGCCCAGCAGCACTTGGAACGGGAACAGCTTTTCGGGAGTGGGCTTCTCGGACAACAACGCCAGATAGGCGATTTCGGTCGCCGACCACTTTTCCAACAGCTCCTTGTTGGACACGCCATTGAAGGCGTCGGCGGTGTGGTGCTTGCCGTCCACCGAGGCGCCGATGATCGCCGCGAACAATTCGGCGTACCAGGGCAGATTCTGCGCGGTCAGGCGCGAGATCTTCTTGCGCATCAGCGCACCCCAGCCGATCGTCGTGGTGATGGCGGCCACCACCGCGTCGGCGGTCGGATGCCCCTTCAGCGAGGTCAGGTAATCGACGAACACCGACTTGGTGCCCCGCGCCTTCAGCGCGGCCAGCATGGCGTCGGCCTTGGGATCGGCGGACTTGCCGAGCAGCTTGGCCAGCTGGTCGTTGTCGGCCTTGATCGCCTTGATGTCGAACCCGGCTTGATCGCCGCCTTGCAGCCCGGAATGGCCGAACAGATCGATCAGCACCCCGGCGGCGGCGCGCGCCCCGTTCACCCGCTTCGGACCGGCGATGGCGACCGCCGCCGACAGCACCGTGTTGGGGGCATTGCCCGCCTCGCGCGCCGCGTCGGCAACCGCGATCATCGGGTCGCCATGCAGATTGACCAGACCGGCGATGACGGTGTTGAACAACGCGTTGTCGTTCTCGTCGCTATGCTCGCGGATCAGGGCCAGCATGTAGTTGGATTCGAGCGGGTACTTGGCGGTGTCCAAGATCGACACGCCACTGACCCGGGTCACTTGGCTTTTCGCGTCCATGATCGACGAGCCCGAGCGATCCTTCATCGACTCGCGCGGGAAAGTCGCGCCGACCTGACGGCTAAGCTCGGCGATCTGGTCGCGGTAGGGCTGGATCGGCTCGACCAGCGGCACGTCGAGTTCCGGCGGCAAGGCCAAGCCCTGGTTATTGCCGAACCACGCCTTCAAGGTGAGGTCGCCCTCGGGGGCGAAATCGCGCTCGACGCCGTGCAGCTTCATCACCGCGGTCAGCGCCTCGGGGATGTGCGAAATGTTGGTGACCACCGCGCCCTTGGGCGAGACGATCGGATTTTCCGGGCTGTAGATGCCGGGAACGCCCAGGATTTCCTTGAACCAGTCTTCCTTGCCCGCCGCGCCGTCGCCCGAACCGGCGATGGCGCCCGCGTGACCGACCGCGCGGGTCAGCTTGGCCTTCCAACGGCCCACCACACAGGCGATCACCGGCTTGGTGAAGGTCAGGTCGCGTTCATAGTACCCGCCCGGCTCGATATACATCACCGCCGCCTTCGAGCGGGAGTCGGCATCGAACGCGTGCGCGAACTCGGCCGGGGCGAAGTGGATGTACAGATCCTTGCCCGACGAGATCGAGGTGGTGGTGCCCCAACCGCCCGCCGCCAGATAGCTGGCCATGGTCGTGGTGAAGTTGCCCGAATTCGAGAAAATCGCCACCGAGCCCTTCTTCAACGACTCGTCCGGCTTGTCGCCGCCCAGAGCGCCGCCGATGCGGATATGGTTCCAGGCGTCCGCGATGCCAAGGCAGTTGGCGCCGAAGATATCGATGCCGCGCTGCTGGCCGATCGCGCGGATTTCACGCGCGTCATGCACAGAGACCTTTTCGGTCAGAATGACGATCTTCTTGATGTCGCGATTGACGCGGACCAGTTCGAAGACACCGTCGCGCACCGCCGCCGGCGG
>CAIULK010000171.1 GCA_903899885.1 uncultured Rhodospirillaceae bacterium
CCCCGCGAAGGCGGGGGTCCATGTTGGGCCGAGAATACGGGCACCCGCTAAATGTTGTGCTTGTGGACGCATGGACTCCCGCTTTCGCGGGAGTGACGGCTATGAATGCAGACTTGTTCAACAGGCTGTTAGCGGCGTCGGCCTTGGCGATCACATCGGCGGACGAGTCCCGACAGTGGCACGCTGGGTTCAGGGGTGATAGTCTCCCGAGGCGGTAAGGAGGCATGATGGCTGTCGCACACAAAATCCAACCGGATGAGGCGCTGGAAATCCTGCGGCGCCTGGAGCCGGTGCTGAATGCGGTCGTGACCGAGCAACGGAAACTTGACGACCGGGTTCGCGGCCTCGGCGAACGTCTCGCGACGGTCGAAGGCCGTATTTCGCAGCTTCCCACGCTCATGCAAATCGTCAGTACAATGGTTGGGATCAACGGCGCGATCATGGCCCTCGGATTCGCCCTCGCGAAGCTCCTGACTCACTAACCCCCACCCGCCCCGCCGTCACGCCAGCCGCCACCCCCGCCGCCCGCGCGTTTGGCCGCATAAATCGCGGCGTCGGCCTTGACGACCGAATCGGCGGGCGAATCCCGGCAGTGGCACGCCGGGTTCAGGAGTGGTAGGCTCCTCCGACGATAAGGAGGCATGATGGCTGTCGCACACAAAATCCAACCGGATGAGGCGCTGGAAATCCTGCGGCGCCTGGAACCTGTGCTGAATGCCGTCGTGACCGAGCAAAAGGAACTGCGTGGCGAAGTCCAGCGTCATGGCGAAGCCATTGCACGCATTGACGGGCGGTTGACCGAGATGTCGTCGAAAACTCCGACGATCTGGCAAATCGTTGGCGCCGTCTTGGGGATCAATTCGGGAATCATGGCGCTCGGATTCGCCCTCGCGAAGCTTCTGACTCACTAACGCCAACCCGCCCCCCTATTCCGCCAACCGCCACCCCCCGCCGCCCGCGCGTTTGGCGACGTACATCGCGGCGTCGGCCTTGGCGATCAAATCGGCGGGCGACGCGCCGTCGTCGGGATACACCGCCGCCCCCACGCTGCACGAGGGGCGGAAATCGATGCCGTCGCCCAACGAAAAACGGCCGACCCCGTCGCGGATGGCGGTGCAGACCCGCTCCATGTTGGCTTTCTCGTGGATGTTCTTGACCACCGCCAGGAATTCGTCGCCGCCCATCCGGGCCACGGTGTCCGACGTGCGCACGGCCCCGGTCAGCGCGTGGGCGATTCCCAGCAAATAGCGGTCGCCGGCATCGTGACCATACACGTCGTTGGCGGTTTTCAGGCGGTCGGCGTCGATCGCCACGACCGCGTATTTCTCGCCGTAGCGCACCGAGAAGCGGTGCAACTCCTCCAACCGGTCCATCAGCAGATAGCGGTTGGCCAGCCCGGTCAGCGGATCATAGAGGGCCTGCTTGCGCAGCAGCAGTTCCTTGTGCTTGCGATAGACCGCGTATTGGATCACCTGTTCAAGATGCGCCCGGGTGAAGCGGCCCTTGACCACGTAATCATCGGCCCCAAAGCGTAGCGCGTCGAGAATGAAGGTCTTGTCCTCGTAGGCGCTGACGATGATCACCGGGGTGTGGACGAGGCCGAAATTGACCCGCGACAAGATGTCGCGCGCGTTGCCATCCTCGACCAGATAATCCAACAGACAGATGTCGTGGTGCCCGGCCGACAGCTTATCGACCGCCTCGGTGCAGGCGGTGGCGCGGTCCAACGCCAAGCGGTCACCGAAAATCGCCTCCAGCATTCCCTGGCAATAGGCGAAATGGATATCCTCGTCCTCGACCACCAGAATCCGAAACGGCGATTGCAGCAGAATCGCGGCCGGGTCATCGAGGATCGCGCCTTGAACCCAGCTCATGCCGAACCCTCCGTCAACACCCGATTTATAGCATTGACCACCTCCCTTCGATACCAATACCCATGGATAGGGTCTCTACTCCTTTTGCTTAGGTGATTGGCGTTGAAACCATCCGCCGGCAAGGGTAGGAATGGTCGAATGAGAACGGATGAAACCATCGGGGCCAGCCAGCCGCCGCGCATCGCGGCGCGTCATCCGCTTGTCTTGACGATCACGGTGATCGCCCTTTTGCTGGGCGGGCTGTGGGCCGGTGGTTTGTGGATCGTTCTGACCGACGATGTCCCGGCCGATATCGCCCATTTCCGGCGGATCATCACGTTGATCCTGGGCGCGGTGACCATGATCGGGGTGGTCTTGCTGGTCCAAACACTGGGCCTGATCCGGCGTCTGCACGGCGCCGAGGCCGCGCTTGCCCAGCGTGACCAGCGTTTGCGCGCCGCCACGGCCGCCGCCGAGGCCGCCAGCCGCGCCAAGGCCGAATTCCTGGGCATGATGAGCCACGAGATCCGCACCCCCTTGAACGGCATCCTGGGAATGGCGCAGGTGCTGCGCAACCGCGATCTCGACTCCGGCATCAAGGATTGCGCCGACACCATTTTGCGGTCGGGCAGGACCTTGCTGGGCTTGCTGAACAACGTTCTCGACCTGACGCGCATCGAATCCGGCCGGATGCCCTTGGTGGTCGAACCCTTGGATCTGCGCGACGTGATCGAAACCGCGCTCGACCCCTTCGGATTCGCGGCACGGCGCAAGGGAATCGCGCTGGGGCTGCGCTTCGTTCCGGCCGCCCCCCCGCCCTTGCTGGGCGACGCCGGCCGCATCGGTCAGGTGATCATCAACCTGATCGGCAACGCGGTCAAATTCACCGCCTCGGGCCGGGTTTTCGTCGAGGTCAAGGACGAGGGCTTGCGCAACGGCAAACGCGCGCTGTGCATCGAGGTGCAAGACACCGGCGTCGGCATTCCGTTGCATTTGCGTCCGCAACTGTTCCAACCGTTCGTGCAAGCCGACAGTTCGGACAGCCGCCCCTTCGGCGGCACGGGGCTGGGGCTGGCCTTGGCCAGCCGCTTGGCGGCGATGATGGGCGGCTCGCTGCGCTACCGCCCCAACGACGGGCGGGGCAGCGTGTTCTGCCTGCGCTTCGAACTTCCCCAAGCCGAGATCCCGGCCGAACCCAACCCGCCGCTGTTGGCCGGAAAGACCGTGGTGGTCGCCGACCGCGACCCCGATTTGGCGGCGGATGTCTTGGCCTCGGTCAAGGATTGGGGCGGCGAGGCGGTGTTCGCCGAAACCCTGGCCGAGATCGTGCCGCACCGCGAGCGGGCCGACGTGATGATCGTCGATGGCGGCATGGTCGATGGCGCCTGGGCCAAACCGTTCCGGGGCGAGAGCAACACACCGCCCTTGATTTTCCTTACCCCGCACGAGGCCGACCTCACCCTATCGGACCCGGGCAAGGGTATGGTAATTCTTGCGCGGCCCGCCCGCCGCGACCGGTTGGAGGCCGCCATCCGCGACGTTCTGTCTGGTGCCCAAAAGACAATGCCGACCGCCGCCCCCACCCCTTCCTCCGGCAGCGAGGTTCGCCCCGTCCGCGTTCTCGTCGCCGAGGATAACGAGACCAACCAGCTGGTCATGCGGTCGTTCCTTAAGCGGCTGAATTTCCCCGCCGAATTCGTCAATGACGGGCGCGAGGCGTTCGTCGCCGTGCAAAGCGGCCGCTTCGATCTGGTGTTCATGGATTGCCAGATGCCGGTGATGGACGGCTATGGCGCCACCGCCGCCATCCGCGCCTTCGAGAAGGAGCGCGGCAAAAAGCGAATCCCGATCGTGGCGATCACCGCCAACGCGATGGACGGCGACAAGGCCCGCTGCCTGAACGCCGGCATGGATGCCTATATCGCCAAGCCCTGTTATCTCGAGGATATCGAGGCGGCGCTGATCTTGTGGCTGCAACCCGGCCGGGGTCTCGAACCCTCGGCGGACCTTCCGCTGGCCGAGGCGGTCGCCGTGGATACCGCGCTGGCCGACACCTCGCCCGCGTCCGGCGACGGCGACCCGGATTTGGACCGCGAGACCTTGGAGCGCCTGCGGGCCGATCTCGGCGAATTGGCTCCGGTGTCCGACCGTTTCGACGCCCTGCTCGACGGACAGGTCAAGGCCATCCTCGAAGCCGGATTTAACGGCGATTCGGAACGGATGCGCAAGGCGGCCCACAGCTTGAAGGGGGGATCGCGGTCGCTGGGCCTGAAGCGGCTGTCGGCGCTGTGCGACGGCATCGAACACAACGCCAAGAACGGCGATATCGAGGCGGCCCGCGGACTGGCGACCGACCTTGCCGATCTGGCGCACAAGGCGCGCCTTGCATTACGCGCCGCCGTTTAACACATAATTGTCCGAGAGTCTGATACTTTGGTCGGGGGTGGGATGAACGAAGGGATCGGCGGATGACCGTGGATATGCCGACGCGGCAAGCGTTGGTCGTTGACGACAATCTCGTCAACCGGCTGTTGGCCGTGCGCATGCTGGAGCGTTTGGGCTGGTCGGTCACCGAAAGCGAGGACGGCGAGTCGGCCTTGTCCTTTCTGGCTCAGCATTCCTGCGCGTTGGTTTTGCTCGACCTCAGCATGCCTGGCGTCAGCGGTGAAAGTGTGTGCCAGGATATTCGCCACCACGACGACACGACCCGGATCGTCGCCTACACCGCCCATGCCCATCCCGAGGAAATACGCCGTCTGACCGCGATCGGTTTCGACGGTCTTTTGGTCAAGCCCGTCACATTGGACCGGCTGGTCGAAGCCTTGACCCAGTTGGGCCTGTATCCCCTTTCAGGCGCCGCCGCCTGAACGCCGCGCTTTTTCGAGGAAAACGATGGCCGTATCACCGCATGTCGAAGCCAAGATGTTCGACGATTGGATCGCCCAGCAGACCTTCATGGTGGTCGAGGACACCACCAGCTCGCGCCTGCTGCTGGCGGCGACCCTGCGCAGCATGGGGGCCAGCAAGGTGCTGGCGGCGCAAG
>CAIULK010000172.1 GCA_903899885.1 uncultured Rhodospirillaceae bacterium
GCCGGGGGCGAGGCCAAGGCGGAGTTCCTCCTCGTGGCGTTCGGCGTTGAGCGCCAGCAGGCGGGCCAGCACCTCGTCGCGGATGTCGGCCGGCCAGAAGTAGCGGCCCTGGTATTTGTGGTCGTCCTCGTTGGTCTCGTCGAGAAAGATCGGCACCGCCAGCGGGATCAGGTCATCCCAGCCATAGGCGCGCAGCACGGCGTGGTCCGTGGCGTCGTGCAGGCGGCGAAGTTCGAGGATGTCGGCGGACTTCTCATCACGCTCATGGAAGCGGTTGTAGGTCTTGGTCAGGCCCTCGTCGCGGGCGATCATCAGGGCGGCGCGGTGGTCGTGGTAGGCTTGGCCGGCGGCTTCGAGGGCGGGGTCGGTGTCGAAGCCGGGTGGGAAGGGGAAGGTCTCGAAGCAGTCGCTGGGGGTGTAGCGGAGATCATCCTTCATGGACGAGGCGAAGAAGCGGGTCCAGACTTCGTGGGGGCGGGATTGGAGGGTGGCGAGGGGGGCGTGGGATGGCATCGCGAAAACGATCATGCTTTCGGCATAAACCATTCTCGCCCGCAATCGAGCGACGGCCAATTGGGGCGAGACGCGGGAGACGACCATTACGCTCGGTAGTCCGTCGATGGTGCGATAAAGGCCCGGTTGACGATCACCAAATCTCCACCACCGCTTCCGCCTTGCCTCCCGGTTCTCCTTGTCCCGCTGCGGCTTCACCAGCCGCCGCACGATATCGATCAGATCCGGCCAGTCCTCGGCCACCGGGCCCGGATAGTCCTGCGGCACCGATCCCTCGCGCAGGTTCTTCGCCTGGGTCTCCGGCGTCATCAGGAACCAGCCGCGTTCGCGGTGGTCGCGGCGCAGCGGCATGTCGCCGAAGTCGATCACAAAGCGGCGATGGGCATGGCGCGGGTCGTTGTTGACCTCCTCGCCGCCGATATAGGGGAAGATGCGTTCGGCATTCCTTGGGGCCTTGTCGATCAGCCGGCGCATGTCGGCCAGCGACGCCGCCGTGCCCTTGGCCGCCGCCGTATCATCAAAGGTGAAGCCCATACCGAGGACGTAAGAACCGACAAACGTTTTGCCGCTATTTGCCGCGAGCGGGGCTGGCGGGTTATCGCTGTCGCCCTCGACCAGATAGGCAGAGATGCGCCGCGCCGGGCTGCCATCTAGCATGGGGGCCGACGCGTTGCCCTTGCCCTTCACCACATGCACCACCGATATCACCACCGCCGCTTCCCCCGGCCACTTCAGGCGGCGGATGGCGTGGCCGATGGCGCCACCGGATTTGAGGATGGCCGCCAAGCCGGTCTGCCGGGTGTCGCCCTGCGCGATGGTGTTGGTGGCGATCAGCCCGAAAACGCCTCCCTGCCGCAGCAGGCCGAAGGCGCGGCGGAAGAAGTGGGCGACCAGATCGGCGTTGCCGTGGGCGCCGGCATGGATGGTTTGGTACCAGTCGAGGATGCCATCCGGACTGCCGGCGATGATGGTGTTCTTGCCGGCGAAGGGCGGGTTGCCGACGATGGCGTCGAAGCCGGGATTGTCGCGGGCGAAGACCTCGGGGAACTCGATCTCCCAATGGAAGGGGGTGATCGGGTGGGGGCCGACGCGCAGCCGCTCGCGCATCGCCGCCAGCTTGGTCCACAGCGCCTCGGACGGGCCGCCGGCCGCCATCTCGATTTCCATGCGGGCGGTCTCGCGCGCCTTCGGCTTGGCGGCGGAGGAGAAGGCGGCGATGACCGCGTCGCCAATGCGCCGGGCTTGGTCCAGGCGCTCCTCGACCAGACGAAAGCGGATTTCCTGCTGGGCACGGGTGACATTGTCGGGGGCGTCGCGGATTTCCCGCCGGCCCTCCAGCGCCTCGGTGAAGCGCTGGCGCACCACCGGGGCGAACAGAGTCGGCGGGGCGTGTTCGTTCCAATGCAGCGCCGCGATCTGCGCCCGTGTCAGCCCGACCAGAGAATCGCCGGCCTTCAGTGCGTGGTCGAGGAAGGTGAATTCGTGATCGCGGGCCAGCGTCGCCAGCCACAGCGACAGCCGCGCCAGATCCACCGCCATCGGGTTCTTGTCGACACCATACAGGCAGCGTTGCGCCACCAGGCGGCGGGCGTGCAGATCCTCGTCCTCGTCGGCGGGGATCATCGGCCGGGTGCCCGGCCACTTCGCCCACGCCTTGACCAGGCGGGCGGCCAGGGCGCGGCAGGCTTCGACCAGGAAGGCGCCGGAACCCATCGCCGGGTCGCAGACCTTGAGGTCGAGCACCTGCTCGGGGGTGGCATCGTCGCCGAGGCGGGCGAAGGCCGGTTCCATGGCATGGCGGACGATGGGCTCGGTCAGGCTGCGCGGGGTGTAATGGCTGCCCGTCCGGCGGCGTTCGTCGGTGGGCTGAAGGATCGGCGTGCCGGCCGGCACCACCCGCCGGCCGGGCGAGGCGCGCTCGTCGGCCAGCGGTTCCAGCGCGGCGGCCATATCCGCTTCGCTCCGCGCCGCCTTGATCGCCGCCTGCTGCTTGGGCGTCAGGGTATTGCGCTTGGCCTCTTCCTTCAGGTGTTTCAGCCGCTCCTCGGGCTTGGCGGCGGCGAGTGCCTGGAGATCGACGAACACCGGGGTGCGGTTGTTCTTGCCGGCATGGATGGCCAGCACCGGGCCGGCGGCCACCTCGACGGTGAAGCCCATCACCGTCTCGTAGACCGAGCCGATCTGCTCGACGTCGAGGGTGCGGTAGGACAGCCGCTCGCCCTTCAGCATCACCAGATCGTCGAGCAGGCGCAGGACGCTGCCGTCGGTCACCCGCGGAATGCGGGGACGCTCGGCCACCTCAGTGCGGCCTTCGAGGAAGGGGAAGGCATCGGGATCGAACAGTTTGCCGCCGCGCCCGGTGATCCAGCCGGTGCGGTCGCCGGCATGGACCAGGCGGAACAAAGCGAGCAGGCGTCCCCAGCCTCCCAGACGCTCGTCCATGGTGTCGGGGTTGCGGGCGGCGTCTTCCAGCAGCTTGGCGTGCAGGCCGCGCACGGCATAGCCCTGGTCGTAGAAGGCCCGCGCGGCGGCGTCGGTGCGCGACGGGATGAGGTCGCGGTCCTCGGCATAGAGCACGAAGACGAGGCGCATCAGCACCGTCAGCAGCCCCTCATACAGATGGGCCGGCTGGGTCGCCGCTAAGCTGCGGACCAGCTCCGGCTCGGCGGCGGTCAGGCCCCGCAGCAATTCGTGCAGCGCGCCCAGCACCTGATCGGACAGGGCGGTGGAGACCGCGACCTGGGCCTCGCGGCTGCGCCGCAGCAGGGCGGGCAAGCGGCGGTCTTCGGCATCGTTGAGCAGGCGGAAACGGTGGAGGAGCAGCTTGAGGCCGCCCAGCATCGCGCGGCCGGCCACGGTGGCCAGCGGGCGCAGCGGGAAGGCCAGCCAGCCCGAGGTCTCGCCGCGCGGGGCGAATACCAGGCGCAGGGCGCGGTCGCTGATCAGTACGCCGATGGGGATGCCGGTTTCCCGCAGCAGGCGCTCGAAGCGCTGATGCGGGGTCGCCTCCCAGCCGCCGAGGGCGCCGCGGGTGTCGGGATCGATTCCGGCCGGTTCGATGCGCACCAGCATCTGCCAGCCCGGCGCCTGTCCGGCCGACCGCATCGCCCAATGGGGTTCGAGGGTGGTGTCATATTCGGGCAGGCGCACCACCAGCTCGTCCGGCAGGGCCGGGCCGCCGGGGGCTCCGGCGACGAAGGGGGCGGTCCAGCCCAGCACGCGCTCGACGAAGGCCCAGGGATCGGCCAGGGCCGGCCCCTCGTCATCGTCGGAGAGAAGCTCCGCCACCACCGCGTTGTCGAGTTGATTCTGCACGGTGGGCGCCAGCCCCAGTTCCTTGATCAGGCTGGGGGCGACGACCAGACCGACCGGCTGGACGTGGTCCAGCCATTCGAGATCGGGATCGAGAGACAAGGGATCGGCCATGGCGCTTACCCCGAGGCCGGCCAGAGGTAGACCAGGCCGACGGCTTCCAGCCGATCGGCGCGCACCGAATAGGAATCGCGGACGCGGGCCGGTTCCTCGATGATCTCGCGCTCGATCTCGCCCAGGCGCGTTGTCCAGTGGCGGCGGTCGCGTTCGACCTGCTTGCGCTCGGCCTCGGCGATGCCGGGAAGGGTGTACTGGTTGGGATCGAAGTTCGCCTCGGCCTTGGCGATGCGGGCGCGTTGCGCCTCCAGCAGGTCGGCGAGCGACTTGGCTTCGGACTCTCCCCGCGCAGCCAACTCGCGGGTCACCACCGCCAGCCGGTCGCCGGCCCGCTTTTCCAGTTCGCTCCGCAGATCCTTGGCGTCGATCCGCGCCCAGTTCTTGAGGCGCGAGACGATGGCGGCGGGGGCGGGGCGCGCCTCGCGCAGCGCCTGTTCGAGTTGACCCAGCGTGGTCTCCTCGCCGTGGCTGCCCAGCGGGCGCAGCGGCTTGTGATCGCGCCCGGCTTCCGTCCACACCGCCGTCACCGGCACGAACTCTTCGTGAAGGCGCGCCGCGCCGGGACCGTAGACAGCGAGGCGACCGACCATCACCACGCGCGGTTGGGCGCCGGGGCCGACCACCACGCACACCCGTTCGAGTCCCGACTGGAAGCCCTGCGACAGGAAGCGGGACAGCAGGCGGCGGACCAACCGATGTTCGAGGTGGACCTGGACCACATCGGCGGCGTCGGTGCCGTCGGCGCTGATCGGCGGTTCGAACGAGATGGCGCGCACCGGCGTGGCGCGGCGCCATTCGGCGAGCCGTTCGCCGCGATGGCGGCGGCGGCTCCGAAGGTCGTCGAAGGCGTCGGCCCAAGATGGGTCGTGGGCGAACACCTCGGCACCGGGGTCGAAGCGGAAGGTTTCGACCCGGCCGACCGGCTCGGCCCGGGCCTGATCGAGGTCGGACTTGGCCTTGGTCAACGCGGTGGCCACCACCTGGCGCAATTCGCGGGGATCGACGCCGACCCGTTCCCGCGAGCGTTCCAGCACCTTGCGGAGATCATCGAGGTCCTTCAGCAGGCGCTCCTGGCGGGCACGGTCCGCGTCGTCCATCTCCGTCGCGGCCAATCCCATGCGACCGTCGTTGTCCTCGTTAAGCAATCGCTGGGCCAGAGCCTGAGCATTGCCGCGGGTGATGCCGCTTTCGTGGAGGCGCTCCTCGATGACCCGCCCGACCGATCCGAGTTGGCTCCTGACCCGTTCGGTCTTCCAGACCAGGGCTTCGAGGACGATGTCCTCCTCGCGCTGGGCATACTTGAAGTAGCGGCAGAACACCTGTTTGGCCGGCTGCAGTTTGCGGTCGATGCGGCCGTTGCGCTGTTCCAGGCGGGACGGGTTCCACGGCAGATCCATGTGGACGAGGTCGTGGCAGCGGGTCTGCAGGTTGATGCCTTCGCGCGCGGCGTCGGTGCAGATCAGGATGCGCAGGGGCTCGACCGCGGGATCGGCGTTGAAGGCGCGCTTCACCGCCTCGCGGCGGTCGATGCCGGTGGCGCCGGTGAAGATGCCGATGCGCTCGTCGATACGATCGGTGTCGGCTAGGACCTCGCCGAGGCGCCGCTCCAGCCAGCGCCTCGTATCCTCGTACTCGGTGAAGAGGATCAGGCGGCGGTGGTTCCACTGGTTCCCGTCCAGCAGGTGCTGGCGAATCCATCCGGCCAGCCAGGTGACGCGCGCGTCGGGTTTGGCTGCGTGCTGTCTGGCCAGGGCCAGCATCTCATCGACGGCGGCCAGTTCCGCCGCCACGTCGCCGGCACTGGCCCCGGCCACCCCGAGGCGGGTGGCGGCATCTGCCGCGGCATCGTCGTCGGCCGCCAGCTTCTCTTCGACATCGGCTTCGTCGATGCCGAACGGCAGGTCCTGATCGGCGGCGGCGATGGGCGAAAAAAGCTGGGCGGCGGCCTCCGGCACCGCGGTCTCCCCCCGCTCGGCCGCGGCGAGTAGACTCTTGCGATGGACGTCGAGGGTGCGGGCAAACGCCGCCACCGATGACAGCAGCCTCTGCTGCAACCCGATGAACACCAACTTGGCCTGGTTGGCCTGGTGGCGGGGCAGGCGGGCGATGCGCCGGCCGCGCAACTCACCGTAATCGGCCAGCATGCGGGCGAGTCGTAATTCGGGCGCGGTCTCGGGCAGGCCGTCGATGACGATGGGATCGACGATGCGTTCGGGGAAGGGTTCGCCGATCTGGCGCAGGTCGGATTTGAGCCGCCGCACCATCACCGGGTCGAGGTCGCGCGGACGCACCTCGACACCACGGGTGAAGCGCTGGGGGTCGAGCATTTCCAGCAGCGCCGAGAAGCTGTTGGAATGCCCGTTGTGCGGGGTAGCGGAGAGGAACAAGCGATGCTCGAAGCGGCCGGCCAGATCGCGCACGGCCTTGGTGAACTGGCTGTCGACGGCATAGCGCTGGCCGCTGGCGGGGGCGGCATGGTGGGCCTCGTCGAGGATCAGCAGCGCTCGCGGCCGGAAGGCCCCGAGCAGGTCGCGCAGGCCGGCGGTATAGGTCTCGTCGGTCAGCAGGCGGTGCGAGACGATGAAGCGCGATCCTGTCGACCACGGGTTGACGCCGAATCCCCGTTGGCGGCGCATGTCGGCCAGGCGATCCCGGTCGATGATGATGAAGGACAGGCCGAACTTGGCCTCCAGTTCGTCCTGCCACTGCAACGTCATCGAGGGCGGCGCCGCCACCAGGGCGAAATCGATGCGGCGACGCAGCAGCAGTTCGCGCAGGACCAAGCCGGCCTCGATGGTCTTGCCCAGGCCGACGTCGTCGGCGATCAGCAGATTGACCCGCGGCAGGCGGAGGGCCTTGCGCAGTGGCAGAAGTTGATAGGCGTCGAGGCGAATGCCGGCGCGGAATGGCGCCTGGAACAGGTCGCGATCGGCGGCGGTCGCGGTGTTCCACTTGAGGGTGCGCAAATAGGCGGCGAAGGTCGCCGCGTCGTCGGTGCCGTTCTCGGCGATGCTTTCCCACAGATCGTCCGACAGAGGGCGGGCGCCGATCGGCGTCTCGGCCGCCCAGGCCACCTCCAGCGTTTCGCCCTGGGCATCGTCGGAGATGCAGGCGAGCTTGAGCGCGGTGAGCCCCGCCCCCTTGTCATCGACACCTTCCACCAGCCAGGGACGGCCGCGGACTTCGACGAAATCACCAATTACTGGAGCCAATTGCGAACAGCCTTCTCGCACAGCGGTCGGATGGCGCATCATGCCCGAACTGGGTGACCGTTAGAAGCAGGCGAATTGCGGGGAATTGCTTCATCCAGCGATATCGTCCCAGGGATCGTGATCGTGGCCGGCGGTCTCGGGCATGGTCACCCGCGAGCGCGACGCCGGGGTGAAGCCCATCTCGGTCTCGTAGCCTTTCATCTCCGTCGCCAGATCGCGGATCACATCCATCAGCGGCGATCGGCGCAGGGTGCCGTTGGGGGCCTTGATCAGCATCCCCGACACCCCGGCGCGGTTGATCTTGCCCAGCGCCTCGCGATAGAGGGCGGCGCAATTGGCCCATCGTTCCAGAATCGCGGCGTCGAGCGCCGACAGCAGCCCCGGTGGCGCGTTGGCCACGGCGTAGCGCCAGGCATCCTTGGCGGTCTCCGACATGTAGTCGGGCGGATCGCCCAGGAACCCGCTGGGGCGCGGCTCGCGCGGGTTGGTTCGGCAGGCTTGCAGGGTGCCTTTGATTCTTTTGA
>CAIULK010000173.1 GCA_903899885.1 uncultured Rhodospirillaceae bacterium
CCGCAAGCCCTTGCCCGGCATGATCGAACAGGCGGTCGCCGAGTTGGGCTTCGATCCCGCCCGGGCGGTCGTCATCGGCGACAAGGAAATCGATATCGGGTTGGGCAAGGCCGTGGGGGCGAAAACCATTCTTGTCCGCACCGGCTATGGACGCGAGACCGAGGCGGCGGGAACCACGGCCGATCTGGTGGTCGATGATCTGCCGGCGGCGGTCCGGTGGATTCTTTTGGAAAATGAAGCCCCTTAGGGTCGGGCACGTATCGAATCAAAAACGATTTTGTGATATAAAAAGAGCTTGCGCCAAAATATCGGCAAAATGTCGCGAGAGTGAGAATGGGCAAGCACGATACGGTCCCTCCGTCTCACACAATGGAATCCTTTTCCGTTGCGCCCCAGCCGCTGACTCAGTCGACGCATTTAAACGTAATGAGCGCGACTTCGGGTTCCCCTCTGACTATTCCGGGCGGATTCCTGCTTGGCGCGCAGTTCTTGCGCGCGGGCTCGGATCTGCGCCTGATCGCCGAGGATGGGCACGAGGTTCTGATTCGTGGCTATTTCGATCATGATCCGCCGCCGCGTCTCGATAACGATCTCGGCGGCTCGATCAGCGGGGCGGTGGCGGCGCGTTTGGCCGGACCGCTGGCCCCCGGTCAATACGCCGAAAACGGCGGCGGCGGTGATCCGCTGGGGTCGCCGATCGGCAAGGTCTCTGTCCTGGCCGGTGACGTTCACATCAAACATGCCGACGGCACCACCGAAACCGCGCATCAGGGCGGGGCCGTTCATCAAGGTGACGTGCTGCAAACCGGCGCGGGCGGTCGGGTCGGCCTGACCTTGCTGGATGGAACCGCCTTTTCGTTGGGTGAAAAGGGGCGGATGGTCCTCGACGACATGGTGTTCGATTCCGGTTCGCATACCGGCGAAGGCAAGATCGACGTCGTGCAGGGCACCTTCACCTTCGTGTCCGGCCAGTTGCCCAAGGCCGAGCCCGACGCGTTGCAGATTCAAACCCCCTCGGCAACCATCGGCATTCGCGGCACGGCGGGCGGCGGCAATGTCGGAGCGGGCGGTGCCCTGACCATCGCGCTGGTGCCCGAGGCGAACGGCAGCGTCGGCGAATTGTCGGTGTCGAACGGGGCGGGCACCTCGGTGCTGAACCAAGGCGGCACCGGCCTAACCGTCACTAGTGCCAGTGCGGCACCATCCGCCTCCTTCACGGTGAGCGCCAGCAGCTTCGCCCAGATGGTGGGCTCGGCGATTCAAGCCTTGCCCAACGCCGCGCAATCGCTGCCCCCTTCCATCATGAACGAGGCGGCCAAGGTTCAGCAGCAGACCCAGCCGACCAATACGCCCAACAGCAGTCTGACACCGCCGCCCGCGCCGCCGACGGCGGCACAAGCGCACGCCGATGCGGCGCACGACGTTCAAGCGATGCACGACGCGATGGTCGGTCAGGCCCACGCCGAAGTGCAAGTGATGCAGGCCCAGATCCAACAGCTGGCGCAGGCGCAGGCGCAGCAGGCCGTACAGCTGGTGCTGAAACAGTTTCAGCAGGTTGTTCTAGGCATCGCCAACCAAGACGCGGCCATCGCGGGCCGGGTCGAGGGGCTGTACACCGAGGCGCTGGCGTTGTCCGGCCAAGTGACCACTCTGGCCACTCAGGCCGAGACCGAGGCCGGTAACGCCGACACCACGCACGCCTATGTCGATGCGACCCAGGCGCAGACCCTGGCCAATGAAATCCAATCCTTGGCCAATCAGGCAACCGGTTTGGCGGCGGGGCACGGGACCGAGGCGCTGAACTGGGCGAGCTTGACCGAGAATCTGGTCGCGCCGGCGGAATTGGCGGCGGGAACGGCGGTGTCCGAGGCGACGAGCGCCACCACCAACATGGCATCGCAATGGACCAGCGGCTCGGTGATCGCGGCGCGGGTCAGCGCCGACGCGGCGCTGGTCACGGCGACGGCGACGGCGGCCACGGCCGAAACCGCGGCGGCCACGGCGGCGGTGGCCGCCAATACCGCGTTGCTGGCGATCGCCGATCCGCTGGCGGCGGCGGCGGCGGCGGCGGCGGTGGAAAGCGTGCAGCAAGCCGGGCGCGATGACGCGCTGACCAACTATCTGGCCTCGGCGCAGGATTATTTCACGCTCGACGGCATCACCGTGCCGGCCAGCTGGACCTCGGCCCAGGCCGAAGCGGCGGTCGAGGCGACCTATGGCGGCACCGATCCGGTGGTGTTGGAATTGCGCGCCGCGCTGGCCGACGCCAATAAATACGCCGAGGGTCTGGATCCGTCCCAGGCCGGGGTGGCCGATCCCTTGCTGGCGGTGTGGATGAACGCGCTCAGCGCGGCCGAAACCGCTTACACCAATGCCCATGGCGCGACGGTCAGCGCCGATGCCGCGCTGACGGCTGCGACCACGGCCTATACCAACGCCGAGGCGGCGGCGGTTTCGGCCGCCCAGGCCTATGCCGCCGACGAAAGCGCGGTGGCGGCGGCGGCCAGCGCCGACGGGGCGGCGATCGGCAGCGAACATTCGGCGGAAGGCTCGTGGCAGGTCGTCAACAACACCACGATCAGCACCGCGCTGACCACCATCACGGCGGATTTCGCCGACGCGAGGACCCAGGCGGGCGATGCCGCCGTCGATGCCCTGGCGGCCCAGGGCGCGCCCGACGTCGGGTCGGCGACCACCGCCAAGGTGGCGGCCGATACGGCGGTCACCAACGCGATTAACGATCAAAGCGCCGCCGCGACCGCGCTGGCCTCGGCCGCCAACGCGTTGGCGGCCTTCGGGCTCAACACGGATGGATCGGCGACGACCGGCGCGGTCAGCGGCGGCCTGCCCGGCAATCTGTCGTCCGCCCTGGCGGCGGATCAGGCGGCGGCAAGTTCCGCGGCGCAAGCGGCGTTGGCCAATTATCAACAGGCGGCGGCGCTAAAGGCCGAAGTCGATCAGCAGC
>CAIULK010000174.1 GCA_903899885.1 uncultured Rhodospirillaceae bacterium
CACCCGGCGCGCGGCACCGCCGCCACTTGCCAAACGCCGTAAGGAAAGGGAACGTCGATCACGACCGCATCGTCGGCGAACAGCGCGGGCGGGCCGAAAAACACCTCGCCTTGCGCACCCAAACCGTCGCGGCCACGCACCGCGAAGCTTAAACTCGAGGAATCCGCGCCGATTCCGGCATCGGCCAGAATGCCCTCGACGTTAAGGACGATGCTGACGATCCCAAAGAAATGATCGCCGCCGCCTTCCGGCGCCGGAAGGAACACCGGGTCGCGGATGACCAAACCGGTCCCGCCTTGAATCAAGGTGACCGGACCTTGGATCACCGGGCGGCGCTCGTCGATGGCGCGTTTCACCACCGGCCATTGATGCGCCACCGTGCGGTAATCGACGCCAAGCGCGCGCTCGTTGCCGGGACGCGGATAGATCATGGAAATGACCGTGCCGCGGCTGACCGCGATATTATGGACGTTGCGGTGACCGCGCAGCAGCACCTGGGCCACTTGCTCAAAGGTCTCGGGGGAAAGGCCGCCGTGGGCGGTGATCTCGGCCGCCATGCCGCGTGTGCGCAGCAACGGACCGGTCAAGGCGTTGATCAGGCGGTCGCGAATCACCTCGATTTGAAAGCGAATCGCGGTGCGTTCGGCTTCGCGGCGGATCGCCGCCTCCTGGGCGTCGAAACGGACCAGGGCGGCGACCACCAGAACCGCCGCCAGCGCCGCAAGAAGAAAAGGTCCCCGACGTGTCGGCACGGCCCCCCCGAGTGTCCCGCCTTTAAATTTCCTAGCCACGATGGTAATCGAATGCGGTGGTTGTGAAAAGCCACTACCCGCTGAACCGGCAAACCCGGTTGCGCCCGCCGTGTTTGGCGGCGTACAGGGCCTCGTCGGCCCGGCACAGCACGTCGCTGACCTTGTCGCGCCCGCTCTCGGTGGTTTGGCTGACGCCGAACGAGGCTGTCACCGGAATGGTTCGCCCATCGGGCAGCATGGCCGGCTGGGCCGCGACCGCTTCGCGCAGGGTTTCGGCGACCAACACAGCCCCGTCGGCATCGGTTTCGGGCAACAGCGCCGAAAATTCCTCGCCGCCCAAGCGGCCCAGGAAATCGGTCTTGCGCAAGCAGCGCCGCAGACAATCGGAAAACCAGCGCAACACGGCATCGCCGCCGTCGTGGCCGAAGCTGTCATTGACCCGTTTGAAAAAGTCGATATCGATCATCACCAGCGACAGCGGACGGCCGTAACGCCGGGCGCGCGCCAGTTCCTCGTCGGCTTGCTCCAGGAAGCGGCGCCGGTTCCACAATCCGGTCAGGGCATCGGTGGTGGCCAGCAGGCGCAATTCATCGGCTTGGCGGGCCAGCGCCTCCTCCATTCGTTTGCGTTCCGAAATGTCGGCGTGGGTGCCGATCACCCGGGTCGGCCAACCATCGGGCCCGTGATACAGCACGGCGCCGCGCGCCAGGAACCAGCCATAGCCGCCGTCGGCCAAACGCAACCGGTGTTCGCTGGACAGGGGGGATTTCTCGGCCCGCAGCAGCCGGTCGATATCGAAGGCGACGCGGGCGGCATCGTCGGGATGAATCCGGTCCCACCATTCCGATTCGTGCGGCGCGATCGGCTCCGCCATGGCACCCAGCATGCGGCGCCAGCCTTCGGAAAAGATCATCCGGCCGCTGCCGGGATCCCAATCCCAGGCGCCATCGCCCACCGCCTCCAAGGCCAGACGCCAGCGTTCCTCGTTCTCGGCCAGCCGGCGTTCGGCGGCGTGCAGTTGAAAATGCTCAAGACCGGCGGCGATCCCCTCGCCCACCTGTTCGGCGGCGCAGGGCTTGGCGTAAAAGCGGAAGATGTGGCCCCGGTTGATCGCCGCGATCGCGGTTTTCTGATCGGCGTCGCCGGTCAGCATGATGCAACTGGTGTCGGGCGAGACAGCGCGAACCAGCTCGACCGTTTCGATTCCGGTTTGACCTGGCATGTGCATGTCGCACACCATCACGGCGAACGGCGCGCCCGCGGTTTGCGCGGCGGTGACCAGTTCCACCGCCTGCCCGCCGCTTTCGGCGGTGGTCACGTCGAAGCGATGGCCCAACTGGCGGCGCAATCCGGCCAGGACATTCGGATCGTCATCGACAAGCAGAACCCGGCCACCCGGCATGGCGTTCGCTCCCTAATCCAAAGGGGGACGTTACGACAGTGTAGTCCGTGTGGGGGCAAGCGCAAACGCGGTTCTTTGCCGGAACGCCGTTAGGCCGCCCTGTGCAAGGACTTGAGGGCCGCTTCCGGCGCGTCCGAAACGATGGCCAGCAGAGCGGCGGCCGGGCCGGTCGGATGGCGGCGGTTCTGTTCCCAATTTTGAAGCGTTTTCACGCTTACCCGCATCAACCGCGCAAACTCGCTTTGAGACAAGCCGATTTGTTCACGCACGGCCTTTACATCCATCCGCGCCACCTCGAAGCGACGGGACGCCGGAGCATCGCCCTTGCGGATCGCCACCGCTTCCTTGAGGCTTTGCGTCAGATCATTGAACAGGGCCTTGTCCATCCTCATAACTCCTTTACCAAGGCGCGCAGGATTGCGATCTCCTTGGCATTCAGGTCGTCCTTTTTTCGACTTCGGGTACATCAACAACAGATAAACTTGGCGATCCTCCCTGAGCCAATAGTAGATCACCCGAACACCGCCACTCTTGCCGCGCCCTTGAGCGGCCCAACGCATCTTGCGAAGCCCACCTCCACCCTCGATAATGGCTCCCAGCTCCGGATCGTCGGCACGCTCACCCCAACAACGGCGCCAACTGGTCCCAGGATTCACGGTCGGGGGCCAGCAAAAGCGTGGCATCGGGCAGCGAACGCGGTTGATAGGAAGCACCGCCGACCAAGCCCGGCCAGCCGCCCGCCTCGGCGTGGATCAAGGCGCCCGCCGCATGGTCCCAGGGATGAAGGTCGTGATAGACCGCGAAATCCAGCCGCCCGAAGGCGAGATCCAGGTAATCATGGGCGGCGCTGCCCCGGCGCCCGCCCCAGGCAATCCGCCGCGTCAGCGGCGCACCGCGCCGGATCGAGCCCTTCATGTCGCACAACGGTTTGGCTTTTCCGATTGTCAACCGGTTGACACCCTCCCAGGCGCCGCCGCCCAGCTCGGCATGGACGGTGCGTTGGGTCAGGGGATCATAAATCCAGCCCATCCGGGTGACTTGATCCACCACCAGGGCGACGATCACCGCGAAACGCGAATCGCCCCGGGCGAAATTGGCGGTGCCGTCCACCGGATCGATCACCCAAACCGGCCCCGGCCGTTCCAGCGCGGTCAACAGCGCGGGATTCGCGGCGACCGCCTCCTCGCCGACCACCGCGCCCGGCAGAAGGGCGCACAGCAAGGGACCCAACGCGGCCTCGGCGGCGACATCGGCGTCGGTGACCAATTGGCCGGGCGATTTCTCGCGGATCTGCCCGGCGCTTAGGCAACGGAAGCGCGGCAGGATCTCGGCCTCGGCGACCTGGGCAATCACGGCGGCAACGGCCGCGATCATGCCGGTTTCCCCCGGAACCGCCCGGCGTCGGCGGGATCGAGGCGGACCCGGACATGGGCCGAGCAGTCATCGTCGCGGCGTTCCATTACCTCGCCGTGCCGGTACAGCCACGCGATGGCCGCGCCATCGGTCAAGGGAACCGACAGATCCACGGTTTCGCGCTTTTCCGACAGGCGGGCATCAAGGGTTTCGAGCAGCGCCGCCACCCCCTCGCCGGTCATCGCCGACAGCGGCAAACTGTCCGGTCGGCGCCCGGCTTGTCCGATTACTTCTTGTTTTTGATCAAGGGGTAACAGGTCGATCTTATTCAAAACCTCGATCAAGCCGCGATCGACCACCTCGGCCATTCCCAGCTCGGTCAGCACGGTTTCGACATCGGCGGCTTGGGCGGCGGTGTCGGGGTGCGACACGTCGCGGACATGCACGACCAGATCGGCCTCCATCACCTCCTCCAAGGTGGCGCGGAAGGCGGCGACCAGTTCATGCGGCAGGTCCGAAACGAAGCCGACGGTATCGGACAGAATCACCATCCGGCCCGACTCCAGGCGCACCGCCCGCATGGTGGGGTCGAGGGTGGCGAACAGCATGTCCTTGGCCATCACCTCGGCGCGGGTGACGCGGTTGAACAGGGTCGATTTGCCGGAATTGGTATAGCCGACCAAGGCGACGATCGGATACGGCACCCGGCGGCGCGCCTTGCGGTGAAGGTCGCGGGAGCGTTTAACCTCGTCCAGCTCGCGCTTCAATTTGACGAAGCGCTCGCCGATCTGGCGGCGGTCGGCCTCGATCTGGGTTTCGCCGGGGCCGCCCATGAAGCCGAAGCCGCCGCGTTGACGTTCCAAGTGGGTCCAGGACCGCACGAGCCGCGAGCGCTGATATTCCAGCGCCGCCAGTTCGACCTGCATGGTGCCTTCCCGCGTGCGGGCCCGCTCGCCGAAGATTTCCAGGATCAAGCCGGTGCGGTCGATCACCTTGCAGGCCCAGGCTTTTTCCAAATTGCGCTGCTGCACCGGGCTGAGCGCGCCATCAATCACCGCCAGGGAGATCGCCTGCTCGGCGATCAGATCGGCCAGCCGTTCGACCGCGCCCTTGCCCAGCAAGGTGGCGGGCCGCTGCTTGGCGACATTGACCACCTCGGCCCGCACGATATCCAAGGAAAGCGCGGCGGCCAGCCCGACCGCCTCGTCCAGCCGCCCCTCGGGCGAACGGATCGCACCGGATCTGGCGGAGTCACGGGCCGGATGAACGACCAGGGTGCGGCTTGGAGAGGCCGGCGAATCCACTTATTCTTCGCCGCCTTCTTTCGTCGGCTCGAACAATTGCACCGGGGTCGAGGGCATCACGGTCGAAATCGCGTGCTTATAGACCAGCTGCGTGTGTCCATCGCGCCGCAGAAGCACCGAAAAATTGTCGAACCAAGTGACAATCCCCTGCAACTTGACCCCGTTCACCAGAAAAACCGTAACCGGCGTTTTGTTCTTGCGGATATGGTTGAGAAACACATCCTGCACATTCTGCGACTTTTCCGCGGACATGATGTCGTTGATCCGTTCTTATTGGCCCAATGCGGTCCCGGGCGAAAACCAGCGCCCTCCCCACCTCTCGTTACCACCAAATTACACACTTTGGAATGGATAGTTGTGGGGGATTTAGGACGGGTTTAGGGTTGGGAACTTCCAACGGCGATTCCAGGGCGGCGATGATGACGGATAAACCTTCCCGCGTGGCGATCGCGGTTCCTTCGGGGGACACGGTGCTTGCCGATTTCGCCTTGTCGCTGGCCGGAATGTGCTATGCGGCGGGACACGACGGCATCGACGTTTACGGGATCTTCAGCAACAAATCCTCGATCGTCGCCGAGGCGCGCAACAACGGCGTACAAATGGCCGAGGAGGCCGAGGTCGATTACCTGCTGTTCCTCGACAGCGACATGACCTTTCCCCGCTCAACCCTGCCCCGGCTGTTGGCGCACAGGCAAGACGTGGTGGGGGCAACCTACGCCAAACGCGTGCCGCCCCATCCGGCGCTGGGCACGGCGGTAATGCCGCAGCCCGACGATGCCCCGCCGGGACTGATTGAAATGGTCCGCATCCCCACCGGTTGCCTATTGATCCGCATGTCGGTCTTCCACCATCTGACCCGGCCCTATTTCCGCTTCGGGGTCGATGAGGCCCACAACAGCATCTTGGGCGAGGACTATATGTTCTGTGACCGGGTGCGTGCGGCGGGCCTCAGAATTTGGTGCGATTACACGCTATCGCAGGAACTCGGGCATATCGGTCAGAAGGTCAACAAGCTGGTGGTGGGGTGATCCGTTACTTTTAAAGCAATGCGTAACACGTTGTTTTTAAAGGATTTGCGATGCTCATCTTAAACAAGGGGATGAAGAGGGCCGCGCTGGCGGTGGCGGGCGTTTTGGCAGCCTCGACCGCTTGGGCCGACGAGGACATCATCGCGGTGCCGACCAGCCGGCCCGGCGTCACCGAGCCGGTCTTGGTGGTCACGCCGCCCCAACCCGCCGAGATCGCCGTGCTGTTGTTCGTCGGCAAGAACGGCACGCCCGACGTCGCAAAACACGCGGGCGGGCGCGGCATCAACACGCTGTACCACAATATGGACGTGTTCGTTCGCGAGGGCCTGACCGCCGCCGTGCTGGATGTCCCCTCCGACCGCTCGTCGCTCCTGAACTACCGCACCAGCGCCGACCACGCCGACGACATTGCCCAGGCCATCGCCGCCTTGAAGCAACGCGGCGCCAAACAGGTGTGGCTGGCGGGAATCAGCATGGGCACGGTGTCGGCCGCCAACGCCGCCGCGCGGCTGAAAACCGGTGGACCGGACGGCATCGTCCTGTTGTCCTCGATCCTCCTCTCGACCCGCGACACCTGGGAAACCGTGCCGATCATTCCCTTGGACGCGATCACCGTGCCGGTGTTGCTGGTCCGCAATCCAAGCGACGGCTGCAAGGTCTCGCCACCCTACGGCGCCGACCGGATCATGAGCGGCTTAGAGCATGCGCCGATCAAACGGCTGATGGAATTCAATGGCGGCGGCGCCAGCCAGGCCGGCCCCTGCGAGGTGGCCTCGTCCCACGGCTTCATCGGACAGGAAGAAACCGTGCTGACCGCCATCGCTGGGTGGATCAAGACCCCGCAGCCGTGAAGAACACCCCGGCCCCTTTGCCGAAAAGGGGGCCGGGTCCCGGTTGGGGGGAACGGTGATTATTTTTGCCCGAACGCCAAATAATTCAGCATCACATAATCCGTTGGTTCAGAATAATACCGATAAAGAGAGGTATTATTTGGACTGTAAAAATTCAGTTCGACCAAACGATTGCCCTGAGCGTCGCGGGGATATTCGGAGATGTTAAAGCTCGACAGCGTTGTCCAGATTTTCGAATCCCAATTGTAGCTTTGGATACGGGGGTTAGAGCCTTGATGTCCGTCTTTAATAGCGATGGAGACATGATTGAATTTGTTCGACTTGTTGTATCTCAATTCAATCCATTGCGGATCCTTGGAATTTGCCGCGCTCATCCAATAGGTCCCCGGCGCCCGATTAGTGACGTTGGCGGGAACCCAAGGTTCGCTAAATGAGGAGGCCGTCACTGTTTGTGGCTCCGGCCCGGCAACCGCCGATGAGGCTGCGACGCAGTTGATCGCCATCGCCAGCGCGGCGATGCCGGGATTGAACACTGCGTCGATATAGAGAATGTTCGGAAAGCAATTCTGCGTGCAGACCGGAAGAACTCTCTCGTAAAGCGATGGATTGGCGATTTCGGAAAGTTGCAGAACGGTATTGTATCCCTGCAAAAAACAAAGAACCGATTCGAGATCGCCTTGCGTCAACGTCCATGACAGCAGAAAATATATCGATTCCGGAGAAGTCTTCTTTTCCTTCATCTTAGTGAGCTGGTCGATCGACATCTTGTTAAGATCATTTGTCCCCGCGTACTCGTTGTAGACAGGGAAATCAGCGGACGGGTAGAATCCTTTCCCCTTATAATTTCCCAAGGTGATGTTGCGATCCGATGGGTCGATCACGAGAACAACCGCCGGTTTTTCGTTGCCGATGTAGCTGCTGAGCCTCAGTGTCGTCAAGTCCGTGGTTCCGGACGGAGCAACATAAAGATTGTTGATGCGGGACAATATTCGAAACAGCTCGTTCCATTCGTCCTGTGTAAACATTGTGTAGTGATCGTTCCCCACATCGGTGTTGTAGTCATGGGAGAAATTCAAGATCACGAGTTCGTTGTACGAGCTGGTGAAGCTATTGATATCATCGATGATCGAATCAATCGACTGACCATTGGCGCCCTGCCAGGTATCAACATCGCCGATAAGCGCGCTCACCGACTTGCCGACGAGATACCCCAACGCAGCACCGGCGAGCGAGCCCAAGACAGTGCCAGCGGCAATCGCCGCCTTCAGCTGAGTTTGCTGATCGACGGTGATCATCGAGTAGTGACCCGTAAAATAGACGCCACCACTGATGACTGGGCGGATATCGAAATAGCGCGCCCCGGCGAGCAATTGGCCGTGAATTCCGACGCGCTGGGTAAGGGTGTTGCCCGACGTGCCGAACTTCGTGCTGCCGTTCATCTGGCTCATGCCGGAATCGTGTGAACCGGGAATGCAAATCTGGCGCAAGGTCCGGTTGCCGAGCACGTCGATGTTCCCCTGCATCCACGAAACGGGCAGATAGCCGCCAACGAATTTGCCCAAACTCTCCGCCAAAGTAAATTGAACGCAACCATCATGTATCCACTTAAGATCGAGGGTGCTGCCAAGGGTATTGCTGCTCGTCGAGATGTTTTGGAAGAAAATAGACAAGTTAAACCCGTCGTTTGCCCTGGCTTGAACCTTGAACATGTAGGGAGGTAATGAACCTGGGCTAACTTGACCCAACGTGTAATACGCGTTACCGGAATCGTCACTGGTGTGCTTAAAAATATCCTGGTTCCATTCGATATACACAGTCGCCGTGGTTCCGGCCTTGATGATCTCCGGGAACGACCATGCGTTCATCTGGTACGAATCCTGACCGGTCCGGTTCCAGTCGTAAGTGGTCCCATTGACCAACGTAATCTTGCCGCCTTGTCCCATGGAAATCTTCCTATCAACAGTGGTTGAATGCGCCAATCAGGCACATGGATGATAGGGTGTTATGGTGCATACGCAACCACTTTAACGGGCGCTAAACAAAATTCGACATCCCCAACGGTTGCACACCATTCCGTTTCCGCTGGGACGTGAAAAAAACCCAAGGGATTGGGGATTTTTGCTAAAGTTTCTCGAAACTGGGGGATTTCGGTGATGACACGCTTTATCCGCTTGCTGGCGGTGCCGTTCCTGCTGCTGCTGGCCGCCTGTGCCGGGATGCCGACCGAACCGGTCGATGTGTCGCTGGTCAATATGTCGTTCGAGGATGCCGCCTTGTTCGAACAAAGGGTGACCCTGGAGCTGCGCCTGCGCAACCCCAACGATACCGCCCTCTCGGTCGATGGCCTGCGCTATGCGCTGAACATCAACGGCCAGCCCTTCGCCAGCGGCATGGGCGAGCTGTCGGTTACCGTGCCGCGTTTGGGCGAAACCACCGTGCGGGTTCCCGGATCGGTCGGGACCTTGGATCTGGTGCGCCAAATCACCGCGATTCCCGGAACCACCGCCGTGGCGGTCGATCTAACCGGCACGGTGTTCCTGTCGCCGGTCGGGCGGCTTTCGTTTGTAAAGCATGACCGGGTGGATCTGTCCACCCTGGGCCTGGGGCAGATGTGAGGTTTGGGCGGCGCGATCACCACGCCGCCCAAATTGAGCCCCTACTTCTTCGGCGGCTCGAAGCGCAGCCGCTCGACCGGAGTGGCGTTCATGAAGTGCGAACGGACGATTTCGTCGATATCGGCCGGGGTTTCCGGCTTGTACCAAACGCCCTCGGGATAGACCACCATCGCCGGACCCATCTTGCAAAAGCCCAAGCAGCTGGCCTGGGCGATGCTGACGCCGGATTCCCACAGATTGTTTTCGCTGACTTGGCCCAGCAGGCGATCATACAAATGCTTCCCGCCGCCCCGGCTGGTGCAGCAGCCGCGCGGATGACCCTCGGGGCGTTCCTGGATGCAGATGAAGGCATGGTACTTGTGGGACATGAATATCCTCCTGTTGTCGCTGCGCCGAAGGATGGCCCCAATGCCGCCCGGAATCAATTGCCCGGCAGAAAGATCACAGTCGTTTTTACAAACCCCCTGATTTCAATGCGTTAGAAAGTGGCACGAACACTGCATTTAAGCCGGTACCGTCATCAGGAGATCCCACCATGGACTCATTCGCTCCCGCTCAGACCATGCTGCACCGCACCGATTCCGCGAGCAGCCATTCGACCCGCCCCGCGGGCCGCGCCACTCAGACGGCGTTTTCCTCCTACGGCTTTGGGCCGCTCGATGGGAGCGGATCGAAGCGCAATACCGGCGTCAAGCCGGTTAGCGGCTATGTCAATTCCAGCCCGGTCGGCGGTTCGGGCTCGTCTTGGCTGACCCAGGTGCAATCGGCCTTGCAAGGCCGTACCGCTTGAACGATCAGCCGGTTCATATCGTCGGCGGCGGTTTGGCGGGATCCGAGGCGGCGTGGCAACTGGCCCGCGCCGGCCGAGCGGTGATTCTGCACGAAATGCGCCCGGTACGCCCCACCCCCGCCCATGCGGGGGCGGGTTTGGCGGAATTGGTCTGCTCGAACTCGCTGCGCTCCGACGACACCTATTACAACGCGGTCGGTTTGCTGCATGAAGAGATGCGGCGCGCCGGTTCCTTGATTTTGGAATGCGCCGATGCCACCCGGGTTCCGGCGGGCGGCGCCTTGGCGGTTGACCGCGAGGCGTTCTCGGCCCTCGTCGAAAGCAAGCTGCGGGACGCGGGGATCGAGATCCGCCGCGAGGAAATCCCCGAACCCATCGCCGATTGGAACACCGTGATCCTGGCCAGCGGCCCGCTGACCTCGGCCCCGTTGGCGGAATGGCTGAAAACCAAAACCGGCGAGGATGGCTTGGCCTTTTTCGACGCCATCGCCCCGATCGTTCATACCGACAGCATCGATTTCGGCAA
>CAIULK010000175.1 GCA_903899885.1 uncultured Rhodospirillaceae bacterium
ATTTCGACCTATCAATCCTATTGCGGCGCTCAGATTTTCGACGCGATCGGCCTGTCCTCGGCCTTCTTGAACCGCTATTTCACCGGCACCGCGACCCGCATCGAAGGCATCGGCGCCACCCAGGTGGCCCAGGAATCGGTGCGGCGCCACCGCGACGCTTGGGCCGACGTGCCCGCCCTGCGCGACGCGCTGGAACCGGGCGGCGAATACGCGCTGCGCAAGCGCGGCGAGGAACACGCCTGGACCTCGGACTCGATCGCCGCCTTCCAGCATGCGGTGCGGATCAATTCGCAAGAAAAGTTCCGCGACTTCACCCGCCAGATCGACGATCAATCGCGCCGCCTGCTCACGCTGCGCGGCCTGTTCGAGATCAAGACCAGCGGCAACGGCATCCCCTTGGACGAGGTCGAACCCGCCAAGGACATCGTCAAACGTTTCGCGACCGGAGCGATGTCGTTCGGCTCGATCTCGTGGGAGGCGCACACCACCCTGGCCAAGGCGGTCAACCGGATCGGCGCCAAGTCGAACACCGGCGAGGGCGGCGAGCTGGCGGAACGCTATCTGCCGCAGCCCGACGGTTCGTCGATGCGTTCGGCGATCAAGCAGGTGGCCTCGGGCCGCTTCGGCGTCACCGCCGAATATTTGATCAACGCCGACGAAATCCAGATCAAGATGGCCCAGGGCGCCAAGCCCGGCGAGGGCGGCCAATTGCCCGGCCACAAGGTGGATGAAAACATCGCGCGGGTTCGTCATTCGACCCCGGGCGTCGGCCTAATCAGCCCGCCGCCGCACCACGACATCTATTCGATCGAGGATCTGGCGCAGCTGATTTTCGATTTGAAGAACGTCAACCCGGACGCGCGGATTTCGGTCAAGCTGGTTTCGGAAATCGGGGTCGGCACCGTCGCGGCCGGTGTCGCCAAGGCGCGCGCCGACCATGTGACGATTTCCGGCTTCGACGGCGGGACCGGCGCCTCGCCGCTCACCTCGATCAAGCATGCCGGGTCGCCCTGGGAAATCGGCTTGGCCGAGACCCATCAAACCCTGGTGCTGAACAAGCTGCGCGGCCGCATTTCGGTGCAGGTCGATGGCGGCCTGCGCACCGGGCGCGACGTGGTGATCGGCGCCTTGCTGGGGGCCGACGAATTCGGCTTCGCCACCGCGCCGTTGATCGCCTTGGGCTGCATCATGATGCGCAAGTGCCATCTGAACACCTGCCCGGTCGGTGTCGCCACGCAAGACCCGGAATTGCGCGCCCGCTTCGCCGGTCAGCCCGAGCATGTCATCAACTTCTTCTTCTTCATCGCCGAGGAAGTGCGCCAGATCATGGCCGCCCTGGGCATCCGCCGGTTCGAGGAACTGATCGGCCGCGCCGATCTGATCGACACCCGCAAGGCCATCGACCATTGGAAGGCGAATGGGCTGGATTTGTCGCGTCTGCTGCACAAGGCCGAGGCGGCGGCGGGCGTGGCCATCCGCCACTCGGAGACTCAGGACCATA
>CAIULK010000176.1 GCA_903899885.1 uncultured Rhodospirillaceae bacterium
CTCGGACAGGCCCTCGACGGCGGCGCGCAGGGCCTCGGTCTGGCGGGCCTGCTCCTCGACCACATGGGCGAAGGCTTCCACCGGGACGCCGGTGGTGGGCGCCCTGGCCGACTTGCGCGACCACGCCCAGGCGATGATGGCGACGATGATCACGGTGGCGACGATGGCGGCGATCTGCACCACCGGGGCCGCCGCGCCCCAGGCGCCGACATATTGAGTGGCGACGCCGGCCCAGATTTCCGGGGTCGGTTCGGCGGTCATCCGACGTTACTCCAGGACGATGCCGACCTTGGCCGCCTCGGCGGTCAGGTCGGGAGCACCACGCCAGCGGAAGAAATAGGGGGCGTTGTCGACCACATGGCGCAGTTCGGCGGCATCGGTGACCGGGGCGAAACCGATCTCGGCCGGCTGCTCGGGGATCGCCGCGTCGTCGGGAAGGGCGAAGTAATGCCGGCCGCCGCATTGGCCCAGGGATTCGTATTGCTCCGTGGGCGCCCAATGCAGGCCGTTGGCGGGGGTGTAGGCGTAGACTTTCATGATGATTCCTCCGATCAGAAGCGCACCCGCATGGGCGCATTGGCCGTCTGGTTTTCCGGCAGCCCGAGCGAGAACGTGTTGCTCGGCCCCCAAGCGAAGACGGTGCCGTCCATGGCCAGGGCCATGCATTGCGGCTCGCCGTCATTGCCCTGGTGGAAGCCGGACACGGCGATGCGACGGAGTTTGCCGTGATAGCGGTTGGGCAGGCCGACCATGCGGAACGACATCTGCGGGTTGGGGATGTTGGGGCCGCCGATGAAGCTGGTGCCGTAGCCCACCGTCATGACGTAGCCGTTGACGCGGGCGATGCGGTCGGAGGCACTGGCGTGGCGCAGCAGCACGATGTTGTCGTAGATGTAGGTGCCGTTGATCCCGGTGGTGGGCGAAATCACCTGCGAGACGTGGGTGATGCCCGGCACCTGGGTGGGAACGACGCGGTTGGCGGTGTCACCCAGGCCCAATTTGCCGTTGGTGTTGGCGCCCCACGACCACAGGGTGCCGTCCTTGGTCAGGGCGAAGGACGCCCCGAACATCCCGCACACCGCCCAGATGTCGATCACCTTGGTGGCATCGGTGAGGCCCAGCATGGTGACCAGGACCGGGGTCGCGCGGTTGGTGCTGGAATTGTCGCCCAACTGGCCATAGCCGTTGGTGCCCATGGCGTAGAGCTTGCCATCCGCACGCAGCACCAGGGTCCAGCCATAGCCGCTGTACGAGCCGCCCATGGCGACCTTGACCACCGGCCCGCCGACATCGACCAGCACCGGGATGGTCTTGTTGGAGGTGGTGCCGTCGCCGATCTGGCCCGCGGCGTTGTAGCCGCACAGGTACAGCTTGTTGTCGGTGGTGATGAAGGCGACGTGGCCATAGGAACCGCCGCCGGCAACGACGGCGCGGACATTGCGGTTGAAGATCGAAATCTTGGTCGGGAAGGAGCGGTTGTTGGTGTCGCCCAGCCCCAACTGGCCGTAACCGTTATAGCCCCAGGAATAGACGTCGCCATTGTCCATCAGGGCGTAGATGGCCTCACCGTCGGATGGGCCGCCGGGGGTGTGGCTGCACGCCAGATAGCGGACGTTGCCGGCCCCGACCGGGAAGGCGATCTTCTGGAAGAACGGCTTGGACGAGGTGGTGCCGTCGCCCTGCTGGCCGTGAGCGCCGTAGCCGGAGCAATAGACCGAGCCGTCGTCGATCACCAGTCCGGTCCAGCCATAGGCGCACAACACCTGCTTGACCTTGCCCGGCGTGGGATCGGTAACGAGGTGGCCTTCGGTGGTGGTGCGGTACAGCCCCGGCAGCATGGTGGGCCAGGGATTGCCGGTGGGATCACCGTTGCGGCCGGCATTGGCGTTGCCGGCGATGAACACCGTGCCCTCGGTGAAGATACCGGCGTAACCGCGATAGGCCGAACTCATGCCCGAGGCGAAATCGGCGTCGTAGATGCCCTGGCCGACATGGTTGGGGAAATTGACCGCGTCAGCGATCAGCCCGGCCAGCGCCGTCGGCCCGGTGCCGACCACCACGTCATTGTCGTCGCGGGCAAGGTAATCGTTCATCAGGTATTTGACGCGGCAACTGGGCCGCCCGTCCGACCACCGCCACAGCGGATCGAGACCATCATCGGTGACCGACAGCAACTGGCGCGGCTGCCCCAGCGGCAGACGGGTATTGCCGGCGGCACCACGGGCGTAGAGATCGCCGCGGGTGGTCAGCGGCGTGGTGGCCGCCGCCGCCAACCCCTGCAGATCGATGACGAAATCGACCACTCCGCCATCGCAGAACAGCCAGCCGCGCTTGCCCGCGCCGATTTCGGCATAATTGGTCTGGCTCGGCACCTTCACCCGCGCCGGCACCGGCAGTTCGTTATCGATCACCACCGCCCAGCCCCGGGCCGGCGTCAGCACCGACACGAATGGCGTGGTATAGCTGCCCAAGTCAGGCCGCAGCACGATGACGTCGCGCCCCACCTGATCGTCGCCCAGAGTCAGGGTGGCGGTACCCGGCGAGGCGACGATGATGATTTCGGCCGGACGGCCCGCATCGTCGATCAGCCCCAGCAAGGCGTCGGCGCCGACCATGGATTCGACCGCCTTGGCCAGATAGACGAGGTCGCGGGCCGAGGCCCCGTCCTCACCGGAGGCGGCGGCCAGGGACTGACCCCGCCCCTTGATCGTTTCGATCAGACTGCGAAGGGATGCAATGGACACAGGTCTCTCCTCTCGTGCGTATTCGCGGGGCTTCCGCCCCGACCCCGACCGGAAAGCACAGCTTCCCGGCCCTTCAGTTTTTTGATCAAAAATGGAATGGAGGTTCGGAGGCCGCGCCTCCGAGCAGGCGTGGGCGGCAGCCCACATTCACAGCAGGTCGATTCCCAGCAGCGCCATGTCCTCCAGCAATTCCCCGGCATCGGCGGGTTTGCGACGGCAGACCGGCGCGGGCAGCAGGGCATCGAGCGGCGAGAACGGCTCCCAGGCGGCCCCGTCCCAGCGGAACAGCCCCTCGGGGGTTTCGACCTTGACCCACAGATTGAGGGTGCGGTTGGCCTGCGGAATGGCGTCGCGGCCAGCGATGTCGGGCACCGTCACCATGGCGTCGAGCGCCTGGCGCTGGGCCTCGACATCGGCCAGGGGATCGGCGAAGAAGGCGTCGATGCGGTCCTGAAGCGTGGGCATGGGCGTCAACTCTGGATGAGGGTGGAAAAGCGCAGCAGATCGTCGCGGGCATCCCGCAGGCGGCGGTGTTCGGCGTCGAGCGCGGCACGAGCCACCTGTTCGATGGGAATGACGAAGCGGGCGATATGGGCGACGGCGGCATCGATCCGGCCGGCGGCGCTGTTGGCCAGCGCCTGCACTTCGGACTCGAAGCCGGCGGCGGCCGTGGCGATGCGATCTTCGGCGGCCGAGCCGACGGAAAGGATGGCGGCCTTGCCGCTGTCGACACCGCTTTGGGCGTCGGCCACCAGGGCACGGAGCCCAGCATCGGCGTTGGCGACCACCGCCGCCGCATCGGCGACACTGGCCCGGGCTGCGTCGGCGGCCTGACGGGCTGCCAACATCTGATCCGCCGCGATCCCCGCTTGGCTGGCGGCGGCATCGGCCTTGATCAACTGGGCGTCGATATCCGGGTCCTTGCACACTACGCCCGTCGCCGCCGGGCAGGCGGGAAGCTGGTGGTACTGGACCAGCGGCGCCAGCACCGAGGCGTCGTAGGCCGCGCGGGTCTCGAACAGCACGGTGGCCGGCGGCTTGTCGGCGCAGGCGGCGAGCCCCAGGCCGAGACTGGCGACAACCAGCAGCGCGGCGGTGGTGGCGCCACCTCCGGACGCGGCAGGCGCATTGGTATTGCCTGTGGTTCCGCCATTCTGCGCCGCCAAAACCGGCGCGGCGATGCGGACGATCCAGGTGACGAAGTCCGGCTGCTTGCCGTTGCTGGCGTTGCCGACGTTGACGGCGAGGAAGCTGACGACCTTGCGGGCGATCAGCCAGTGCGAACCCGGTGCGGGCTGCGGCAGGGCGGCATCGAGGGCCGAGGCGGCGGCGATGATGCCCGTGACATACGGCCACGCGGCGGCCCAGATGGCCGCCAGATTGCTCTGGTCCATTGAGATAGTCCTTTCACGCGCATGAAAAAACCGCCACGGGGCGACCGGGCGGCGACAAACCGGATCGCCTGATGTCAGGCCGGTTCCGGCAAACGGATATGATCGAGCGCCGCGACATAGGCCGAGACGGCATGGTCGGCGATGTTGTCGAAGGCGGCAGTGCCGATCGCCACCAGGGAGCCGGCGTGCGCCCACCCGCCGCCCGACGGCAGCAGCGGCACCAGGTCGCCGCCGTGGCGGTAGAGGGTGACATCGATCCCCGCCCGGGCCAGCATCTCGGCCTGCCAGGGTCCGACGGCGGTGCGCGGACAGCCGAAGCCGATCACGGCGGCGACGGGAATACCGGCGATGGCCAGCGCGGTGGCCAGATCGACCGCCAGCGCCGCTCCCAGTGAGTGCCCGGTCAGCACCAAAGAGCCGCCCATGGCGGTGTCGATCGCCA
>CAIULK010000177.1 GCA_903899885.1 uncultured Rhodospirillaceae bacterium
GGCCCGGGAAAAGCTCGGCTGGGAACCAAAGGTGCCGCTGGCCGCCGGGCTGGAAAAAACCATCGCTTATTTTAGGGCGAAGCTGAAATAAGGCGCTTTTGGCGTCAGATCAGGCTTTTCGCACGCCACCCGATCCACAAGCCGACAAGGCCAACGCATAAGAAAAAGGCCAAAAGCCTTTTTCGGCGTTCCAGATCAATGCGATCGGCAATGATCGTTGCGGCGCTTTCAAACGAGTAATAGCGCGGGCCGCATTTGCCCGCCAGAGCGGGAACCGACTCGATGATGTTCCAGGCGACTCCGTTATAGACGGAACCGAATTCCATGATGCCCTTCGCCCGATAGAGTATTTGAAGCGTTTTCCGTCGCTTGACCCATACTTCCGTTACGAATATTAACATGGACAGGTACGGAAGAGACTTAAATAGACGATCAAGCAACACATCGGCGAAGTCTTGTATTGAGAACAATTCACCTAAATCAAAAAAAGAAAAATACTCGAAGTGCTGACGAAGAGGCTGCGGAATGACTTCATCAGACACATATCCAGCCCACCGCGACGCCATTATAACGGGCGATAGCATCAATATTGTTATGAATATCTTTCCTTTTACGGCCACAACCGCCTGCCTGAGCTCCGCTCCGATCGCGAATTCCCTAAAGCGTCTAATTTTATCACCGGTCCATCTGATCAAAGGGCCAATATTTTCGTTTATAAACGGCACCTTAAGCAGGTGCGCGGCCGGCACAACGTGAATTACCGCACCGAGTATTACAACGCATATAAAATTAAACATCCCCGTCGCGATGATTGGAAACGGGTCTTTTTCTGCCATTTGGATCAGAGACTCCAATATTGCCAACAACACCATTATATATACGAAGAATGGGTAGTCCTGTATCCTTATCCGCCAAACGGGATCGTGTCGTACTTTTGACACCGCTGCCAAAGACTTATCGAACACCTTCGCGAATCGCTCCCGGATCAACAGGACAGCGCGCCTCCGGTCGCCGCTGACGTTTAAGGCGTAAAGATCGATCAACTTGGCATTGTTCTTGAGAACATTGACCCACAACTCGGAACCCCACCCGCCAACGGGCGGATTGATCAGGACGGGATGCTTGGAGATGCTGGGAAAGCGGATTTTTTTCGACTTATTGAAATAGTCCGTATCGTACAGGTGGGTGTGCCCGACCTTGGTCTTCACAACGTTCGCGATAAATGATGCGACCGAGACGATATCCTCGTAAACGATATCGTCGCCCGCTGGTGTGACCGCGACGACAAACAGCAGCATTCCGTCGTTCCGGAAATGACACTCTTTGATCGAAACGCTCTTCCCTTTAAGCGACCCGGCAAGGTCGAGGGAGGAGGCTACGTCACCCAGCGTTGCCGCTTTGAGTGAAAACGCTATCGGATTAACGGCGTTCGTTGCCCGTGGGCACCAATCCAGAAAGACGAAAGAACCTGATTGCGCGATCCCCGAATACGGGAGCAGGTTCACTTCCAGGCCAACGCCATATAGAATACGACAAAACACAACCCTATCGATAGCTTTTCGAACCGGCTTGGCCGCAAGGAGCGATCCGCTTCGAACCGCATAAGATTATGAGTTTCTATATCGGATATGTCAGCCACTGGCGACCTCACGGTGAAATTAGTAAGCCACGGTATGCCTTGGGGAATCCAATGTCAACCCCGCCGCACCGGAGGATCGCACCCCGGCGCGCTCGGGTGGGCAGGCACCTCACCAAAACGCCTATAAGGTAGCCAACGACAGCATGCATAGCAAGTCTTCCGTGTGCGTCTTTTAGCATGGACCGCATCAATCTCGCATTTCCGGAATTATTCTACCCCGATATTATCAATCAGCCGCGCCGCGCCCAGACGGGCGGCGGCGAGGATGCGCAATCGGCGGCCGGTGAAACGATCGGCCGGGGCCAGGGTTTCGGCGTCGCGGACCTCGAGGTAATCGACGCTGGAAAAACCCGCTCGGTGCAGATCGGCGGTGGCGTGCGCGCACAGGGTTTCGGCGGCTTGGCCTTGGGTTAGGCCGTCCGCCACCTCGGTCAGCGCGCGGTACAAGGCGGGTGCGACCGCGCGGTCGTCGGGCGTCAAATATCGGTTGCGCGACGACAGCGCCAAGCCGTCGGCCTCGCGGACCGTGGGGACGCCCTGAATGCGGACCGGGATGTCGAGGTCGCGGGCGGCGCGTTCGATCACACCCAGTTGCTGATAGTCCTTTTCCCCGAACAGGGCGACGTCGGGCAGCGCTTGCAGCAGCAGCTTGGTCACCACCGTGGCGACTCCATCGAAATGGCCGGGCCGGGCGGCACCGCACAGACCGTCCGACACCCCGGCCACCGATACCGTGGTGGCGAAGCCCTCGGGATACATCTCGGTGACCGAAGGCGCGAAAAGGGCCGAACAACCGGCCTGCGCCAACAATGCGGCGTCGGCCTCCTCCTGGCGGGGATAGCGGCTGAAATCCTCGTTCGGACCGAATTGGGTGGGATTGACGAAGATCGTCGCGATCACCCGGTCGGCTTGGGTAAAACCGGCGGTGACCAGGGACAGATGCCCCCGGTGCAAGGCCCCCATCGTCGGCACCAGGGCGATGCTTTGGCCCTCGGCCCGCCACGCGCGCACGCGCGCACGCAGCGCGCCGACCGTCCGTATGGTTTCGATCACGACTTGCTCTTGAAACAGTGTTCGGGGCCGGGGAAAGTGCGCGCCCGCACATCCCGCGCATAGCGGGCGGCCGCGTCGGCGATGGCGGGGGCAAGCTCGACGTACCGCTTGACGAAACGTGGCGTGAAATCGGTGAACAGGCCCAGCATGTCGTCGCTCACCAGAACTTGGCCGTCGCAGGCCGGTGAAGCGCCGATGCCGATGGTGGGAATGGACAACTGGGCGGTGATCCCCGCCGCCACCGGTTCCAGCGTGCCTTCGATGACCAGGGAAAAGGCCCCCGCCGCCGCCACCGCCTTGGCGTCGGCTTCAACCTTCGCGGCTTCGGCCGCATCGCGGCCTTGGGCGCGAAAGCCGCCGGTGGTGTTCACCGATTGGGGCATCAGCCCGACATGGCCCATCACCGGCACGCCGCGTTCGACCAGAAAGGCGATGGTTTCGGCCATTTCGCGCCCGCCTTCCAGCTTGACCGCCGCCGCCCCGGTTTCGGACAGCACGCGCGCGGCATTGCGAAAGGCGATTTGCGGCGATTCCTGATAGCTGCCGAACGGCAGATCGACCACCACGCAGGCTTGGCTGGATCCCCGCATCACGGCGCTCGCGTGATTGATCATCATGTCGAGGGTCACGCCCAGGGTACTGTCCATCCCGTACAGCACCATGCCCAGGGAATCGCCGACCATCAAGATATCAACATGCGGGTCGAGCAGACGGGCGATCGGCGTCGTATAGGCGGTCAACACGACGATCGGCGCTTGGCCCTTGCGGGCTTGGATGTCGCGCACCGACAGGCGCTTACTCCGCGCAACCGCGCTCATCGCCCGGTTCCTTCCGAGATGTCCTTCAAAACGCGGGTATCGACCAGCAACGCATGATCGGCCGTCGGCAGGCCGATCACCCCTTCGCGCTTGAGGTGGGTGAAGGTCCGGCTGACCGTCTCGATGGTCAGCCCCAAATAGTCGGCGATATCGGCCCGGCTCATCGGCAATTCGACCGGGCTGGACGGCTGTCCGCGCAGCTCCAACCGACACGACAGCTTAAGCAGAAAACTTGCCACCCGTTCCTTGGCGGTCTTGCGCCCGAGCAGCAGCATCTGTTCTTGCGCCGCCGCCAAATCGCGCACCGCCATCGCGAACATCTTGCGTTCCAGACGAGGGATTTCGCCCCGCAAAGTATCAAGCTTGCGGTGGGTAAAGCGGCAAATTTGCGCCGGGGTCACGGTTTCGGCGGTATAGGCATAGCCGCCATCGACCGCCAACCCGAACATATCGCCGGAAAACAGGAAGCCGACGATTTGGCGGCGCCCGTCACTCATCAACTTGTACAGTTTCAACGTGCCGGACGCGATCGAATAGACATGGTCGGCCGCGTCGCCCTCGCGGAACAAGGTGACGTCGGCGGGCAGATGAACATGGCAGCGGGCCGAGGCCAGACGGCGGATTTCGTCATAGGTCAGCTCGCCGCAAAAGGCGATTTCGCGGACCACGTCGCAGTTGCGGCATGGCGGAGCGTTGAGGTCGAATCCGTCGCGCTCGGCCGGGCGCGCGTCGTCGGTGTCAAACGGATGGGCCAGCATCCTTGCCTCCCTCCGCGGGCGGAGGCTCCGGCCGGGGAGCGTCATCGTCCTCGAACAAAATGCGGTGAGCGGCGCCGTCGAGATCGTCGAACTGCCCGGATTTCAACGCCCACAAAAACGCCAAAAGCCCGGTCAGACCCAGCAACAACGCCACCGGAATCAACATCAGCAGGTTGGTCACAGCGCTCTCCCACGCGACAGTCGCAGGGCATTGACGATCACCACCAGCGACGAAGCGGACATGGCGATCGCCGCGATCAACGGGGTCACGTGACCGGTGATCGCCAGCGGCACTGTAATCACATTATAGCCGACCGCCAGAACGAAATTCTGGCGCACCAAGCCGCGCGACCGGCGGGCGACCGAAATGGCCTCGAGAACCGGGGCCAAACGGTGACCCTGGAACACGATGTCGGCTGCGGTCTGGCTGATATCGACCGCCGAGGACGGCGACATCGAGACATGGGCGGCGGCCAAGGCGGGGGCGTCGTTCAAACCGTCGCCGATCATCAAGACCCGGTGGCCCTGGGCGGCCAATTCCTCGAGGCGGGCGACCTTCTCGGCGGGGGTGCGCCCCGCCTGCCACTCGCGGACACCGACGGCTTCGGCCAAGGCCCGCACCACCGGGGAACGGTCACCCGACAGCAATTCGACCGGAAGCCCCCAACGGCGCAGGGTTTCCACCACCCTTGCGGCATCGGCGCGCGGCTCGTCCGTGAAGCGGAAGCAAACCGGGGCGGTGTCCGGGCGGGACAGCCACAATTCCGGCCCCAGGGCTTCGTCCTCGGCCTCGGGCACGCCGACATGGCGGCGGCTGCCCAAGCGAATGGCGCCGGACGTCAGCCCGCGTCCCGGTTCCTCAATCACATCGGCCACCGGCTTGACACCGGGGCAGGCCAGTGCCAGCGCCTTGGCCAGCGGATGACGCGAACTGGCCGCCACCGACGCCGCGATGCGCAGATCCTCGTCCGTCCAGCCGCCCTCGACCAACATCGGCTTGCCCTGGGTCATCGTGCCGGTTTTGTCGAACACCACCCAATCGACATCGGCGAAGCGTTCCAGCGCGGTGGCCGATTTGATCAGGATTCCCTGGCGCAGCAACCGCCCCGACCCGATGATCTGCACCACCGGCACCGCCAGCGCCAACGCGCAGGGGCAGGTGATGATCAACACCGCCACCGCGTTCAGCAAGGCGGGCTGCCAGTCCATGCCAAATTCGTAGCGCCAGACCAGAAACGTGGTCAGCGCCGCCGAATGCACCACCGGCGCGTACCAGCGGGCCACCCGATCGGCAAGCGCGACGTAGCGGGCGCGGCCCTGTTCGGCCATTTCCATCATGCGGACGATTTCGGCCAGCAACGTGCGCTCGCCAACCGCCGTCACCACCAAACGCAAGGGCGCCGACAGATTGATGGTGCCCGCGAAAACCCGGGCGCCGTTTTCCACCGCCACCGGCACCGATTCCCCGGAAATCAGGCTGGTATCGACATCCGAGCGGCCATGGATCACTTGCCCATCGACGCCGATCCGCTCGCCCGCCGCGACCAGCACGGTCTGCCCAGCCGCCACCTTGTCGGGCGGCACCAGGCGTTGGGTGCCGTCGGCCTCGATCACCGTCACCGACACCGCTTCCAGGACCAGCAGATGTTGCGCCGCCGCGTGGGCCTGACCGCGCGCCCTTGAATCGAGGTAACGCCCGATCAACAGGAAAAACAGCAGCATGATCGCCGAGTCGAAATAGGCGTGTTCGCCCCATTGAATGGTTTCGAACAGGCTCATCCCGGTGGTCAGCAGCACGCCCAGGGTAATCGGCACGTCCATGTTGGTACGCCCGGCCGCCAGCGCGGTCAACGCCGAACGCAGGAAGGGGCGGATACACCAAGCAATCGCCGGGATCGCCACCAGCGCCGACAGCCAATGCATGAAGGTACGGGTAGCCGGGCCCATGTCGCTGCCCGCCCAGATCGACACCGAGAACAACATGACGTTGCCGGCGGCGAAGCCCGCCACCGCCATCGCCCGCAGCAAATCCTTTTCGTGTTTTTCGGTTTCGCGCGCCAGTTTGACCGGATCGAACGGCACCAAGTGATAGCCGACCGCGACAACCGGCGCCAAGGCGGCATCGGCATCGGTGACCGCCGGATCCCAGCGCACCACCAAACGCCGCGTGGTCATGTTGACCCGCGCCCAGTGCACGCCCGGCTGGCGGCCGATCAGGGATTCGATCAGCCACACGCAGGCGGCGCAGTGGATGCCCTCGACCATCAAATGAAGTTCGCGCAGGCCCTTGCCGGTGTCGATGACCTGGGCGGAAAAGTCATGCCGCGCCTCGTCTTCCGGGCGCAGCAAGCGTTGGGCGGGATCGAGCTGGCGGCGGCGGTAATAGCCGTCCAGCCCCAGGCCGCGAAGCAGCGCGAACGCCGCCTCGCACCCGTTGCAACAAAAAGCAACCGGCGACGTTTCCGGGACCGGCCCGCCGCAGTGGCCGCACACCCTCACGGAAGAACGAAGCGATGCTGCGATTGATGGACCACCTCGGTGCCGATCGCGGTGACCTCGCCGTCCCACTCACCCGCCAGCGGCAAGTCGAGCGGCACGCTGTAACGCCCGTCCGCCAGACCGGTCAGCACCACTTCGCGCTCATACCCCTTGACGGTCGGACGCGACAAGATGACGTGAACGTCGAGCCCGTCGATCGGGTGACCGTCGCGGTCGCGGTAGCGGACCGCCAGGGTTCCCCGGTGCCCGCCGTCGCGCACGCCGTCATTCGCCGTGCCGGTGGCGGGTTCGATCGAGGCCTCCATTTGCCATCCCATCTCGGCCTGCGCCTTGGCCATCGCAATATTGCGATTATAGGCCAAGCCTTTTTCATAGGCATTGTCGGTCGAGATGCCCGAGAAGGTCGAGGTGGCGAAGAAGGCCATCGTCCCATTGACGGCCACCACCACCACGAACACCGCCACGAAAATCAGCGGATACCACCATCCCGGTTGCCGAACCTTGGCCGCTTGGGTCGTCGTCGTCATGCCCCGTCCCCTTATTTATCTGGACCCATGAAGATGCTGGGGGTGCGGACCGACAAGCCGGTTTCCACATCCGTCAGCACGAAGATCAGCGGCACCATCTTGGCGTTGATCGCGTTATACGGCGCCGAGACATAGGCGCGGAAGGTGCCCACGGTATCGGGCGTCACCGCGAGCGGACCGCCGTCCTCGTCGAGGATCTCCAGCTTGGCGCCCTCGACCCCCTCGACCGCCAAGGTAAAGCGGCGGTCCTTGCGGATCATGTTGAGGATTTTATAGGTGTAGCCGTTGCGGATGCTGCCATCGCGCATTTGCGAATAGAGCGGGCTGCGTTCGTGCAGAATGTTGACCTCGGTCGAGGGCCGGGTCGAGAGCGAATACATCATCACGACGCAGACGATCGCCATGATGCCGCCGTAAATCAGCGTGCGCGGGCGGATGACCTTGAACTTGCCGGTCTCGCCCCGCTCGTGCGCCTCGATGTTGACGGTTGAATCATAGCTGATCAATCCGGTGGGCAACTTGAAGCGCCGCATCACCGTGTCGCAGGCGTCGATGCACAGGCCACAGCCGATGCAGGCGAGCTGGTTGCCGTCGCGGATGTCGATGCCGGTCGGGCAGGCCTGGATACAGGCGCGGCAATCAACGCAATGGCCGCGCCCGTCGAAGCTTTGTTTCAGCCGCGCCGGACCGCGCGGCTCGCCCCGCCACGCCTCGTAGGAGATGATCAACGAATGCTCGTCGAACATCGCGGCTTGGAAGCGCGAATAGGGGCACATGTAAATGCAGACCTGCTCGCGCGCATAGCCGGCCAGCAGATAACAGAAGCCGCCGACCACCGCGATCGCCGCATATTGCGCGGCGCTGGCTTCGAGGGTGAAAATCTCGCGCAGGGCGACGAACGCATCGTCGAAATACAGCACGAAGGCGATGCCGCAGGCCGCCGCGATCACCAGCCAAACCGCGTTGACCGCCAGGATCTTGAGGATTTTGGCACCGCTCATCGGCTGGCGGTCGAAAAAGATGCGGGCATTGCGGTCGCCGATGATCCGGCGCTCGACCCACACGAACAGGTCGGTATAAACCGTCTGCCAGCATAGGAAGCCGCACCAGATGCGTCCGGCCAAGGCGCTCATCAAGAACAGCGCCACCGCCGCCAGAAACAAAAGGCCGGTGAGGTAGTAAATTTCCTGAGGCCAAATCTCGATCCCGAAGAAATAGCCGCGCCGCCCGGTCATGTCGGCCAGAATCGCCTGCGACGGCGCCCCGATGCCCCGGTCCCAGCGCAAGAACGGCACCAAGTGCCACGCCGCCATCATAAGGGCGACCGCCCACCACTTGATGGTGCGGAACGTGCCTTTGACTTTGCGGGGATGGATCTTGGCGGTATCGGCATAGAATTTAGCGCCGACGTCTTCGGCGGCCTTCACTGGGGTCACATTCGCCATGATGGAAACCGGAGTCCTTAAAGAGGGGATCGCTTGACCGCTTTTATACCCGAGGCGCCCAACGATTTGACTGAAAAAAATCAGTTTCTAACCGTGATTTAATGAAAGAAAAGGCGCCGCCCGGTTTCCCGGACGACGCCCCTTTCTTTTACGCGAACCTAAGACCTGTTACTGGCCGCCGCCCAACGAGTGGACATAGACCGTCAGCATCTTGATGGTGGTCGCGTCCAGACGCTGGCCCCACGACGGCATCGAGCCGTGCTTGGGGTTGGTCGCCTGGGCAACAACGCCATCGCGGCCCGAGGTGAAGGTGCGGATCGGAGTGTTCAGCGGCGGAGCGCCGACATCCTTGTTGCCGACACCACCTTCGCCGTGACAGACGACGCAGTTTTCGGCGAACACCGCTTCACCCGGCGTACCGGCAGCCGGAGCCTTGGCGTTCAGCGACATGACGTAATCCGCGACCGCGCCGATTTGATCGGCCGTCAGGATGCCATCCGCGCCGAACTTCGGCATTTGGCTGTTACGCGACATCGGGTCGTCGTTGCGCACGCCGTGGGCGATGGTCTGCTGGATATCGCCCAGCGTACCGCCCCACAGCCACACGTCGTCGGTCAGGTTCGGGTAGGCGCCCTTGGCACCCACGCCGCCCGCACCGTGACAGGCCGCGCAATTCTCGTTGAACGCCACCTTGCCGCCAACCATCGCGTAGTTGAACAGCGCCTTGTCGGCGACGATTTCATCGAGGGTCGCCCCATCCAGCTTGGACACCCAAGCGGAACGGGACTTCTTCTGGTCCGCGAGATCGTTTTCCAACGTCCCGCGCGACGACCAGCCGAACATACCGCGGCTATAGTCGCTGATGGTCGGCCACGACGGATAGGCGACCCAATAGGCGATCGCCCAGATCACCGTCGCCCAAAACACATAAACCCACCACCTCGGCAGAGGAGTGTTCAACTCCTTGATGCCGTCCCACTCATGCCCGGTCGTCATCTGACCGGAAACATGATCCTTTTCGATCGAAGCCATGTTAGCGCTCCTTGTCGTCATTCCTGAAGGGAATGTCTCCGTAGGACTGAAACCGATCCTTGTTTTTAGGACGGTAGGCCCAGAAGACAATCCCCAGGAACACAATCATCATCCACAAGACCCAAAGGGGCCGGAGAACGTGCTCGACGAAGTCCGCGAGAAAGTTCACCTGTTACCCCCTTTAGCGGCGAAGCGACTCGGGCTTCACGGCCGTGAAGTCCACCATCGTGCCCAGCACCTGGAGATAGGCCACCAGGGCGTCCAGTTCGGACACCTTCGTCATGTCGCCATCCGCGGCGCCCATGCGGGCTTTCGGATAACGCTTGGCGATCGCCGCATCCGCGCTGTCGGAAGCAGCTTGCTCCTCCAGATCGGCCTTGGCGTTGGTGATCATCTCGGCGGTGTAAGGGACACCGACGACACTGAGCGCCTTCATGCGGGCGGCGATGTCGCCGTAACCGAGAGCCCGCTTGAGGTGCGGATACCCGGGCATGATGGACTCAGGGACGACGTCGCGCGGATTGACCAAGTGACGGACGTGCCAATCGTTGGTGTACTTGCCACCGACGCGGGCCAGATCCGGGCCAATACGACGCGATCCCCACTGGAACGGGTGATCGTACTTCGATTCGGCCGCGAGGCTGTAGTGACCATAGCGTTCGGTCTCGTCCTTGAAGGGACGGATCATCTGGCTGTGGCAAACATAGCAGCCTTCACGGATATAGATGTCGCGGCCGGCCAGCTCCAACGGGCTGTAGGGACGGACACCGTCGACCTTTTCAATGGTCGACTCGATGGAGAAGAGGGGAACGATTTCGACCAGGCCGCCGACAATCACCATCAGGAGAATGCCGACCGCCAGGAAGAAGACGTTGGTTTCGAGGATATGATGCTGTTTGAACATGTGCAGGGCCCTCCTCAGTGCTGGCCGGCGCAGGCGGCTTCGTCAGACGAGCACCCAGCGATGGTTTTGGCAAAGTTGTAAACCATCACGAGGGAACCCAGGACGAACAACACGCCACCGAGTGCACGGATCACGTAGTAGGGGTGCATCGCTTCAACGGTCTCGATGAACGAGTACTGCAGGAAGCCCAGGTTGTCATACGCACGCCACATCAGGCCTTGCATGATGCCCGCGATCCACATCGAGGTGATGTAGAGCAGGATACCAATGGTCGCCACCCAGAAGTGAACGCCCACCAGCTTCAACGAGTACACTTCCTTGCGGCCCCACAGTTTCGGAACCATGTAGTACATGGCGCCGAACGACACGAAGGCCACCCAACCAAGGGCGCCCGAGTGAACGTGGCCGATACCCCAGTCGGTGTAGTGCGACAGCGAGTTGACCGCCTTGATCGACATCATCGGGCCTTCGAAGGTCGACATGCCGTAGAAAGCGATCGAGGTCACCAGGAATCGCATGACCGGATCGGTCCGCAACTTGTCCCACGCACCCGACAAGGTCATCAGGCCGTTGATCATGCCGCCCCAAGAGGGCATCCACAACATGATCGAGAAGGTCATGCCCAGCGTCTGCGCCCAGTCCGGCAAAGCGGTGTAGTGCAGATGGTGCGGGCCGGCCCAGATGTACAGGAAGATCAGCGCCCAGAAGTGGACGATGGACAGCCGGTACGAGTAGACCGGACGGCCAGCGCGCTTCGGAACGAAGTAGTACATGATGCCGAGGAAGCCGCCGGTCAGGAAGAACCC
>CAIULK010000178.1 GCA_903899885.1 uncultured Rhodospirillaceae bacterium
CGCCGCCGCATCGCCCGCCAGGGCGCGCGCCTTGATCATCGCGGCGCGCTCCCAGGTTTGGCCCATCGCCTCGTAATAGGCTTCGGCCGCAGCGATGGTCACCGCCACCGGCATGGCGCCGGGATCGGGGCGCAGGCGCAGATCGGTGCGAAAGACATAGCCGTCGACGGTGCGGGTTTCCAGCATCCGCGCCAGATCCTTGGTAGCCGCGTTTGCCCACTCCGAAACGCCGCCGGACCCGGTGTAGGAAATCGCCGCCGGGTCGTAAAACACGATCAAATCGATGTCGCTGGAATAGTTCAGCTCGAACGCCCCCAGCTTGCCCATGCCCAGCACCACCAAACCGCATCCGGCCTCGGGGTCGGCGGGGTCGGCCAGTCCGATCTCGCCCCGCTGGTTGGCCCGCAGCAGCAAGCAGCGCAGCGCGAAGCGGACGGCGGCGCCGGCAAAGCGCGACAAGGCCAAGGTCGATTGCTCGATCGTCCAAATCCGGCCGATTTCCGCCATTCCGGCGACCAGCGCCACACGGCGTTTGGCGATGCGCAAGCATCGCATCATGCGGTCGCGGTCGGAATCGTCGGCCAATCCGGCCAGAATCGCCTCGAACGCCGCGTCCGGCCCGTTTTCGGCCAGGTCGCGCAGCGTCGCGGGCTCGAAACGCGCAAGCATCGACAGGAACGGCGAATTGCCGAACAGGGCGGCCAACATCGGACTCGCGGCCACCTCGCTCATGAAGGCGGCCAGCTTTGGGTCGGCCTGTTCCATGGCGGATTCCCGCCACGACTGGGTTTCAACCCCCAGGGCGGCCGGGTCCGAGGCGCGCGGCCAAAAAGAAGTATCTCGAAAGTTCACCTTGTTGTTGCCCAAATGTTGTGGTTCCTAGACTGTGGTGTATCCTAGTTCTTGGGTCAAGGAGTCGTCAGGGGTGGTACGCGGCACGGTCCGGCATCTGTTTCAGCTTCTCGGCGCGGTGGTCGTCGGGCTGTTGATCGCGGTGCCTGTTTTCGTCTGGCGGTTATCCGCCGGGCCGATGGCGCTGGATTTCCTGACGCCGACGATCGAGGCCGCGCTGACCGCCGCCGATGGCAGCGTCGCGGTCAAACTCGACGGCACGGTTTTGGCGCTGAGCGGCCATACGGTGGAACTGCGGGCGATGGGGGTGCGGGTTTTCGCAGCCACCCAGCCGGTGGTCAGCGTGCCGCAGATCGCCCTGACCATCAGTGGGCGGGCGTTGATGTCGGGTCTGGTGGCGCCGGGTTCGATCCGGGTGTACGGCCTAAAGGTTCACCTGATCCGCGACCCCGAAACCGGGCTGATCTGGGGCCTGGGCGGCGCCGCCGACACGGCCGTGGCCGCCGCTCCCGGCGATTTCATGCGTTCGATGATCGACGATCTGGTGGGGCTGCCCGATCCCAGCAAACCGGGGCGCAGCCTGTCGCGCGCCGCCTTGGTCGGGGCGGAAGTGGTGATCGAGGATCACGTGCGGGGCATGATCTGGCACGCTCCCTCGGTCGATGCCGAGATCCGGCGCACCAATTCCGGGCTGGAGGCGGCGTTGCAAGCCGCGCTGGATCTGGGCGGCGAGACCGGCACGGTGCACGGAAAACTTGCTTATCGCCGCGAGGACGACGGGGTGGAGGGCGAGGCCAGCGTCGGCGGCGTGCGTCCGGCCCGGCTGGCGGGGTTGGCGCCCGCCCTGGGCGCCCTGGCGGCCCTGGATTTTCCTTTCTCGGGAACCGTGCGCGGGCGGGGGACTTTGGCCGAGGGGGTGACCGGAATCGATTTCGATCTGTCCGGCGGCGAGGGCCATCTGAAGATCGATCAACCCTTCCGCATGGATCACAAGGTGGCGGCGGCGGCCTTGCGCGGCCGGTTGAGCGGCAACGGCAAGAGTCTGCGCATCGATGAGGCGATGCTGGATTTCGGCGGCCCGAAACTGGCGGCGACCGTCGCGGTTGACGGTTTGGGGGGCGAGGTGGCCCTGACCCTGGATGCCACCGCCCACGGCATTACGTTCGACGATCTGCCGTCGCTGTGGCCCGAGGGGCTGGCCCCCAATCCGCGGGCCTGGGTGGTGCGCAACATGTCGAAGGGGATTGCGCGCGAGGCGCGGATTACCTTCGTCGGTCATTCAAAAACCGGCAAGCTCGAGGATATCGACATCGACCGGCTGAACGGCGGCATCGAGGCCGAGGGCGTGACGGTCGATTACCTGCATCCGATGCCGCCGGTCGAAAACGCCACCGGCAGCGTGGTTTTCGACGACAAGGTGTTCCGCATCCGCGCCAGCGGCGGCACGCTGTGGGGCTTGAAGATCACCGATGGCACCATTGATCTGGGCGGGCTGGACAAACCCGATCAATGGGCGGCGATCGACCTTGGCATCAATGGGCCGCTGCGCGACGCCTTGACCCTGATCGACAGCCCGCCCTTGGGTTATTCCAAGGCGCTGGGGCTACGGCCCGACACGGTGTCGGGAACGGCGGCGGCGCGGTTGCAGCTTAAATTCCCGTTGCTGATGGCATTGACGCTCGACGAGGTCGGCGTTCACGCCCACGCGGTGGCCAAGGACGCCGCGTTCCCCGACATGCTGATGGGGCTCGACGTCTCGCAAGGGGCGCTGACCCTGGATGTCGATGCCAAGGGCATGGATGTCGGCGGGGCGATCCGTCTGGGCACCATTGCCGGCGACATTCAGTGGCGCGAGAATTTCAACAGGAACGCGCCGTTCCGCAGCCGTTACCGTTTGACCGCGCCCAAGATCGACGAGGCGCAGCGCCGCCAGTTGCGTCTGGATGGACCGCCCTTCGTTGCCCCCTGGCTGACCGGGCCGGTGGCGGCGTCGGTTACCGCCACCGTGACCGCGAAGAGCCAAGCCGACATCCAGGTACAGGCCGACCTGACGCCCGCCAAGCTGGCCTTGACCTGGGTCAATGGGAAAAAGCCGGAAGGGGTGGCGGGAACCGCCGAGGCCGAGATCCGGGTCGAAAACGGCCAATTGTCGGCAATTCCGCATTTTGGGATGGCGATCGGCGAGCAGCGGGTGGCGGGCTCGGCCCTGTTCGGACCCGACGGCAAGGCGCGGCGGGTGGATTTCCAGAAATTGGCGGTTGGCCGCACCGATGCCGAGGGCAGTATCGTGTTTCGCCCGGCGGGGGGAATGGATATTGCCTTCAAGGGCAATGCCTTCGACGCGGGCGCGATGATGGCGTCCGACTCGCCCGCGCCGTCCAAGCCCGACCTGACGCCCTTGGCGCTGAGCGCCGCCTTCAAGACCCTATATCTGTCGAACGACGGACGCCTCGACACCGTGCAATTGGCGATGCAGCGCGACAACGGGGTGTGGCGGACCTTTTCCCTGAAAGGCCTGTTGGGCGAGGGTAAAAGCCTGAACGCGGCGTTGCTGCCCGCGGGGCCCACCCGGCGGGTGTTGAAGGTGACCTCCGACGATGCCGGGGCTACCTTGCGGGCGTTCGGGATCTACGATCACGTGGTCGGTGGAAAGCTGGACATCGACGGCGGCGCCGACGATACCCAGGCGAACGCCCCAATCGACGGCGTGATGCGGATTTCCGATTATCACGTGGTGGGGGCGCCGGGCTTGGCCCGTTTGCTCAACGTCGCCTCGCTGACCGGTATCGTCGATGCGCTGCGCGGCGAGGGGATTGCCTTTTCCACCTTGGATGCGCCTTTTTCCTATCAGTCCGGCGAATTGAAGGTGAAGGGCGGCCGCGCCTTCGGATCGGCCTTGGGGTTGACCGCCTCGGGCCGGATCGATCTGGACCGGGGCCGGGTGGCGCTCGACGGCACGGTGGTGCCGATGTATGCGATCAACAGCGCGCTGGGCAATATTCCGCTGCTGGGCTGGATCGTTACCGGCGGCGAGAAGGGGGGCGGCTTGGTGGCCTTCAATTTCACGATGCGCGGCCCCAGCGACAACCCCGACGTCATGGTCAATCCGCTGTCGGCGCTGACCCCCGGTTTCCTGCGCCAGATGTTCAGCCTGTTCAGCGACGGCGAAGCCCGCGGTGCGCAGCCGTAGAGCGAAGTGATTTCAGGTTAAATCACTTCGCTCCGGCGCCCATTGAGGGCGCGGCCAAGCAAACCAGGGGTTTGCGCCCGGCGAGGGACAAACAAAGAACTCCCCTTTATACCGCCAAATGCCGGTAAATCCGGGGCAGCGCCGCCGACAAGTGGGCCGGGTGGCGGACGATCGCGAAGGACGAGCGCCCGAACATGTGCGGGAAATAGCTTTGCGCCTTGCGGTCGATGGTGACGCCGAACACCACCAATCCCTTTTTCCGGGCTTCCTGAATGGCCTTGCGGGTGTCCTCGATGCCGTAGCGGCCTTCGTAATGGTCGATGTCGTTGGGCTTGCCGTCGGTCAGCACCAGCAGCAAACGGTGGCGGCAGGGGCGTTTGTCCAACTCGGCGGTGGCATGGCGTAGCGCCGCGCCGATCCGGGTGTAATAGCCGGGTTTGATCGCGCCGATCCGGCGTTCGATGGTGGCGTCGAAGGGTTCGTCGAAGGATTTGACGGTGTCGATCTTGATGTAATCATGCTTGCGTGACGTGAAGGTGGCGATTTGGAAACTGTCGCCGCAGGCGGACAGGCCGTGGCTGAACACCAGTAACGCTTCCTTCTCGACATCCAGAACCCGGCGGTTTTCCACCCAGGCGTCGGTGGACAGCGAGGCATCGACCAGCACGCTGACCGCCAGATCGCGTTCCATCGGGCGGCGTTGCATCCACACCCGGTCGGTTCCGATGCCGCTGGCCCGCAAATCGCAGCGGGCGCGGACCGCCGCGTCGGTATCGAGGTCGCTGCCATCGACTTGGCCGCGCAGGATCAGCGCGCGGGTGCGCAGCGCCTCGAACTGGCGGCGCACGGCGCGGATGCGGCGTTTTAGATCGTCATCGGGTGCCCAATCCTCGCCCTCTTGGCTGGCGGTGGCCAGGATCACCCGGCAATGATCGGGGTGCATCACCCGGCCGCGGTAATCCCACTCGGGGTACAGCAACGGCCCGGTCAGGCGGGCGGCGGTGGCGGCCGAGGGCGGCAGATCCAGGTCGAAGGCCAGCTTCGTGGCGACCTTCCGGGAATTCTTGGCCAAGGTCAGGGTGTCGAGGTCGTCGGCGGCCTTTTTCGCCTCCTCCTCGTCGGTGTCGTCCTTGCCGCGATTGACGTTGACCATGTCGGCCATCGCCAGGATTTTTTCGAAGCGGTTGAGGATCAGCGGGTCCTTGCGGTTGGCGTGATCCTTGTCCTGGCGTTCGGCGTGGCGGCGTTTCGATTCTTGCTCCTTCGAGCCGCCTTGGGCGTCTTCGTCTTGGTCGTCTTCGTCCTCGTCGGCCTGGGTGGGATCGGCGTGCACCGCCTCGCCCCACAACGGCACCGGCAGAAACGGTTTGTACCCAACGGGGGCGGCACCCGATGGCGGCAATCCCGGCTGCCCGGTCAGAATCCGCCGGATATGAATTTCGATTCGCTGCTCAATCCCGTTCAGGTCGCGGTTCGGCCGCGCGGCCAAGTGAGCGTCGGCTAGACGGCGATAGCGGATGATCAGGCCCGGCCACAGCTCCAGCACCCGGGCGGTGGTCGCCGCCGCGTGCGCGATGAAGGCGAGGTCGGCGGTCAACGGATCGGATTGGGTGGGCCGGGCTGGGCCGAATTCCGCCATGAACGCGGCCAGCCAAAAATACAAATCGCGGTTCAGGCTGGGATCGGGAAACAGCGCGATGCGCCCAGGCAGCGACAGCGCGGTTTCGTCGCGGGTTGTTTTTTCCAGCCGTTCGCCGTCCATCCCCAAGCGTTGGCGCCAGGACAAGCGATGCCCGGATTGGCGGGCCGAGGCCGAGGTGATTGCCACCCCCGGATCGCCGCCCAAACCCCGGAAAAATACCGCCAGCAAGGGGCGCAGGCTGTCGAGTTCGATCGCCGCTTCGGGGTAGGACGGCATCGAGGCCCGCTCGCCGACCAAGCGGTGCCACAGCGCGCCGACCCGTTCCTCCAATTCCAGGGCGTCGAGCACGCCCATCAGGCGAACACCGCCCGCACGATTTCCTCCAGGCCCTTCTTGACCTCGGGTTCGTCGGTCAGGGGCTCGATCATCGTGGCTTGCACGGCGTCGCGCATCGCCATGCCCGCCGCGATCAGGGTCGCGCAATAGACCAGCAGGCGGGTGGATACCCCTTCCTCGACATCGTGGCCCTTCAAGGCGCGCAAACGCGCGGCCAGATGGATCAGCGGCCGCACCTTAACCTCGGCCAGCCCGCTTTCCTGAACGACCACCGCGAGTTCGACCTCGGGCGGCGGAAAGTCGAACTCCATCGCCACGAAGCGCTGGCGGGTCGAGGGCTTGAGCTGCTTCAACACATTCTGGTAGCCCGGATTGTACGAGACCACCAGCATGAAGCCGTCCGGGGCCTCCAGCGTTTCACCGGTCCGTTCCAAAGGCAGGATGCGCCGGTCGTCGGTCAGGGGGTGCAGCACCACGGTGACGTCCTTGCGGGCCTCGACCACCTCGTCGAG
>CAIULK010000179.1 GCA_903899885.1 uncultured Rhodospirillaceae bacterium
CAGGGGTTTAGAATGGTGCCCAGGGGCGGAATCGAACCACCGACACTGCGATTTTCAGTCGCATGCTCTACCAACTGAGCTACCTGGGCACGGACCGCCTTTGGGGCGGTCGAGGCAGCGGCTTATATAGGGTTTCGCGACCCGTGACAAGACGTCATTCATGCGAATTCATCGTCGTTATCGGCGATCCGGTCGGTTTCCGGGGTGTCGGCGGTTTCCACCACATATACCCCGGCCAGCCAGCGGTGCAGATCGACGTCGGCGCAGCGGGCCGAGCAGAACGGGCGGTACCGTTCCACGGCCGGGCGTTGGCAGATCGGGCAGCATTTTTCACTCATCGGGGAATCTCCATGATCGCCGTGTCCTCGGGGGCGCGGGCCGGGTCGGCGCGCAAGGTCAGCGGCTCGCCAATCCGGGTTTCGGCCTCGCGCAGCGCGCCGGGCTGTGTTTCCAGCACCCGGATGACCGCAGGGGCGGCCACCAGGGCCAAACGGCGGCCGGGGCGGCACGCGGCTTCGGTGATCGCTTGGCGCAGGGCGGCGAAGGCCAGGGTGCGGGCCGACGGGCGCCATTCGACCTCGCACAGGATCTCATCCAATCGCGGGCGGCGGCGCTCGCGGCTCAGTTCGACAATGCCCATCGGCGATACGCCGTGTACCTGGGCGGGCAAGGGGTCGTCCGCCACCGTGCGGGTGAGGGCGTCGGCCAGACGGTAGAGCGCCTTGCGGCCCTCCTCGCCCGGCACGAAATCGACCAGGATCTGTCCGCTCAATCCCCGCAACCGGATCTGGCGAGCGATTTCGGCGACCGCCTCGCGGTTGGCGGCCTCGGGCGCTCCCTTGCCGGAATCGACATCGATCGCGGTCAGCGCCGCCGCCATGCCGATCACCAGCCGCCCGCCCGAGGGCAAGGGCACCACCGGATCCAAGGACAGGGCGATCGCTTCGTCGAGGCGAGCGCGGTCGACCGGACCGTCGCCGACGATGGCCCCCAATCGGGCGCGGGCTTGCGCCCGGGCGGCGATGTCGTCGATCCGCAGATCCGACACCTCCGGGTGTTCGGCGAGCAGCCGAACCAGCGGGTCGGGCCGCCACACCACGGTGGGGCCGGTGGCGGTGGTTCGCGCCGCCTGGGTGGTGCGCCAATCGGCGCGCAAGCCGGCCAGCTCGGCGGCGATCTCGTCCGCGCCGCGCCCGGCTGCGGCGGTGCGCGCGACCAATCCCTCGCCCGGTTCGGCCAGATCGGCCAACAGCGCCGACAGGCGTTGGCGCTCGTCCTCGGGCAAACGGCGCGACAGCGAGCGGCCCGGCCGCAGCGGCGAATAGGCCAGCCAGCGCCCGGCGAACGAAACCTCGCGGGTCAACACCGCGCCCTTGTGGCCGCGCGCCTCGGCCTTGACCTGCACCAGCACGGCGTCGCCGTCCGACACCCCCTCGGCGTGGCGCAGAAATCCCGGACGCTCTGAACCGATCTCGACGAAGGCGGCACCGATCGACCCGGCCCGCGCCAAAACCCGGCCCAGATACACCGATCCCACCGCCGAATCGCCGCGCAGAATAAACAGTTCGACCAGCCGGTCGCCGTGATACAGGGCGGCACGGCTTTCGCCGGGGCCCCAGGCCAGCTCGATGCGGTTATCCGCGCGCATCCCCGGCCGCGTTCAGCAGGGCGCCGGTCTCGAACAGCGGCAGACCGACGACGTTGGAGTACGACCCCTCGATCCAGCGCACGAACAGCGCCGCCATGCCCTGGATGGCATAGCCGCCAGCCTTGCCCCGCCACTCGCCGCCCGCCAGATAGGCGGCGACCTCGGCGTGGTCCAGGCGTTTGAAGGCGACCTTGGTTTCGACGACCCGAAGGCGTTCCCGTCCGTCCGGCCCCAGCAGGCACACCGCGCCGACCACCGTATGGCGCCGCCCGGACAGCAGATCGAGACAGAATTGGGCGTCGGCCTCGCTCTCCGCCTTGGGCAGAATGCGACGCCCGCAGGCGACCACGGTGTCGGCGGCCAAGACAAAGCGGCCGGGATGGCGGGCGGCCACCAGGCGCGCCTTTTCACCCGCCAGCCGTTTGGCGTGCGGGGCGGGCAATTCCAATTTTCCGGGGGTTTCGTCGAGATCGGCGGGATCGACCGCCAAAGGGCGCACGCCGATCTGGGCCAGCAGATCCAACCGGCGCGGCGAGGCCGAGGCCAACACCAAACCGGCGGATAAGACGGATTGAGCCACTATTTAAATCGGAAGGTGATGCGCCCCTTGGACAGGTCGTAGGGCGTCATTTCCACATTCACCTTATCGCCGGCCAAAACCCGGATACGGTTCTTACGCATCTTACCCGACGTGTGGGCAAGAACCTCGTGGCCGTTATCGAGCTTGACGCGGAACATGGCATTGGGGAGCAACTCGGCCACGGTGCCGGAAAACTCAATTAGATCCTCCTTGGCCATCGGCCCTCCCTGGCGAATGTTCGGCGTGTGAAGAGCCGATACTCATGAGCTTCGCGGGCTGCCGGGTCAAGTCCTTTCGCCTACATTTCCATGCCGCTGCGGAACAATTTGTCGGCGAGGCGCCCGGACACCAGCTGTATCCCCAAGGCGCGCGCGAACGGAAAGGCCTTGGGATTGTCGCAGCGCGACAGCACGAAGGCGGCGGGGGCGTGCGCCCGCACACTCATGAACAACCGTTCGATCGCCTCGTCGTTCAGGCTGAGCAGGCTGTTGCGCCAATCCACCCGAATGAAATCGGGCTGCACCGAGGTGAAGTTGATCACCTCGAAATCGTGGAAATCCAACCCGCTGACGCACATCTTGATGCCGGTTTCCTTACGGAACACGTCAAGGTCCTTCAGCATGGTCAGATGCTGAAGCAGGTCGGTCTTGTTGATTTCGATGATGATCCGCCCACCCAGTTTGGCCGGGACGTGATCCATGAAATCGGTGAATTCCTTGCCCAACACGGTGCGCAGCGCCACGTTGATGGAAAAGCCCTTGTGGCGGAATTCCGAAATTTCCTGCCCGACCACCCGCAGCACCGCGCGGTCCAGCTCCTCGGCCAGGGTCAGGAAGTTCCAGGGGTGCGCGGTTAGATTGGTGTTGGGCAGATAGGTCTCTTCCAGTTTTTCCAGAGAGACAAAAAACTTCAAATATTCGATCGACGGGGTCTTGTTTGAAATCAAATAAACCGGCTGATTAAACAAACATGCCCGAATATTCTGAGTTTTCAGCTTATCGCGGATATAGGCGACGTGCTCGGGCAGGATCGGGTTTTTGAAGGTGTTCTTTAGATCGGGCTGCGCCTCGGAAATGATCGAGCGGAACGCCGTGAATATTTTATCAAGGTCGCGCGAGGCATCGGCGATTTTATAAAACGAATACTCGCCATACGGATTCTTCGTCGAAAGAACCGCGTCGCCCATGAAGAAGTGCTGAATCTTGGAACAGACGCCCATCGCATGCGAAATCGAAACGTGGGAGTAACAGATAAAGAAATCGCCGTTGCTGGCGACGAAGCTTTCCATATAAACAGCGCGGTCCATCGCCTTCTTGACGAAGGCGATCGCCTTGTTGATCTTATCGATCGACGGCTTTTCCCCCGGCGTCATCGACACCGAGAAATGGATCACCCGTTTGCCGAGCGGATCTTTCTTGATCGCATTAAGCTCGTGCAAAAAGGCACGTTCTGATTCCGTGACCTTCATGGGTTCAGCCTTTGACCACCCTGTATCGACGACGAGCCGCGCCCATCGGTCCCCTTAACTTTCGAATCCTAGCGCCGGTTTCTTTCCAAAGCATTACCGAATTACCCTGCGGCGGCGAAAATACCGCCCCAGCGATTCCTGATAAAACAGGTATTTATATGGCTAACCGCATAATCCGGAGGAATTATGAATCGCGGCTCGGGGCCGACACCACCAACTCGCCCCGCCACCGCCTTGCCAGGCCCCAAGCCGCCCACAGGGCGCCCGCGCTGGCGACCGTCATCGCCAGAAAGGCGCCGCCCGCGAACCGCTGATACAGGGTGCCGGCGAAAAAGCTGGTCAGCCCCGGCAGCAAACCGATGGCGATCGCCGAAAACAGCGCCTGCGCACGCACGCCCAGCGATACCGGCACGGCGCGCCCCAAGAAATGCATCGCTCCCAGATGGGCGCAGCCGAAGGTCCCCGCATGCAGCAGCTGAACCACCACCAACAGGCCGATCGTGGGCGGCAACGCCAGCAGCGTCCAGCGCACAATCCCGGCGATCCCGGCCAGAACCAGCAGCCGGGCGGGGCCTAAAACGCGGACCACCGGCCCCGACAGGGCAAACAGCAAGATCTCGGCGATCACCCCTTCCGACCACAACAACCCGATGACATCGCCGCCAATCCCGGCGGCCCGCCAATGCAGGGTGGCGAAGGCGTAATAGACGGTGTGCGAAACGTTGTTGCAGGCGGTGGCGGCCAAAAACAGCAGAAACGGCGTCGAGACCAGCAGCGGGCGCAACGCCGGACCCGGCGCGTGGCGCGCCGACGGCGCCCGCATATCGGGCAAGCGCAGGCAGGCCAGCGTGGTCAGCACCAGCCCGGCGGCAATCGGCCACACCAGCAGCTTGGGCGGCGTCGTCACCAGCAACCGCCCGCCCAGGGTGGCGGCCACGATAAAGGCCAACGATCCCCACAACCGGATGCGCCCGTAATTCAGCCGCTGCTCGGCGCAGGCCATCATCGCCAGACTTTCGCCAATCGGCATCCCGCCCGCCCACAGGCCGGTGGCGACGAAACTGAGCACCAGAATGGCGCCATAACCGTGCACGAACGCGAACAGTGCCCAGGCGCCAGCGGCGGCGGCGGCCAGCACCACCATCGGGCGTCGGCGGTCGCCGCGCCGATCGACCACCCAGCCGATCACCGGATTGACGGCGATCCGGCACAAATAGGTGACGGCGACCACCACCCCGATCTCGGAGGCCGACAGCCCCCGGTCAGCCAGCCAGACCGGCCAGAACGGCAAATTGATCCCGATCGCGCCGAAAGTGGCCGCGTAATAGCAAGCCAGACGGAACCCGGTATCGAAACGGCTCATGTCAAGCGGGACAGGCGGATCCCCAGGCGGTCCAACCGGTCTTGACAGGCGTCGGAGGCCAGAAAACGAAACTCGGTCTCGCGCCGCCCCGTCACCCGGTCGGCGGCGATTAGCGCCTCATCGACCCAGCCCGGATGACACATCACCAGCGTGCCCGGACCGGGATTTTCAACGAAGGCCGCGAACAGCCGGTCATAGGGCACGCGCTCGGCCAGGTCATAGACCCCACGGAACGAGTGGTTTTGCCGCAGCCCGGCCTGTTTCAAGCGCCGGTCCAGCCCGCGCCCCATGCCCGCGATGACCCCTGCCCGGAAGGGATCGACACCACGGCGCCACAACGCCCCCAGCGGCTCGGCGCAGCTTCGCACCCAGGCCTTGCCCGCCAAACGGTCGCGGGCGATGGCGACCACCGCGTCGCGGATCACCGGCAACTGGTGAGCATGCTGATGCCCGTCGAGAAAATCGGGCGCGCGCCCGAACTCGGCCTCGAAGGTGTCGATCTGGCGATGGATCTCGGCGGCCACCACCGCTTGGTCCAACCGCCCGCCCCAGGCCAGCCGCATCAGATGGGTGATCGCCGGCAAGCGGCCGTCGGGCGCCAAACCCGGCATCGGCGCCAGGGCGGTTTGATCGGTCAGGGTGATGTGCAACCCGATATCGGCTTGGCCGTCCAGGGGCTTGAGCAAAGCCGCCTCGCCAGGCCAATAGGGCGACGAGGTCATGCAGCCGGTGGCCTGCAAGCGGCCCCGGGCGATCAAATCGCGGATGGCACGGCCGATCCCGGGGGCAAGCCCATAGTCATCGGCACATAAGGTCACGAAAGCATCGGTCATCGCCGCACGATAGCGTGGCCGGGCCCGTCCGTTCAAGCGGGCAAGCTGACCACGAAGGCGGCGCCGCCCGCCGGGCGGTTGTAAACCTCGATCGTGCCGCCCAGATCCTTGACGATCCCCTCGACGATCCACAGCCCCAAGCCGGTGCCTTGTCCCACGGTTTTGGTGGTGAAGAACGGGTCGAACAGATTGGGCAAATTCTCGGAAAGGATGCCGGATCCGTTGTCCTCAACCTTGAAGGTAACTTTCTTGTCAAGGGAGCTCAAAGTCACGTATACAATTGGTTCGGGAATCAATGACACCGCATCCAACGCGTTGTCGAGGAGATTAACAACCACCTGATGTAGGGGGCCAGCATGGCTTCGTATCACGACACGATCGGGAACGGCGGCATCGACACGAACAAGGCGGTCCCGGACCGCCCATTGAACGGCGTTGCGAATCAATTGGCTGAGATCGACCACCTCGGGCGGCCCCTTGTCGGTGAACGACAACCTCTTCAGCGAAGCGACGATATCGGCGACCCGTCCGGCCCCCTCCATCGTTCCCTCGATCAAGCCGGGCAGGTCGGCCAACAAGGCGTCGATCCCCAGGTCGCGGCGCAGCGCCCGGCACCGGGCGTTTTGCCGCCCCGCATGGACGGCGGCCAAGTAGTCATCGAGGCGGCGGGCATATTTCGCCAGGGCATGAACATTTCCGACGACGAAGCTGACCGGATTGTTGATCTCATGTGCAACCCCCGCCACCAAGCGACCGAGCGAGGCCATCTTTTCTTGGCGGACCAGCCGGACCTGGGCGGCCGACAGCGCATCAAAGGCGCGCCGCAGATCCCCCACCGGACGGCCCGACAGAACCACCCCGGCTGGAAGCCCGCGGTGATCAAAACGGGTCGCGCAGGCCAGTTCCACCGGCTCGCTGGCACCGCCCCCACTGGTTTGAAAGCGCACCTCGCGGGTGCCCCCCTCGGCCGATCCAAGCCAGCCGCACAGCGGCATCTGCTCGACATCGACAGCCAGGAATTCCGCGACCGGGCGGCCCAACAAATCGGCCTCGGCCAAACCGGTCAGTTTCAGGAACGCCAGATTGACCTGCTGAATTTCCCCGCTTCGCCCGCAAACGACCAGGATATCGGTGATGGAAGAGAGGACGCTGCCGATGAAGCGCTGAGCTTCCTCCAAAGCGGCATTTTTCTCTTCTAGGTCGATTTCGTATTGGATGAGGTCGGAATAGACCTCCTCCATCTTGGCGATGACCTCGATCCAGGCGGATTCCTGAATGGCGCCCGCGTCGGTCACTGCGCCCGCTCCATCCCGTGGCGGCGCAGCTTGGCCCGCAGCCCGACCCGCGACAGCCCCAGCTCCAGGGCGGCCCGGCTCAGATTGCCCCGGCAGCGTTCCATGGCCTCGGCCAGCACCTCGGCCTCCAGCGCGTCAAGACGGTCCTTCAGGGTCACCCCCTCCTCGCCGGCCTTGACCGGGCGGCGGCGCAGGCGCGGACTGATCAAATCCAGGCCCAAACGGTCGCCATCGGCCAAAGCCGTCATCCGGGCAATTTCGTTTTGCATTTCGCGCACATTGCCCGGCCAATCGTGGGCGGCCAGCGCCGCCATCGCCTCGGCCGTGAAGCCCTTGACGGGTTTGCCCAGGCTGCGCCGGATCTCGGCCAGCAGGCTTTCGGCCAACACCGGAATATCCACCGGCCGGTCCCGCAACGACGGCAGATGAACCGGAAAGGTGGCGATGCGGTAATAGAGGTCGCGGCGGAACTGACCGGCGCCGACGTCATCGTCGAGATTGCGGTTGGTGGCGGCGATCACCCGGACATCGATCTTGCGGGTTAGCCGCGCGCCCAGGGGCCGGACCTCGCCTTCTTGCAGCACGCGCAGCAGTTTGACCTGAAAAGCGGGCGAGGTGTCGCCGATCTCGTCCAAGAAGATGGTGCCGCCCGAGGCTTGTTCGAACAAACCGATGCGGTCTTCATAGGCGCCGGTAAAGGCGCCCTTCTTGCAACCGAACAATTCGGATTCCAGCAATTGATCGGGGAGTGCGCCGCAATTCTCGACCACGAAGGGCTTGTCGCCGCGCGGGCTTGAATAATGGATGGCGCGGGCCAGCAGCTCCTTGCCGGTTCCCGACTCGCCGGTAATCAACACCGAAATATCATAAGGCGCCACCCGCCGGGCCAGAGCGATCGCGTCCGATAGCGGCGAGGCGGGATCGTGGACGATCCGGTCGAAATGATGGGCGCGTTTCAGAGTCGCGGTGCGCTTGGCGACGGCGCGTTCCTGGGCGCGGGGGGCGACCTTCAGGTCCAAGGCGGCCTGACCGCTGGCATGTTGCAGCCGCCACAGGTCCAGCGCGTCGCGCACCACCCGGACCAGATCATCGGGCACCCACGGCTTGGTGATATAGCGGTAGATCCCCGCCTCGTTAACCCCGGCGATAATGTCGTCGGGCTGGGTAAAGCCCGAAATGATCATGCGGACCGGATCGGGCCAGCGAGCCCGCACCGACTTTAAAAACGCCACCCCCTCGGTTCCCGGCATCCGCTGATCGCACAAGATCGCATGCACCATCTCGCCCGCCAGAATGGCCTCGGCCTCGGCGGCGTTCGAGGCGGCGAGAACCCGGAACTCGTCGCCCAAAACCCGCCCGATCGCCTCCTGCGAGCGTTTTTCATCGTCCACCACCAAGATGATCGGCAAGCTACCCAAGACACGCATCCTCGGCCACAGGGGCGGTATTGTTCGGCCGATCCCGAGGCTGGGTCAATCCCGGGGTTTACGCTGTGGCCGGAAAACGTTAGGAAGAGCCTGCCACCATCCACAGGCTATTCCCATGCTCTATTTTTCGCGGCTGAAAACCATCCTCATCTGGGCGACCTGCGCGTTGGGCGTTTTGCTCAGCCTGCCCAACTTGGTTCGCAAGGACAGCCTGCCCGGCTGGCTGGAACTGCCGCGTTTCCATCTGGGCCTCGATCTTCAGGGCGGCGCCTATCTGCTGTTGCAGGTCGATACCGATACCCTGATCCGCGAAAAGCTGGAGGGCACGGTCGATACCATCCGCACCGAGCTGCGCAAGGAAAAGATCGGCTACCGTGACCTAGGCCCGCAGGCGATGGGGGTGAGCTTCACGCTGACCGATCCCGCCCAAGCCGAGGCGGCGCGCACGGCGATCAACCCGGCGCTGGGTGGCACCCCCTTGGTCCACGAATTCGCGGTCGAACAGAACTCGGACGGCCATTTCCAACTGTCGCTGTCGGAAACCGCGGTGCGTGCCGCCGAAACCCGCGCCATCGAGCAATCGATCGAAATCGTCCGGCGCCGCATCGACGAAACCGGCGTCAACGAACCGGTGATCGCGCGCCAAGGCGGCAACCGCATCCTGGTTCAGCTGCCCGGCATCGACGATCCCGAACGGATCAAGCGGCTGTTGGGCCAGACCGCCAAGATGACCTTCCACTTGCTGTACGAGGACGGCACGCCGCGCCCGATCGTGCCGCCGGGCGCCAAGGTGCTCCCCATGGCCGACGCCACCGCGCACGGCCCGGAAAAGATGATGATCCGCGGCAAGGTCGAACTGGACGGGGCGCGTCTGCGCGACGCCTCGGCCACCTCGGACCAGCGGTCGGGCCGCTGGGTGGTTGCCTTCCAGATGGACACGGTCGGCGCCAAGCGTTTCGCCGACATCACGCGCGAAAACGTCGGCAAGCCCTTCGCCATCGTGCTCGATGGCAAGATCATCAGCGCCCCGGTCATCCAAGAACCGATTACTGGCGGGCGCGGTCAAATCAGCGGCAATTTCAGCGTGTCGTCGGCCAACGAACTGGCGATGCTGCTGCGCGCGGGCGCCCTGCCCGCCCCATTGACCGTGGTCGAGGAACGCACCGTCGGCCCGGATCTGGGGGCCGACGCGGTCAAGGCAGGGATGATCTCGTGCTTGGTCGGCTTGACCCTGGTGGTCGTGTATATGGGGGCCAGCTACGGCCTGTTCGGCTTGTTCGCCAACATCGCCCTGATCTTCAACCTGTTTCTGACCATCGCCGCCTTGTCGATCCTGCAAGCGACCCTGACCCTGCCCGG
>CAIULK010000180.1 GCA_903899885.1 uncultured Rhodospirillaceae bacterium
TCGTCAGCAGCCTGCGCCTGAACTGCGGCGCCCAGTCCTGCACCTTCCGCAACGGCGGCTGGCCGGCGGTGCGGCTGACCGTACCCTTGAGCGGCGGCGTGGTGATCGAGGCCGACGGCCTTGCCGACCTTTTGCCGGTTCTGGAGCGCGCCGTGCGGGCCATGAAAGGCGGCACCACCCCCGTCGTTGATCAAAGCCCCGGGGCCGCCGCCGGGAACACCGCCGCCACCGGCCGCGATCTGTTGGAGACCGCGCGTCTGGACAACAGCCGGGGCGACGACGCCCAGGCCGAACGCGCCTACCGTCAAGCCCTGGACTTGCAGGGCGCGAGTTTGGGGCAAGACAGCCCCGCCCTTGCCGACACCCTGATTCGTCTGGCCCTGGAGGTCAGCAACCAAAGCCGGTTCGAGGAAGCGCACAGCCTGTTCCAGCGGGCCGAACCCTTGGCTGAACGCTCGCCCGATCCGCTTGATTCCCCCCGGTTGACGCTCTATTTGGCGATGGACGCGATGAACCAGCGTCATTACGGCGCGGCCCGCGATCTGGCCCGGCGGGCCAACACCGGTTTTGACGCTCTGGCCGCCCCGGACGGCACCGCGGGCGCCGCCGTCACTCAGTTCGCGAAGGGCGAATTGGCCCACGGCCGGATGATCGAGGCCCAGGCCTGCCTGCGGCTGGAGGATTGGGCGGGGGCCGAAACCGCCGCCGCCGAAGCCGACGCGATCGTCGGCGCCACCCCCGGTTTGCCGGCTTGGTGGAAACCCGATGCCGGGATTCTGCTGGGCGAGGTCGAAGGGCGCTTGGGCCGCGTCGAACGCGGACAACATCTGATCGAGGATGCCACCGCCACCTATACCGCGCTGTTCGGCGACGGTCCGGCGGCGCAAGCCGGCTGGCTGGCCTTGGGACGGCTGTACGCCCAGGCCGGACGTTATGATCCGGCGCTCGACGCCTTCGCCAAGGGGCTGAACGGTGCCGACTCGCCCTTGGGCTTCGAGGCGGTCGCCCCCTATGTAACCGCCGCCTTGGCGGTCGCCGCCAACGACCCGGCCCGGCACGACACCGTGTTGGAGCAACTGTTCCAAACCCTGCAACGCATCGGTGCCGGACACGGGCGCGACGCATTGTCGCGCAGCGCCTCGACCTTCGCCGCCAAGGACCCCGCCTTGGCGGCCCTGATCCGCGACCAGCACGAGGCCGAACGCGTTCTGGCCGAGACCCGGCTGGCCCTGGCCGCCGAAAACGCCAAGCCGGACGACCAGCGCGACCCCACCCGGCTGTCTTGGCTGTCCGGCCGGTTAAGCTGGGCGACCGACCAGAAAACCGCGATCGACACCCGGCTTCGCCACGATTTCCCCGATTACGACCGGCTCGAACAACCCGCCCTGACCACGGCCGTGGCACTGCGCCACCAACTGGCGGCGGACGAGGCGTTCGTCACCTTCGCCTTTGGCCGCGATTTCGGGGTGGGGATGGTGATCACCCAGGGCGGCCTTTCGGGCGCCAAAATCGCTCTGAACGAGGATCGGCTGACCCAAGCGGTGGCCGCTTTGCGCCGCGCCGTCGCCGTGAAATCGGGCAAGATCGAACCCTTCGACACCGCCTTGGCGCACCGGCTATACACGGATTTGTTCGCCGGCCTGGAACCGGCCCTGGCCGGTGTTACCCGCCTGCAAGTCGCCGCCCCCGGCGCCCTGGCCAGCCTTCCCCTTGCCATGCTGCGCCCCGAGGCGGGCGCCAACCAGTGGCTGGTGCAACGGTTCGCCGTGACCGCATGGCCGACGGCGGGAGCCTTTACCGTGTTGCGCGGATCGGCGCGCCCGTCCCATGCCGCCAAACCGTTCCTGGGCATCGGCGATCCCGCCTTCCGGGGCACCTCGTCGGCCGGTTTGTCCGAGCATTGCCGCGGCGACGGGGTGTTTCCCGCCGAACTGCTGACCGGCTTGGCCCCCCTGCCCGATACCGGACCGGAGGTGCGCGCGGTCGGCGCCAGCCTGGGCGCGTCCAGCGACGATATCCTGACCGGAACGGCGGCCACCGAGGCGGCCTTGCGTGCCCGCCCGCTGGCGGATTATCGCGTGTTGTATTTCGCGACCCACGGGCTGCTGCCCGCCGAGCTGCGCTGTCAGTCGCAACCCGGGCTGGCGCTAAGCCCGCCGCCGCAGCCCGCGACCTCGAAGGACCAAGACGGTCTGCTGGAATCGGGTGAAATCGCCGCCTTGAACTTGGATGCCGATTTGGTCGTGCTGTCGGCGTGCAACACGGCAACCAAAACCGGCCAGTTCGGCGGCGAATCTCTGTCCAGTCTGGCCGAGACCTTCTTTCACGCCGGCGCCCGCTCGGTTCTGGCCAGCCATTGGCCGGTGCCCTCGGCCGCGACCCGGGCTCTGATGACCGGACTGTTCGCCCATGCCGAAATCGGCCATGCCGAAGCCCTGCGGCAAGCGCAGGTGTCGCTGCTGGCGTCGCCCGCCACGGCCCATCCGGTGAATTGGGCGGGCTTCACCCTGATCGGCGAGGGAGCCTTGCGATGAAGCCATGGACGCTCTTGGGGATACTGTCGGGATTGCTCTTGATCGCCGGGCGGTTGGAAGCGGCCGAAGCCGTGGTGATCGATGCGGCCGGGGTGGGGCTAACGCCCGGCGCAACCCTCGACGGCGCCAAGCCGCTGGTCCTCGCGGTGGGACAACGGGTCAGTCTGGTCACCGCCGACGGACGCACGATTAAGCTGGAAGGCCCCTTCAACGGCCCGCCGGTTCCCGGCGCCGAACCCGCCAAGGGCAGCGTCGCCGCCTCGCTGACCGGATTGCTGGCCAGCCGTGGTCCCGATACCTCGTCGCTGGGCGTCGTGCGCGACGCGGGCGCCCAACCGCCGGTTCCCGAACCCTGGCTGGTCGATGTGCGCCATACCGGGGCGCGCTGTTTGGCCGAAGGCGCCCCGGTGGTCTTTTGGCAAGAAGATCCGCCCGATGAAACCCAGATTCTGACCCTGACCCCCGCCGATCACAGCTGGAGCGGCAAGGCCCTGTGGCCGAAGGGCGTGCAGCGCTTGCAACTGCCCACCACCATCGCCCTGCACGACCGCCAGGGCTATACGGTCGATCTCGACAAGGAACCCCTGTCGATCCTGATCCATGTGGTTCCCGCGTCGTTGGCCAGCGACGCGGCGCGCGCCGCCTGGATGCTGGAAATGGGCTGCGAGGCGCAAGGCACGGCGTTGCTTCGGACTCTGTCCCATCCATGAACAAGCGGATCATTCAGGCGCTGATCGCGGTTTCGGCGGCGTTGGCCGGGTACGTCATCACCGACCGGATTCCGTTCCTGTCCATGGGCGAACGCTGGCTGGCCGATTACCGCATCGCCACCTTGCTGCCGCCCGAACCGCAGCACCCCGACATCGTGATCGCCGCGATCACCGAGGACACGCTGCGCCAGTTCCCCTATCGCACGCCGGTCGATCGCCGCTTTCTGGCGGGTTTGATCGAAACGTTGGAAAAGGACGGCGTGCGGGCGATCGGGCTGGACGTCTTGTTCGATCAGCCGACCGAACCCGACAAGGACGAGCGGTTGAAGGCGGTGATCGACGCGGTGCGCGTTCCCTTGGCCATCAGCACCGCCGGGGCCGAGGAAGGGCTGAACGACGCGCAATTGGCGTTCCAAGACGCCTTCGTCCCCCCGGCCGCCAAGGGCATGGCCAATCTAGCCAAGGACGGTTTCGACGGCACCGTCCGCCAGACCTTTCCCGGCAAGGGGGGCAAACCCTCGCTGGCCTATGCGCTGGCGGTACAACTGACCGGCCATGAAGGTCCGCCCGGCCCGGTGTCGATCGCGTGGCACGGCCAGCCCTCGGCCGACGTTCCTGCATTCCGCGAACTGCCCGCCCAGGCGGTGCCGATGTTGCCCGCCGCATGGCTGAGAAACAAGATCGTGCTGATCGGCGCCGATCTGACGCTGACCGACCGTCATCGCACCCCCTTTTCCACGGTGATCAAGGGGCCCCGGTCGCTGATGCCCGGGATCACCGTGCACGCCCACACGCTGGCGCAATTGATCGATCACCGGGCCGGACCGGCGGCGGGACCGCTGACCGGCGGCGCCTTGGCCTTGGGCGCCGCCGTGATTGGTGTTGCCCTGGCCGAACTGGCCAGCGGTTTGGCGATGGAACTGGGCTTGGCGGCGCTGGCGTTGATCGCGCTGTGGGGGGTCGGGTTCTGGGCCTTTCCGGGGTTGGGAATTCTGTTGCCGCTGGTCACCCCCACCTTGGCGCTGGCGGGGGCGGTGTGGGCGGCCGACGTTCACGGCAACCGGCAAGACCGCAAGATGAAGAAATTCATCCTCGACGCCTTTTCGCGCTATGTCGCGCCCAGCATCGTCGATCATCTGGTGGCCGACCCCAAGGCGCTGAAACTGGGCGGCGAGCGCCGCGAAATCAGCATTCTGTTCACCGATCTGGCGGGCTTCACCACCTTGTCGGAAAAAGCCGATCCCGACACCCTGGGGCCGATGCTGAACGGCTATCTGGGCGGCATCAGCCGCATCGTCATCGACCATCAGGGCACCATTGTCGATTTCATCGGCGACGCGGTGATGGCGATTTTCGGCGCCCCGGTCATTCAGCCCGATCACGCGGCCCGCGCGGTGGCCTGCGCGCGCGCCATCGATGCCTATTCCACCCAGTTCCGCTCGACCGGCGAGCCCGCCCGCTGGGATTGGGGGATCACCCGCATCGGCGTTCACGCCGGAACCGTGCTGATCGGCAATTTCGGCGCCGAGATTCGCTTCAAATATTCGCCCGTCGGCGACGCGGTGAACAGCGCATCGCGCCTGGAGGGGTTGAACAAGCATTTCGGGACCCGCTTGATCGCCTCGGAAGCGGTCTTGCCCCCGGACCAGCGCACCGCCGCCCGCCCGATCGGCCGGATCATCCTGAAGGGCCGCAAGGACGCGATGGAGGTGTTCGAACTGCTCGAACCCGGCTTAGCCGATACCCCCTTTTTCCAGCGCTATCGTTTGGCCTATGATGCCTTGGACCGTGGGGACGTGCGCGTGGCGACGGCAAAATTCACCGAGTTATCCTTTGAAAATCCCAACGATGGTTGTGTCGCCCTGCATCTGGGGCGCCTCGCCGCCGGGGCTTGCGACACCGAAATTCGCATGACGGAGAAATGATCCGATGACCAAGCCGCCGATATCCGGGCCGCAGATCCTGTTCGGCCGCTACCGCATCACCGCGACGATGGCGCCCGCGACCTATGGCACGGTCTATCTCGGCTATGATCTGGTTCGCGAGGCCGCCGTCACCATCACGACCCTGAAAAAACCGAAAAGTGCCGCCACAAAAAGCAAGTTGACCTATTCGCCGCAGAAAATCAGCGGCGATGCCGGACAATCGACCAAGCTATCGCACCCTAATATTTTGGATGTGCTGGATTATCTCGAGGACGAGGAACAATACTACGTTATCTCGGATTACACCGAATACACGCCGCTGAACAAAACCCCCACGGCGCTTAGCCGGGGTGGCCTGCCGGTCATTTTGACCGTTTTCGTGAACATCCTGCACGTTATCCAATACATGAACAAAAGCGGCATCTTTGGTTGCGCTCTTCGCCCCTATAACGTGTTCGTTTCCTCGACCGGCGACATCAAGGTCGATAATTCGCTGACCGCCCGCATGCGCCTTGTCGCCACCTATCCCGATGTCGGCAAACGCGCCGCCGAGATTCTGACCAGTGGCCTGCGCGCCTTCGGCGACACGGACGCCAACAAGCTGCTCGACATGGTGTTCATCGGCGAGATCCTGCAAACCTTGGCCTGCTTCGTGCGCCCCAACGCGATGGAGAAGAACGACCAGGTGGCGACCGCGACGGCCCGCATCGCAGCGATGATCCAAAGCTTGGACAACGCAAATCCGTTCCGCGTCTACTCCAACCTCGACGCGGTGGCCGAGGAGGTCGTGCAACTGGCCGAGTTGGTGCAGTGCGAGGACGACGAAAAGAAAGGCGTGCGCTTCCAGGCCGACACGAACAAGCGCCTGTTGAGCGCCGGCGACGTGCTGTTCCGCGAAGGCGACGCCCCCAATTTCGAGGCGTTCCTGCTGGAAAGGGGCACCGTCCAAATCATCAAGACCGGCCCCGACGGCAAGGAGCTGTATCTCGACATCTCCAAACCGGGCGACATCATCGGCGAGATGGCCCTAATCGACAACCAGCCGCGCATGGCCTCGGCCCGCGCGATCGAGCCATGCTCGCTGGCGGTGATCACCGGGGCGCAATTCAAGACGCTGATGGAAAGTTCGAACCCCATCGCGCGCAAGGTCATCCAGGTTCTGGTCAAGCGCCTGCGTTATCAAGCGGGCGAGATCGCGCGCCTGAAATCCCTGCTGGGCGTGAGCAAATAGGGTGGCGGAGCTTCGCTTCCTGGGCAGCGGCAGCGCCTTTACCTTGGGCGACGGCAACTGGCAGTCCAACCTTCTGCTGACGACCAACGACAACCGGCGCCTGCTGATCGATTGCGGCACCGACATCCGCTTTTCACTGGGCGAACAGGGGCTTGGCGCGGCCGATCTGAACGCCGTGTACATTTCGCATTTGCACGCCGATCACTGCGGCGGGCTGGAATGGCTGGGCTTTTCCACCGCCTTCGGGCCGGGCGTGAAAAAGCGCCCGCGGCTGTTCGCCGCGACCGGCGTGATGGCCGGTTTGTGGGATCATGCGCTGAAAGGCGGCATGGAATGGTTCGGCGACCGCACCGCCGATCTGACCAGCTATTTCGACCCGGTGGCGGTCGAGGCGGCCTTTTCGTGGGAGGGGACCGTGTTTCGCCTTGTCCCGGCCCATCATCTGTCGGACGGACAGCGCTGGATGCCCTGTTTCGGACTGGCGTTCGCCCTGGGCGGCCGCAAGGTCTTGTTCACCGCCGACAGCCAATTCGCGCCCGAGCGGCTGGCCCCTTATTACCACGACGCCGATCTGATTTTCCAAGATTGCGAGACCGAGGCGGCACCATCGGGCGTGCACGCCCATTACCGCGATCTATGCGGCCTGCCCGCCGACATCCGCGCCAAGATGTGGCTGTATCACACGCAGGGCGGCCCCCACCCGGATGCCGCAGCCGCCGGATTCAAGGGCTTCGTCGCCAAGGGGCAACGGTTCGATTAAGACATTCGCCCCCGCAACAAATACTGGTGGATAAACAGATCCTCCAGCCGTCCGCCACTGAGCTTATTCAAAAACCACTTGTTCTTCCACGGCTTCAAGCAGCTGTTGGCCGCCTGACGATCCACCACCAGACCGGCGCTGGTCAGCAGGCCCAGCGCGGTGTCGCGCGTGAAGAAACGCAAATGGGTGGCGTCGAGAATGCCCTCGCTTTGATACTCCCAGCGCCCGTGCAGAACCAGCGGCAGCGACACCTTGTAAAAGCGAACATTGGGCAGGCTGGCGATCAGGGTGCCGCCCGGCGGCAGCAACCCGGCCAGCCGCCGCACGGCGGTCCACGGATCGACCAAATGTTCCAGCACGTCCAGGCATAGGATCAGATCGACCGGCGGCCGGTCGGCCGAATTCAGGAAATCCTCGACCCCGCCCGCGAAAATATAATCCAGACGCCGAGCCGCTTCGGCGGCGGCCCCGGTCGGCTCGACCCCGCCCGCCCAGGCGCAACGGCCGGTTTCCTTAAGCCACCCCGCCGTGTTTCCGGTCCCGCAGCCGATATCGAGGACGCCCTTGTACGACGCATCGAGCAAATCCGCGATATCGGTCCGCACGCGGCGGAAATAATCCGGGGGCTTGACCACGGTCATCGCGCCACCGAAAGCCGCCACGCCAACAAAGCGGGCAGCCCCAACAGGATTTCACGGCCGCGTTTGATCAAGGATATCGCCAACGCGGCCTCGGCGGGCAGGCCGATCGCGGCGCCGACCACGACATAGGCCCCTTCTTGCACCCCCAACCCGGCGGGAACCAGGAAAGCGGCATTGCGGATCGCCCAAATCACGCTTTCCAGGGCCACCACCTCGACCACGCCGATCGGGTGGCCGACCATCCACAAGATCAGCCACGCCTCGCCACAACTGACCAACCAGCCCGCCAAATGCAGCCCGACCGCCAGCGCGAACCGCCGCCGGTCGCCATAAAGCGCGACAATCGCGTCCTGAACGCCGCCGCCGGTTCCGTTGAGTTTCCAGGCGTTGGGCATCACCTTGTCGGCCAAACGCTCCAGCAGCCGCACCACGCCCAGACGCTGCGCCAGCA
>CAIULK010000181.1 GCA_903899885.1 uncultured Rhodospirillaceae bacterium
ACACGTTCATCGGCGGCACGGGGACCAATGTCTTCGATCTGCCGTCCGGCAATACCGGGCAGGTCGATACCTTTATCGGCAACGGCACGCACAACGCGATCGAAGGGACCGCGTGGGGCCATAATGTTCTGAACGTCGCCAACAACCTCAGCAACATTTCGGGGATCCAAACCATTGATCTGGGCTATGGCGGCCAGAACACCATTCTGGCCAGCGGCAGCGGCGACCATGTGCTGAATTTCACCGGCATCACGGTGAGCGACGCGACGATCCAAGCCGGATCAGGCAACGACACCATTATCGGCGGTGTTGGCAATGAAACCTTCGCGGCGGGCTCGGGCGTTGATACGTTGATCGGCGGCACGGGGACCAATGTCTTCGATCTGCCGTCCGGCAATACCGGACAGGTTGATACCTTTATCGGCAACGGCACGCACAACGCGATCGAAGGGACCGCGTGGGGCCACAACGTCCTGAACGTCGCCAGCAACCTCAGCAACATTTCGGACATCCAGACCATCGATCTGGGCTATGGCGGTCAGAACACCATTCTGGCCAGCGGCAGCGGCGACCATGTGCTGAATTTCACCGGCATCACCGTCAGCGATGCGACGATCCAAGCCGGATCGGGCAACGACACCTTGATCGGCGGTAGCGGCAACGAGGTCTTCGCGGCGGGGGCTGGCCACGATGTGCTGGCCGGCGGGCTGGGCAACAACGCCTTCATGATGGATATGCAAGGCACGGCCACGGTCACCGGTACGTCCGGCGGCGGGTGGACCGACACCTTGAACTTGCAATCGCACGTGGCGGCGGGCACCACCTTGTACGTCGTCGATTCGGCCGGTCATTCCTGGACCGAGGCGGCCAACAGCACGGGAACCGTCGACTTGACCCAGGCCGCCGGGCACGGCGACGTCAGCGGCCATGTCTATACCGACGCGGCGCATACCCACTCGGTGGTCGATTTCAGCAATATCGAGAAGATTGTTTTTTAAAGCCCCTCGGCCTAAGCGGGCGCGTCCGCGCCCTTGGCCGCTCGCTCAATGCTTGCTAAATCGGTTTGCGCCAGATTAAGCGCAAACCGCTTTAACCCGCCGGGATCGTGAAGTGGAAGCAACTGCCGACGCCGACGGTTGCTTCCACCCAGATTTTGCCCCCCATCGCGGTGACGATTCGCTTGCAGATGGCCAAGCCCGCCCCGGTCCCCGCGCCCTTGCCTGGTTGCGGCGACGGCGGGTGCAGCCGGGTGAATAGGCGGAAGATATCCCCGTGATATTCGGGTTCGATCCCGATGCCGTTGTCGGCGACCGAAAACCGCCAGCCGCCATTGGCGGGCGAGGCGGTGACCGCAATGGTCAAGGGCCGCTCGGGATTGCGGAAACGCAGGGCATTGGCGATCAGGTTGCGGAAAATCTCCAGCAGATGCTGCCAGGGCTGGTGAATGGTCGGCAGGTCGCCGACCGTGACGGCGGCGCCGCAGCCGGCGATTTCGGCGGCCTTTTCGTCGAGTGCCACCGCGACGACCCGGGCGACTTCGACCGGCCCGCTGGAGGTCATCGTGCTGGTCGCCAGGGCATAGGCGGCGATGTCTTGAACCAGGGCGCGCATGCGGGTAGCGCCGTCCACCGCGAACTCGGCCAGTTCGCGGGCCTCGGGCCCCAGTTGGTCGCCGTGGCGCTTTAAAAGAAGCTGGATGAAGCTGACCACCACCCGGCTGGGCTCTTGCAGATCGTGCGAGGCGACGCGGGCGAATTCGCGCAGCTCCTCGTGGCTCATCGCCAGTTCGGCCATCGTGTGTTGCAGGGTCTCGGTTTGGCGGATCAAGGCGGCGTGCGCTTGGTTCAGCTCGTCGATGACCTCGGTTTTCTCGGTGATGATGCGTTCAAGGTGAACGACATATTCGCTTTCCAATCCGCGGACGATCTCGTGTTCGCTAACGATTCCCTTGGCGTGCCCGCCCTGATCGACCACCACCAGATGGCGGATGCCCAGGCGTTGCAGCATTTCCGACGCCTCCATCAGCGAGGTGTCGAGCCCGATGGTGTGCAAGGGCGCGCTCATCACTTGCCCGACGGTCGCCGTGCCGCCGGGACGTCCCGCCCCTTGGCGCAGCAGCCGGACAAGGTCGCGCTCGGTGATGATGCCGACCGCTTGGCCGTCTTGTTCGGCGACCACGCAATAGGTGCCGGGCGCGGCGAAGCGTTGGATCGCCTCGGTCAAGGCACGGGAAATGTCGATGCCGGTGGCCGGGGCCATCACCGAGAGAACATCCTTGGGACGGACGTAGAAATCGAACCCCAGATGCCGGACGAAATCGGTTTCGGTGACGATGCCCGCCAAGGCGCCATCCGAGGTAACCAAAAGATGCCGGAAGCGATGCGCCTTCATCACCTTGAAGGCCTCGAAATGGTCCATATCGTCGGGAACGGTGATCGGGGCGGGGGTCATCACCTGATCGACCGTAATGACTTGCGACGGTTCCAGGCTGAAAAAGCGCTTCGCCAGATCGCGTTCGGTCAGAATTCCCACGACGCCGTCTTGGCCGATCACCAGCACGCAACTGACGTTCTGAGCGGCCATCAGGTCGAGCGCGGCCGGGATCAAGGTGCCCGGCGGCACCGAAACAATCCGTCGGCTCATGATCGTCTGTAAACGAATCGCCCGCATGCGCGACCTCCCCCCGAATGGCCTCCTCTATATGTACGGGAAAGACCTTGGATACGCTAGGGGCGAGGCGGTCCCGGCAATTCCAAGGAACAGGTATGCGGTCCACCACGTTACAACCTAAAAAATAACTGTTAAAATTGTTTCCTTCCAAGGGACCCACCTTCGATAAAGGGGGTACGGGTGAGCAGGGGGCTGACGCATGGATGATTCCTCATCCAAAGGGGCTGTTGACCGTTGCGGCATGACGATCGTGCCTCCCCGCCCGGTGACGTGGGGCGACGACGGCGCTGGCGATGCCGCCGGGCGCGCGTTGGGGCGGCAGTTCTGGTCGGGGCGTCTGCGCGTGCTGCTGGTCGAGGACGAGCCGGGCGATGCCCGCTTGGTCAAGATGGCGCTGGCGCAGTCGCGAACCCCCGCCTTCGTGGTGGTGCATGCGGCGACCCTGGCCGAGGCGATCACGCAAAGCGAGGCCGGGCCGCCCTTCGACGTCGTTCTGCTGGATCTCAGCCTGCCCGATTCGGCCGGCGAATCGACCTTCGTGCGGATGCATCAGGCGGCGCCGAAAGCTCCGATCGTCATCATGACCGGCCTGGATGATCCGCATTTCGCCGATCACGCCCTGGAAATCGGGGCGCAGGACTACCTGGTCAAAAGCGACGAGCCCGAGCGGACGGTGGTTCGCGCCATCCGCTACGCGATCACCCGGATGAACGCCCAAATCGAACGCGATGCCCTGGCGCTGCGGGTGGCCAGTCACCGCAAGGCGCTGCTGCTGGAGCTGGCGGCGGCGCGAACCATGCAGTTCGGCCTTCTGCCCCGGGCCGACCGGCTGGATCCGCGGTTCCGCGAGCTTGAACTTGATGTCGAGGCGGCGTTCGAACCCTCGCTGGGAATCGGCGGCGATCTTTGGGGCTGCATGGATTACGGTTATGGCCGGATCGGGTTCTACACCTTCGATTTTTCCGGTCACGGCATCGCCGCCGCGCTGAATGTCTTTCGTTTGCACGCGCTGATCGCTGATCGCTGGATGCTGAACCCCAAACCCGGCGACCTGCTGGAAGCGGTGGGCAAAACGCTGCCGGGCATGCTGGCGCGCGGCCAATACGCGACCATGCTGGCCTGCGTGGTCGATACCGTTAAGAACCAGCTGGAATGGGCCTCAGCCGGGTCGCCGCCGCCCTTCTTGATCGAGGGGGGCACGACCACCCGGCTCGACAGCCACGGGGTTCCACTGGGTCTGGACAGCCAGCCCAGCCACCCCACCTTCGTGCGGGCATTTCCGCCGGGGGCCAGCCTGATTTTGTACAGCGACGCCCTGACCGACACCGCCGACACCGATGGCGAGCCCTTCGGCGAGGACCGCTTGGCCGGATTGGTGGACACCATCGCCGGGGAAGACGGCTGCTGCCGGATCCGCACATTGATGGACCGCTTCTATTCCATGATCCCGCCGCCGCTGCCCGACGACGTGACCGCCGTGCGCATCAGCCGCGCCTTGGGGGAGGGGCGGCAATGAACCTGAACTTCGCCCTCGCCAGCGGGCTTTTGACCTGCCGCTTGACCGGCTCGTTCCGGTTTTCGGCCTGCGACGATTTCGCCGAGGTATTGGCCCGGATGCTGGCGCCTTCGGTGCGCGGGGCGGTTCTCGATTTGGCCGGTCTGACCGGGATGGACACCGCCGCCGTCTGGATGATGAGCGTGGTGCGCGAGGAGGCGGCCCGCATGGGCCTGTCCTTCGCGGTAACCGGGGCCAGGGGCCTTGTGCGCGACATGCTGGCGTTGGCCGACATGGCGCCATTGGACGGCGGCGTCGGCCCATCGCAGCCTTGGCATGACATCACGGTGCTGACCGCATCGGCGCCCACGCCCCAGTTTCGTGCCACGTGCCGGGCGTTGAATTTGACGGCCGAGGTTCGGGGACACCCGACCGCGGTGGAAAGCGGGGCGGTGCTGTGGGGCGAGGCGGCGGCGGGAACCATCGTCGAAGGGCTGGAATCGCCCCATGCCGGATTTTTCGAGGCGTCGGCCGATGGAATTCAGGGGGTCGGCGCCACCGTGATCGAGGCGATCCGTCACGGCGGCTTCGGGCTATCGCTGACCACCGCCTCGGCCTTCGCGCTTGATGCCGCCACCTTGTTCGAGGCGGCGGTGCGCCGCCGCGTTCCGGTGGGGCGGCGTGAATCGGACGGGCTGATCGCCGTCTGCCTTGCCGAGACCGTCGCCAACGCGGTGATCCACGGCAATTTGGGGATCGGTAGCGGCTTGCGCGCGACCCGCGAAGGGTTTACTCAATTTAGGGAACAGATCAATCGCGGACTGGCCGATCCGGATCGGGCGGCACGGCGGGTTGAGTTGAGCTTGCGGCCTTTTGCAGCCGGTTCCTTCACGATTGCCGTATCCGATCGCGGGGAGGGTTTTGATCTTGACCAAAGGCTCGCCGAACCGATCAATATCGATGCGAAACATGGGCGGGGGTTGGCCTTGATCCGTAAGGCGGCGCGGGCCGTGTGGGCCGAGGACGGCGGCCGCACCATCGTCATGGCCTTCTGAAGGAGAGCGCGGGATGAATTATAAGATTACCGAGGCGGGTGGCACGGCGGCCGTGGTGATGGACGGTCAGCTGAACTTCGCCTCGAACGAGGATTTTCAGACGCTGCTGATCAATGTCGTGGCGCACAAGCCCACGCGGGTGGTGTTCGACATGGCCGCGCTGACGATGATCGATTCGGTCGGGCTGGGGCTGTTGTACATCGCCAACGAAGACCTCCAGGCGGCTGGCGCGAAGCTGGCTCTGACCAACGTCAAGGGGGCGGTGAAGCGGTTGCTGGATCTGACGGAAGCTTCGAAGACCTTTGAGATTATTGGATAGGATAGAAAACCCGAATGGCTGGAATCACCTCGGCGATCTGGCAGGGGCTGCGCCTGCGCCAGCGGTTCATGATCATAGTGGGGGTCGGCGTCGTCGCCTTGGCGGCGCTGGTGGTGCTGGTCATCGCCCGGTTTGAGGAAGGCGCCATGGAGCGCAAGCTCTATGAGCTCAGCGTCAACGAGATCAGCTCGCTGCATGCCTTGATCGTCAATGTGATGGCGATCCGGCCCGATGATTCGGCCGATATCGGGATCACGGTTTTCAATAAATGGTTCGACAGCCGCAACGTCCACTATGCCGGCAAGGTGTGGAGCGTGTGGGGGCCCAAGGTCGCGGCCCATGTTCACGATGCCGATCCCGCGCGTGCGCGGAAAGTTCCGCAAGACGATATCGACCGCGAGGTCTTGGCCACCGGCAAGCCGGTCGCCCGGATCGTCGGCGGTTTCTATCGCTATTCGATGCCGATCGTGCTGGGGGTGACCGAGGGGGCCGACCAGCCGGTCTGTCATACCTGCCACACCGGCATGGGACTAAACGACGGCGAGGTCATCGCCGTGTTGTCGAGCTCGCTGGCCATGGAGGCCGAACAGGCGGCGCTGCACCGCGTGTTGATGATCTTGATCGGCGGCGGCGTGGCGGCGGTGGTTCTGGCCATGCTGGTCGTGCGGTGGAGCGTGGGCTCGGTGATCACCAAGCCGGTGGGGCGGATGATCGATGTCATGCAGCATTTGGCCGACGGCGACACGGCGGTTTCGGTCCTGCATCTGGAGCGCCAAGACGAGGTTGGCGACATCGCCCGCGTGGTCGAGATCTTCAAGGAACACATGACCGAGGCCGACGGGCTGCGCGCCGCGCAGGATGCCGAGCGCGCCCAGGCCGCCGAGGAACGGACCCGCGCCGTTCAGGCGATGGCCGACGAATTCGAGGCGACGATCACCGTCAAGGTGAACGGGGTCGAGGAATCGACCAACGGTATCCGCCGCAGCGCCGCCGACATGGCGCACCGTTCGGAACACAGCGGCGGCCGTTCTCTGGAAGTGGGGCGCGCGGCGCAGATCACCAACGAGCGGGCCTATGCCGCGGCCGAGGCAACGGCGCAATTGTCGCACTCGATCAACGACGTGGCGCGACAGGTGGAACAATCAGCCGGAATCGCCCGCCAAGCGGTAAGCACCGTGCACGGCACCGCCGAGCGGATGGCCGAGTTGTCGGGGGCGGTGCAGTCGATCGGTCACGTGGTCGCCCTCATCAGCGATATCGCCAGCCAGACCAATCTGCTGGCCTTGAACGCCACGATCGAGGCGGCGCGGGCGGGCGAGGCCGGCAAGGGCTTTGCCGTCGTCGCGAACGAGGTCAAGAATCTGGCCAATCAAACCGCCAAGGCGACCGAGGAAATCACCAATCAGGTGGCGGCGGTTCAGGCCTCGACCCTCGAGATGCAAGCCAGCATCGGCGGCGTGGTCGATACCATCAAGACCATGGATGAAATTTCGGTGGCGATCGCCACCTCGGTCCGCCAGCAAGAGGATGCCGCGCGCGCCATCGCCAGCAATATCGACGAGGTGGCCAATCAGGCCAACTCGGTGTCGGCCAGCATCAAGGATCTGTCGAAGGCGTCGGCCCAATCGTGCGCCGGTACCGTGCGGGTGATCTGGAATGCCAAGACCTTGGCGAAGGTGGTGGCCGATCTTCGCGTCGAAGCCGAACAATTCCTGCATTCCGTGCGGAATGCCGACAAGGGCAATACGGCGGAGCTGTTCTAACCATGCGGGCGGCGGGGATCGTCTTCTTCGCGGTGGTGATGGCGATCTTGGGGGTGATAGCGCATCTGCTGACGCTGGGATATCAGTCGGCCGACCGCGCGGCCACGGTGGCCGCGAGTAATCTGACGCACACCATCGGCGCCAATATCGAAGAGTCGCTGCGCCGCGCCGAAGCCGACCTGGGCGTCATCACCTATGTTTTGCGGGCCGAGGACCTTACCGGAACGCCGTCCGGGCAACGCCGCGCCGAGGTAAGCGCCCTGATGGCGCACAATTTGATCGGCTTCCCGGAAGTCAGCAATCTTCGAGTCATCAATGCCGACGGTGATGTCGTGTTTGGCGCCGGGCCGGGCAGCATGAGCTTTAATGTCGCCGATCGCCCGTGGTTCCGCCAGTTGCAGGGCGCCGACGCGCCGGGGGTGGTGCTGTCCGACGTGTTGATCGGGCGGGGAACCAAGACGCCGGTCGTCATCATGGCAAAGGGAATCCGCGATCCGGCGGGGCGTTTCCTGGGCGCCGCCATCGCGGTGATGGAGATGAACACTCTTCAACAACGGTTGGACGGCTTGGATATCGGGTCGCAAGGCATGGTGGTTGTCCGCCGGACCGATAATCGGCGCCAGATTCTGCGCCGGCCGTATATCGAGGAACTTCCGGCCAATCCGCCGGTCGTCACCCCGTCCTTGGGTCGGATCGCGGCGGGCGAAAAAGCCGGGTTCGGCGATGCCGTGTCGCCGGTCGATGGGGTCATGCGCCGCTATGCCTTCGAGGTGTTGGGCGGCTATCCGGTGATGGTTCTGGTCGGGCTGTCGCGGACGGATTATCTGGAAAATTGGCGCAATCAGTATGTGGCATCGGCGGCGGCGGCCTTTTTGCTGCTGGCGGTGTCGGCGTTGCTGTTCCGCCACCGGGTCCGCATGTCGGCGGCGTTGCGCCGCAGCGAGGAACGCTATCGCGCCTTGGTCGATGGCACGGCGGCCGGTGTCGTGCTGCAAGATACCCATGGAAGCATCGTCGCGGCCAACCCCACCGCGCGGCGGATTTTGCGGCTGTCCGAGGAGTCCGCATCGCCGCGCGAAAGCGCCACGGTCCTGCGGGACGACGGAACCCCGTTTCCCGCCGACCAGCATCCGACGATGGTGGCGCTGGCGACGGGCCGCCCGGTCCACGGCGTGATGATGGGGCTGCGTTGGGAGGACGGCGACACCACCTGGATTGAAATCAACGCCGACCCGATCCGCCACGCGGCCGGTGGCCAGTTGGATGGAGTGGTCTGTTCCTTCTTCGACGTCACGGCGCGCCGTGCCGCCGAGGAGGCGCTGCGGCGCGAAACCCACTATTTGCGCCTGTTGATGAGCAGCGCGACCGACGGCATCCATATTTTGGATGAATACGGCCGGTTGTTTCTGGCCAGCGAAAGCTTCTTCACCATGCTGGGTTATACGGCGGAGGAAGGCCCGGGGTTAATTGTCACCGACTGGGACGCCCAATTGTCGGAGGAGGAACTCAAGGCGCGGATTCCCCTGCTCCTTCATAGCGCGGCGGTCTTCGAAACCGTTCACCGGCGCCGCGATGGCAGTTTGTTGGATGTCGAGGTCAGCGTGCGCGGCGTCGAGATCGAGGGGGCGCGCTATCTATACGCGGCATCGCGCGACATCAGCGAACGCAAACGGGCCGAGGCGGCACTGGCCCGCGAAACCGCGCATCTGCAAGCCCTGCTGAAAACCGCCAGCGATGGCATCCATATTCTGGATGAAGAAGGCAATCTGGTCGAAGCCAGCGATTCCTTCTTCGCCATGCTGGGCTATGACCGCGAGACCGCGCCCAAGTTGAATGTGCGGGACCTGGACGCTCAGGCGACCCCCGCCGAGCTGAGCGCCAATGTCCGGCGCCAGATCGATGTGCCGGAAATGTTCGAAACCCGGCATCGCCGCCGCGATGGTTCGGTAATCGATGTCGAAATCAACTGTCACGGCATCGAGATCGGCGGCAGTGTGTATCTGTTCGCCTCGTCGCGCGATATCACCGGGCGCAAGCAGACCGAGGAACGCTTGCGCGAAAGCGAGGCGCGGTTCCGCGCCGTGGTCGAGGCAACCACCGATCTGGTGTGGGAAACCGACACGACCCACCGCTTCACCTGGTTCGCGACCACCTCGGGCAAGGTTCTTGGCTATGAGGTGCAAGAGCTGGTCGGGCGCTGCCCGTGGGACATCGCGTCGAACCATCACCATGTCGAAGCGATGGTGTGGCAGCAGCATATGGAAGATCTGGCGGCACGGATGCCTTTCCGTGGCTTCCGCTTTTGGATGGTGACCGGTGACGGCGGGGAACGCTGGTTCTCGATGAGCGGGTCGCCCCGTTTCGATGACGGCGGCCAGTTCCTGGGTTACCGCGGCATCGGCACCGACATCACCAGCGAGGCCGAGACCGAGCTGCGCCTGCGGATGCTGTCGACCGCCGTCGAGCAATCGCCGGTCTCGGTGGTTATTACCGATCCCGATGGCACCATCGTTTACGTCAACGAACGGTTCACCGCCGTCAGCGGTTTTTCCGCCGCCGAGGCGATCGGCCAAAATTCGCGCATCCTCGCCTCGGGCCAGACCCCGGATTACATCTATGCCGAAATGTGGGCTGTGATCGGCGACGGCCGGAAATGGAACGGCGATCTTAGGAATCGCACCAAGGACGGGCGGCTTTACTGGGAAGCGGTGATGATCGCCCCGGTGTTCAACGACGAACGCCAAATCGTGTATTACGTCGCGATCAAGGAAGACATCACCTATCGCAAGGAAGCCGAGGCCCGGATCGCCGAGACCACCCAATTGTTGGAACGCCAGTCGCTGAAGCTGCGCCAAACCAACCAGGAACTGGAACAGTTCGCCTATGTCGCGTCGCACGATTTGCGTCAGCCGTTGCGCATGATCAGCAGCTATCTGGGGCTGATTCGTAAACGACTGGCGGCGGATTTGGACGAGGACCTTGGCGCGTTCTTCGGCTTCGCGATGGACGGCGCCAAGCGGATGGACCAATTGATCCTGGATTTGCTGGATTATTCACGCACCGGGCGGCGGACCAATCCGTTCGAGCCCGTCGCCTTGTCCGAGGTTCTGGCCGAAGCCCAACTTTTCTTGGAAGTGGCGATTGCGGAGGCCGGGGCGGAGGTGACGGTGGCGGCGGATTTGCCCACCGTGTCCGGCGACCGGGGCGAGTTGGTCCGCCTGTTCCAAAATTTGATCGGCAACGCGGTGAAATACCGCGCCAAGGACCGCGCGCCGAAAATCGAGGTCACCTGCGAGGAAGACACCACCGAATGGGTGCTGTCGGTGCAAGACAACGGCATCGGTATCGCGCCCGAAGACCGCGAGCGGGCCTTCGGTATTTTTCAGCGTTTGGTGGGAAAGGACGACTTCGAGGGTACCGGCATCGGCCTCGCCGTCTGCAAGAAGATCGTCGAAACCCACGGCGGGCGGATCTGGATCGAGTCCGAACCGGGGGTGGGATCGACCTTCAAGCTGGCGTTGCCGAAGGTTTAAAAAACCTCAGCCGACCATCAGCGCGCCGCAAAACGGGCAGCGGGCCAGGGCCAGGGTGGCCTTGCGCTGGTCTTCCGACAGCCCCTTTTCGGCCAGCATCGCGTCGAGCTTGGCCAAGGTTTCGTCGTGGCGGGCCAGTTCCGTGCAGGTCAAGGATCCGGCGGCGTTGTCGCACGACTGGATGGTGAAGGCACGGGCCGGTGCGGCGGCGGTCAGCCCCAAAGCGGTAACGGTCAGGAAATGGCGGCGATTC
>CAIULK010000182.1 GCA_903899885.1 uncultured Rhodospirillaceae bacterium
ACCGCCGTACTCGGGCTGACACCAAACACCCGCGCCGCATCCCGTCGAGAATGCCCCGCCGCGATGTAGTCGAAAATGCGCTCACGAAGATCCAAGGAATACGGCTTGCCCATGCGTCACCTCCAGATGGAAGTGAATCACATTAACCCCACGAAGGGAATCCCCGGCGATTCCGATCAAACGCAAACCGCTTTAATCGCCAGTTTGCCGGTCCCCGACGCCGGATCGAACATCATCTCGTCAACCTTGAACCGCGCATTCTGGCCCAAGGTAACGATGGTCTGATCAAGCAGCATGACTTGCAGGCCGGAATTCGGACCCGATGCGATCACGTCGCCCGCGTAAATCGGGGTGCCGCTGCCGACCTGTTGCCCAACCGGCGACGGCGGCCAAGGGCAGGCCATAGGTCAGACTGATCCGCTGGTCGTGATCATGACGGGTCATCGCCGATACCAGCGGATCGCCGGTTTGATAGATCGCGGTTCCCAGTTCGATCGACGGGATCAGAAACTGCCCCTTGGGCAGCACGAGGGTGTCCGACACCCGCACCGCATGGCGCCAATTGGACATCCACCCCACCTGTGCGACGTGGCGAACCGATCCAGCCGACAAGGACAGGGTATTGGCGTCGTCGGGCCGCCATGTCGCGCCCAGCCAGCCGGTCGAGCTGATACCGCTGTTGTCGTTGCCGGTCGGATCGGCGGCGACATCGTGAAAGGCTTGACGCTCGATCCGGAAATTCCCAAACGCCTCCCACCGTGGGTCAAGCCGCCGGGTCGGCTTGACCTCGACCCCGTAATCGTTGAGAAAGTAATCGCCGTACAGGCTCATCTCGGAGACGAAAATCCCCGCCTGAAGCCGCCATGGACCATCTTGGCGGCGCAGCCCGACCTCGCCGCCGCCCGCCACCGTGTTGAACGTCCCGACATCCAGATGCTTGTCGCGAATCAGATTGGCGTTGGCGAACAGCGACATCGTCGGATCGGTGCCAAGGTCGCAGTCGAGGTCATAAAGACCCTGCGCAAAATAGCCCCGGTCGCGGCGAACCCGTGCGGCGTCTTGCAGCGTTGCCGCGATATCGGCCACCAGCACCTGTTCTTGATCGGGCGCGGCGTTTCCGTTGGTGTCGCGATGAAGGCCTAGGCTGAGGCTAAAGGATTGATGCAGCCGTTTCGACCGGTTTTCGAGTTGCGTCAGCAACTGCTCGCGCTCGACCCTTTGGGCCGGGGTCAGCCGCGTGATGTCGATCTCGCCCAAGGTGGTTTTCGCGGTGATGGAATCGTCGAGGCGGAACAGCACGAAGGCATAGAGCAGCTTGGCATCCGCCGCCTCGGGGTGCGTCAAGATGATGCGTTCCAACGTCGCCGAGGCACCCAACAGATCGCCCGCCCGGATCTGGGCGCGTGCATAAGCGGCGTTGAGCCGGGGATCGTCGGGGTTCCTCAGCACCTCTTGAAAGGTGACGGCCGGACCTTCGGGAATGGCTTGACGTTCCGACCGGGCCGCCGTCCCGGTGGATTCGCGCAGGCCTTCGGTGGTGCGTTCCACGTCGCGCGGAATCTGCTGCGACGGCGTCGATTGAGCCAGCAGCGGCGACGCCCATGGGGCGCGCACACACAAACTCGCCAGAAACACCCACGCCCGCATGCCCCGTCCCCCGCCCCATTGACGTGCAAGGCCGTGCGGCGATCGCTACCGGAACACCACCGTCTTCGCCCCGTTCAGCAACACCCGGCGTTCGATGTGCCAGCGCACGGCGCGCGCCAGCACGACATTTTCGATGTCGCGGCCGATCGAGACCAGATCTTCCGGCGTCGCGGTGTGATCCACACGCTCCACGCCCTGCTCGATGATCGGACCTTCATCCAGGTCGGCGGTGACGTAATGGGCGGTGGCGCCGATGATCTTGACGCCGCGCGCATGCGCTTGGTGATAGGGCTTGGCGCCCTTGAAGCTGGGCAGGAAGGAATGGTGGATGTTGATCGCCCGGCCCGCCAAGCGTCCGGCCATGTCCGCCGACAGAATCTGCATGTAACGGGCCAGCACCACCAGATCGGCGTTGGCCTTGTCGATCACCTCCATCACGCGGGCCTCTTGCCCTGCCTTGTCCTGCTTGTCGGCGGCCAGATAGTGATAGGGGATGCCGTGCCATTCGACGATCGAGCGCATCTCGGGGTGGTTCGAGATCACCGCCGGAATCTCCATCGTCAATTGTCCGGTGGAATAGCGGTGCAAAAGATCGACCAGGCAATGGCCGAATTTCGACACCAAGATCACCACGCGGGCCTTTTGGCTGGTGTCGTGCAGCCGCCAGATCATCTGGAAGCGTTCGGCGATCCGCGCGAACAGTTTTTCGACCTCGGCCGCGGGCGGCGTCAGCGCACCCCGGGTGAAGACGATGCGGGCGAAGAAGCGTTTGGACAACGGATCGCCATATTGCGCCGATTCCGTGATGAAGCAGTCGTGCTGGGTCAGAAACCCGGACACCGCGGCGACGATGCCAACGGTGTCCGGGCAGGTGATGGTCAGCACGAAGCCGGGGCGATGGGTCATACGGTTTTCTCTTTCCCAGGCTTGCGTTTTATCCGAATTCCGTCCTAGGGTCGCGCCTGAGGCGGATAAAGGATCAACGGGAGCGCGCGGAGATGATCACGGTTTATTATAAGTCCAGCCAGTCGCAGTGGAAGTATGAGCTGGAGGAAGGCGAACATCAGGAAATCATCAAGAATTTGATGGAAGAGCTGCCCGACGTCAAGGGTATGTTCGAGGAATCGCTTGAGATCCTGCGGGACGCAGCCTGTCTGGCCGACGACGAAATCGACGAGGACGAGCAGATTGACCAAACGATCGCCGTCGCATTCCTGTGGCAGTACTTCAACCACTTCGCGGCGGAAGACGAGCGTATCCAAGGCGACATCGCCGTGATCGAGCACGAGGACGGCACCGGCGTCACCGTGGTTTCGGCCGAGGAGATCAACGAAGAGGACTGACGCGGTTTCCTTTGTCCGGGCAACCAGCCGCCACCCGCGGCGGCGGCCAAGCGGGCGGACGCCCGCGCCCGGCGAGGGACTTTTAAAAAATCACCCGGTACTCCAGGCGCGCGGGCGCAGCATGCCCGCGATCTTGCAGGTCTGCTGGACATAGCCGTAGGGGAACAGTTCGAACACCCGGTTGCGGCCCGCGCCGTTGGTTTGGGTCAGGTGCTTCATCACATGGCGGACGTCCGGGGCGATGCGGTGTTCGTCGTAATAGGCGCGCATGAACCGCAGCACGATCCAATGCTCGTCGGTCAGGGCGATATCCTCGCGCCCGGCCAGTTCGGCGGCGACCGCCTCGTCCCACTCGGCGGGATCGATCAAATAGCCTTCCGCGTCGGTTCGGATCATGGCCTTGGCCTCCTTCGGGGAACCGGCTTGAAGTGTAGTTCGCCCGGCCCGCCGCCGGCTTGATGTTGGTCAACCGAAAGGGGAATGAGTCCGCGCCATCCAGCGGATTGTTGACGCGTGCCGCCACCCCAAGGCATCCTTGAAATCGCCATAATTTCGAGCGGTTTTCGTCAACGTGACACAGTCGGCGCACGGTTCCCCGCACCCCCACGTCACCCGTCAAACACACCGCCGCCGGACGCTGCGGCGGACCGTCTACCACATGCTGGGCGGCGACGGGCACGACGATTTGCGCGTCAAGCTGATCGACGGGTTCCTGATTTTGTTGATCTTGGTCAATGTCGCGGCGGTGATGGCCGAATCGATGGAGAATTTGTCGATCGCCCACGGCCCGACCTTTCACGATTTCGACGTGATCTCGGTGGCGGTGTTCAGCGTGGAATATGCCCTGCGGCTGTGGACGGCGGTCGAGCTGCCCGACGCCCGCTATCACCACCCGGTGTGGGGCCGTTTGCGCTGGGCGGCGTCGCCGCTGGCGCTCATCGACCTGTTGGCGGTGTTGCCGTTCTATCTGGGCATGGTGGTCGAGATCGACCTGCGGGCGATCCGGGTGCTGCGGGTGCTGCGCGTGTTCAAGCTGTCGCGCTATTCGATGGCGATGAATGTGATGGTCGCGGTCGCCCGCCAGGAGGCGCGCGTCATCAGCGCCGCCTTGGTGGTGATGGGCGTGGTTTTGGTGCTGGTCAGCAGCCTGATGTATTTGTTCGAGCATCATGTGCAGCCGCATGTGTTCAGCGACATTCCCTCGTCGATGTGGTGGGCGGTGGTGACCCTGACCACGCTGGGTTACGGCGACATGGTGCCGGTCACCCCGGCCGGGCGAATTCTGGGGGGGGCTGACCGCCATTCTGGGCGTCGGCATGATCGCGCTGCCCGCCGGTGTGTTCGCCTCGGGTTTTTCCGAACAGATGCGCATCCGGCGCGAGGAATACCGCGAAGCGGTGGAAAAGGCGATGGACGACGGCGGCCGCCTGACCGCCCGCGAACGCCGGGCGCTCGAAGACACCCGCCACCGCCTGGGCCTGTCCGAGGACGAGGCGATTTACGTTCTGGAGGAAGCGATGCGCGAAAGCCGGGCCTGCCCCCATTGCGGCCTGCCGATCGTCCACCCGGTCCACGAACGCCGCCGCCGCGCGGCAACGCCGCCGGTCGATCCGCTGGCGGAATCGTAAACGGCTTCCGTCGTTCCTACCGGGTTGCTTTCCGGCCCTAGGCGGACTATTTCTTGAATCACCATGAAGATGACGTCGGGATATCTCGCAGGCCAATTGCTGATTGCCATGCCGCAACTGAGCGATCCGAACTTCGCTCGGGCGGTGGTCTATGTCTGCGCCCATACGGCGGACGGGGCGATGGGGCTGGTGATCAACCGGGCACTCGACGGGGTGTCGTTCCCGGAACTGCTCGACCAGTTGGGCATTCCCGCCGGTCCGGGCGCCGAGCAAATCCGTATTTATTTCGGCGGTCCGGTGGAAGCCGGGCGCGGCTTCGTGCTGCACTCCACCGATTACGTCCATGAATCGACCCTGATGGTCGATAAGGGCGTGGCGCTGACCGCCACCGTCGATGTTCTGCGGGCGATCTCGTCGGGCACCGGGCCGCACGCCGCCTTGCTGGCGCTGGGCTATGCCGGTTGGAACGCCGGGCAGCTGGACGCCGAAATTTTGGACAATTCCTGGCTGACCCTGGCCGCCGAGCCCGATCTGCTGTTCGGCGGCGACCCGGACGGCAAATGGGAACGCGCCATCCACCGGCTGGGCATCGACCCCGCCTTGCTGTCGTCCGACGCTGGCCACGCCTAAAAGGGTATTTTCGATGAGCGACACGCCTGCTCCCGCCGCCTCGACCATCTGGGGCGGCCGTTTCGCGGCCGGACCGGACCGCATCATGGAAGCGATCAACGTCTCGATCGATTTCGACAAACGCCTCTACGCCCAGGATATTCAGGGTTCGCAGGCGCATTGCCGGATGCTGGTCGCGCAAAAAATCCTCTCGGCCGAGGATGGGGCGCTGATTCAAGGCGGGCTGGATCGCATCTTGGCCGAGATTCACGCGGGCAGCTTCGTGTTCCGCCGCGACTTCGAAGACATCCACATGAATGTCGAGGCCCGTCTGGCCGATCTGATCGGCGACGCGGCGGGGCGGCTGCACACCGCGCGTTCGCGCAATGATCAAGTCGCCACCGATTTCCGCCTGTGGGTGCGCGGCGCGATCGATGGCTTGGACGGCGCCTTGAAGGGGCTGCAAGCCGCGCTGATCGCCCGCGCGGCCGAACACGCCGCCACCGTGATGCCGGGCTTCACCCATCTTCAGGCGGCGCAGCCGGTGACCTTCGGCCATCACCTGCTGGCCTATGTCGAGATGATCGGCCGCGACCGGGGCCGGTTGACCGACGCGCGGGGGCGGTTGAACGAATGCCCGCTGGGATCGGCGGCCTTGGCCGGAACCTCGTTCCCCATCGACCGCCATGCCACCGCCCGCGACCTGGGTTTCGACCGTCCTTGCGCCAATTCGCTGGACGGGGTGTCGGACCGCGATTTCGCGCTGGAATTCATGGCGGCCTCGGCGATTTGCGCGGTGCATCTGTCGCGCTTGGCCGAGGAATTGGTGATCTGGACCTCGGCGCAATTCGGCTTCGTGCGGTTGTCCGACGCCTTCACCACCGGCTCGTCGATCATGCCGCAGAAACGCAATCCCGATGCCGCCGAGCTGGTGCGCGCCAAGACCGGCCGGGTGATCGGCGATCTGACGGCGCTGCTGGTGGCGATGAAGGGGCTGCCGCTGGCCTATTCCAAGGATATGCAGGAAGACAAGGAACCGGTTTTCGAAGCCGCCGACACCATGGAACTGGCGGTCGCCGCGATGACCGGGATGATCCGCGACATGACGGTGGAAACCGCGCGGATGCGGGCCGCCGCCGGGGCCGGTTTCACCACCGCCACCGACATTGCCGATTGGTGCGTGCGCGCGCTGGGGATTCCGTTCCGCCAAGCCCATCATGTCGCCGGCCGCCTGGTCAAACTGGCCGAGGACAAGGGCTGCGGCTTGGAGGATTTATCGCTGGCCGAAATGCGGGTCATCGAGCCCCGCCTGACCGACGAGGCGAGGGCGGTCCTCACGGTCGAACATTCGGTGTCCAGCCGCACCAGTTTCGGCGGCACCGCGCCGGTTCGGGTCGAGGAGGCGGCCGCCGCCGCCCGCCAGCGCTGGCTTGGGGAGGGATGCTGATGATCAGGGCGCTCGTTCTTTTCTTGGCGACGGCCGCGATGGCGCTGTCGCTCACCGCCTGCGGGCGTCGCGCCGATCCACGCCCCCCCGAGGGCGTCGAATACCCGCACGTTTATCCGCGTTCGCCCGATCAGACCGAGATCGTGCGCCAGCGTTCGCCGCAAACCGGCCCCCAGACGGATGAGGATGAGGATCTGCCACAGGAGAAAACGAACGGTTCCACGCCGTTCGGCGATCTGCATCACGACAAGGCGACCGCGCCATGAACCATTTCCATTATCGTGGCGGTCAGTTGCTGGCCGAGGGCGTGGCGATCGATGACATCGCGCGTCATGTCGGCACGCCGTTTTACTGTTATTCCACGGCGACCTTGGCCCGCCATTTCACGGTGTTCCAAGATGCGCTGGCCCAAGCCGGGCTGGACGCCACCGTGTGTTTCGCGCTGAAGGCCAACCCCAATCTGGCGGTGGTGCGCACCTTGGCCCAATTGGGGGCCGGGGCCGACGTGGTCAGCGAGGGCGAACTGCGCCGGGCGCTGCGGGCCGGCATCCCACCCGAGCGGATCGTTTTTTCCGGGGTGGGCAAAACCCGGCACGAGCTGGAATTCGCGGTCGCCAAGGGCATCTTCCAGATCAATGTCGAATCCGAGCCGGAATTGCGGGCCCTGTCGGAGATCGCGGCGGCGCGCGGCGTGCGCATGCCGATCGCGTTGCGCGTCAACCCCGATGTCGATGCGGGAACGCACGCCAAGATCACCACGGGCAAGAAAGAGAACAAGTTCGGCATCGAATGGACCCGCGCGCACGAGGTGTTCACCCGCGCCCGTGCCCTGCCCGGTATCGAGGTAATGGGCATCGCCTGCCATATCGGCTCGCAATTGACCGAGATCGAACCGTTCCAAGCCGCCTTCCAGCGGGTCCGCGATCTTGTGGCGATCCTGCGCGCCGACGGGTTCAACATCCGCCGCCTGGATCTGGGCGGTGGTCTGGGCGTGCCCTATGACGGCGAAACCCCGCCGTCGCCCGCCGACTATGCCAAGGCGATCGCCGCCACGCTGGGCGATCTGGGCTGCCGGATCATCGTCGAGCCCGGCCGTCTGCTGGTCGGCAATGCCGGGATTTTGGTCTCGCGGGTGGTCTATGTGAAGGAAGGGGCGACCCGCACCTTCGTTATCGTCGATGCCGCGATGAACGATTTGATCCGCCCGGCGATGTACGAGGCCCATCACGGTATTCTGCCGGTGACCGAACCGGCCGCCGGGGCGCCGTTGCTGCCGGTCGATGTGGTCGGGCCGGTCTGCGAAACCGGCGACACCTTCGCCCGTCAGCGCCCGCTGCCGCCCTTGTCCGAGGGCGACCTGATCGCCTTTACCACCGCCGGGGCCTACGGCGCCGCGATGGCCTCGATGTACAACGCGCGGCCCTTGGTGCCGGAGGTTCTGGTCAAGGGCGACGATTACGCCATCGTCCGCGCGCGGCCCGATTTCGAGGATATGATCGCGCTGGAATCGACGCCGGATTGGATGGGGGGGTAATCGTTACCGCGCCGGGGCGATCGAGGTTGATCAGTCCAAAGGCAACACGGACGAACGCGGACATCCGCCGATGGGCAAGGATTCATCGGATGATACGTTTGACTTCGACACGAGGCTTGCCGAAATTCAACAAAAGCCCGACGGGCAGACGGCTCGCCTTCAGGTAATTCAAAACCTGCGCGCGGTGCGCGCCAGCGAGGGCGTCAATCGCCTTCAATTCAACGATCACCGTATCATCGACGACCAGATCGGCAACGTACATTCCAACCTTTTCCCCTCGGTACAAGACCGGGAAGGCTCTCTCCTTGGTGACGTCCAGGCCGTTGGCTGTAAGTTCAAGCCATAAAGCGTTCCTGTAGACCATCTCCAGAAAACCATGCCCCAGACCACGGGAAACGGTGAAGGCACAGCCGATGATTTTTTCCGTCAGCGTATCAACGCCGGGGTCGATATCCGCCCTCATCCAGCCATCCGTGGTTGTCTATTCCGTCCGTGTTACCACAGCCGTTGGCCAACCCGATAGCGTATAACGGGAAGCTGAAGTCCGCTTCGAGCGCGGAAACTTTTTTGGAAACGGCGCTGGCCGCCCAACCCTACTTCGCCGCTTCGGCGTTGGTCGGCGCGAAGACCACCTCGACCTCGGTCGCGCTGGCGTCGGGGCGCTGAAGCTGGATGGTGAAGCTGGAGGTTCCCCCAACCTCGAGGGTGGAGGCCGGTGGCTGGTCGATCTTTTCTTGCACCACCTTGCGGTCCTTGTCGTACAGCGTCAGCTTCAAGGCGGGGACGGGGCGCACGCGGTCCGACACGTTGGCGACGATGCCGCGCACCACCAACACCTCGACATCATTGACGACGACGCGTTCCGGCGTTCCGGCGTTGCGCAAATCCAGACCGGCGCCCGGTTTTTCGTGGCGCAACCCGACCTGGGTTAGATAATCCTCGGCCGGTGGCCAAAAGGCGATGACCTTGTCTTGGAAATAAAAGACCGCGCCGCCCGCCGAACACAGCAGCAGCAGGAACAAGAACGTCCACAGAACGGCGGCGGCACCCTTGCCGCGTCCTTTTTGGTCATGGGACGGGCCGACGTCGCCCGAACCAGGGTCAAGGTCCATGTCCATTCCGGGCGGCGCGTCGCGCCCGCCGGTAAAGTCGAGGTCGAAGGCCGCCGCCGCTTGGGCCGCCGTGGCGGCGGGATCGGGGATATCCCAATCGGGCAGTTTGACATCGGCGTCGGGGTCGGATGCGCCGACTGGATCCGGGGTAAAGATCGGCGGGGGCGGCGGCGCGGGCCGGGGAGGTGGCGGTGGCGGCGGTGCCGGGCGCGGCTTGGGTGCCGGTGGCGGCGGTGCCGCTTTTGCCTTGGGTTTGGGCAGAGGCTGGGGCGGGCTATCGGGTTCGGCGACGTGCAGCCACTGATGGCGGCACCGTGAACAGCGCAACATCCGGCCCTTCGGCCCCAAAGCACCATCGGGAACCGAGAAAGACGTATCGCATTTCGGGCAGCTAATACGCATGAACCGCCGACAGACCCCTAGAAACCACGTCCGTTATAGGATGATCGTCCGGTCCTGACAAGCCGCTATCCCAGCAGCCGCGCCGCCTGGACCCACCAGGACGGGTCGTGCGCATGGATCGCGGCGGCGGCGGTGCCGGCGGCGGCTTCATCGGCGAACAGGCCGAAGCAGGTGGCCCCCGATCCCGACATCCGGGCCAGCAGGCAACCGGGCTGGCCGCCGATCCGTTCCAAGACGGCGCCAATCTCGGGCACTAGGCTGACGGCGGGCGGCCCCAAATCGTTGCGGCGCTCGGCCAGGGCGGCGGCCAAACCGGCGGCGTCGGCACAAGCGCGGGTCAATGGGTTGGGAGGGGAAAACGGCCCGCTCCGCGCCTTGAAGACCGGCGGGGTCGGGCAGAGCCGCATCGGATTGACCAAAACCAGCCACGCGGGCGGCAGGGGTGGGGTATCGGCCAGCACCTCGCCGATGCCAGACAACGCGGCGGCCTTTCCCCGCAGGCAGACCGGCACGTCGGCCCCCAGGCTTAGGGCCAGCGCGCTCATCGCCACGGTCGGCAAGGTGGTCTTCCACAAGCGCGATAACGCGGTCAGCGCGGCGGCGGCGTCGGCCGACCCGCCGCCGATCCCAGCCGCCACCGGCAGCCGTTTGATCAAACGAATGCGGGCGTTCGCCGCCACCCCCGCTTTTTCCGCCAAGCGCCGCGCGGCGGTTAGAACGATATTGTCCTCGCCCACGGGAAGCGAGGACGCGGTCGGCCCCTCGACCGTCAGGCTCAGCGCGTCGGCGGGTTCGACGATCAGGGTGTCGCCGGCCTCGGCGAAGGCAATCAGGCTGTCGAGCAGATGAAAACCGTCGGGCCGGCGTCCGACCACATGCAGATACAGATTGATCTTGGCATGCGCCTCGACTTGGACACCGGCGGCGGTCATCGCGACACCGGTTTATCCGGAAGCCGTCCGGTGCGGACTTTTTCCTGCAAGGGGGCAATCTGATCGGGATCGGGGTCCAGCGACATCGCCCGTTGCCATTGCAGCCGGGCCTCGCCGGACCGACCGACCTGCCAATAGGCGTCGCCCAGATGTTCGTTGATGGTGGAATCCTCGGGCCGCAACTCGACCGCATGCTCCAACTCACGAACGGCCCCCGTGAAATCGCCGGTCCGGTACAGCGCCCAGCCCAAGGAATCGACCACCGCCCCGTCGCGCGGGTTCAAGGCGACCGCCTTTTCGATCATGGCGCGGCCTTGTTCCAAATTGATGCCGAGATCGATCCAGGAATAGCCGAGATAGTTCAGCACCTCGGAGGCGTCGGGCTTCAACTTCAGCGCCGTGATGAAGTCGGCCTCGGCCTTCGGCCATTGGTGCAGGCGGTCATAGGCGACGCCCCGGCTGTAATGAACCGACCAATAGCGGGGCTGGTTGCCCCCGGTCCGGCCGAGGGCGCGGGTGAAGGCCTGGACGGCGCCGTCATAGCGTTTGCGGTGGCTAAGAATGTCACCCAGCGTGATCAAGGGATCGACGGCGGCGGGATGGCTTTTGGCCAATGCTTCCAGCGCGGTAACCGCGCCCTCGGTGTCGTCGCCGTCATCGAGATTGACCGCCATCCGCACCTGCCCCAAGGCGTAGGCGGGCGTCGCCGGATCGATCGCGCGGTAGAGGGCGTTGGCTTCCGTCAAGCGCCCTTGCGCCGACAACAAATCGGCCAGGGTCAGCTGGGCCAGCGGAAAATCGGGCGTCAGTTCAAGCCCCAAGCGGCAAAAGACCAGGGCGTAATCGGGACTGCTGCCCTGGCGCACCAGGGTGGAGAGGTCGAACATCGCTTCGGCGATCCCGGCCTTGGCATCGGCGACCGGGCGCGGCGCGTTGGTTCCGGCGGCCAGCAATTCGGCGCCGTCGAACAGCAAGGTGTCGGGATGTTCGGCCTGGTAGGCGTCGTACAAGGCGCGGGCTTGGTCCGGGTGGCCGGTCCGCTGGAACAGCGATCCCGCCGCCTCGATCGGGCGGATGCCGGACTGGCCCGCCAGGGCGATGGCGTATTGGGCCTGGGCGTCGGCGTCACGCCCGGCCAGATCCAGGATCAAACCGGCGTGAAAGGCATGCAGCGCCTTCAAGGCGGGATTCTGCGCCAAGGAGGCGAGCGAGGCCAAGGCATCGTCGGTCCGCCCCTCGGCCGCCTGAACCCAGGCGGTCATCAAGGGGCCCAAAAAGGCGATGCCGCCGCGTTTGGGCAGGTTGGCGAAGCGAGCCTCGGCCTCCTTCAGGCGGCCGTCGCGGACATCGCGGACACCCAGCGTCAGGGTCGGCAGGGGCGAGTCGGAATCCAGGGCCACCATCCGCAGGGCCAGGGGCAGCGCTTGGTCGAAATGCCCCTCGGCGACCATCAGGGTGAAGGTCTTGCGCATCAGATCCGCGTTTTCCGGGTCGTAATCGAGCGCGAGGCCGTAAAAAGCCGCCGCCGCCTTGGTATCACCCGAACTGTGCGCCAAGCGGGCCGCCAGATAGGCACCCATCGCCGATCGCGGAACGACGTCCTCGTCTTGTCCCTGTGCGGCCGAGCCGGTTTTCGATTCAGGGCTGCACGCCGCGAAGGCGGCGGCCAACAAAGCCGCCACAGCCGAAAAAATAAGAACCGACCGTCTCACGCTTGCCACCAACCTGAAGTTCCACCGTTTACATATTCGGGTAATTGGGGCCGCCCCCGCCTTCCGGCACCGTCCAGGTGATGTTGCCGGTTGGGTCCTTGATATCGCAGCTTTTGCAGTGCAGGCAGTTGCCGGCGTTGATCACCAGCCGCGCCTGTGACCCGCCGCGGTCGATTTCATAGACTCCAGCTGGACAATAGCGCTGCTCCGGCGCGTCGTACAACGCCAGATTCACGGAAATCGCGGCGCCCTCGTCGGTCAGCTTCAAGTGGTTCGGCTGATTTTCCTCGTGATGGGTGTTCGAGACGAACACCGACGACAGACGATCGAAGCTGACCACCCCGTCCGGTTTCGGGTAGGCGATCGGTTCGCAAGCGTCCGCCCGCTTCAACCCCAGGTGATCGGCGCGGTTGGGGAATGTGAACGGTGTCCGCCCCTTCAAGACATAGGCGTCCACCGCCGACCAGATCAGCCCGGGCACGAAGCCCAAGCGGAATGACGGCCGGATGTTGCGGGCTTCATGCAGTTCCCGCCATACCCACGAGGCGCGCACCCGCTCGGGGTAGGATGCGCCGCCCTTGCCGGTCAGATCGCCGAACACCGCCTCGGCGGCCAGCATGCCCGACTTCATCGCGGTGTGGGTGCCCTTGATCTTGGGCACATTGACGAACCCGGCGGCGTCGCCGATCAGCAGGCCGCCCGGAAAATCCAAGCGCGGCTGCGACTGCAAGCCGCCTTCATACAGCGCGCGCGCACCATAGGCGATGCGCCGTCCGCCCTCGAACAGCGGGCGGATCTTGGGATGGGTCTTGAAGCGCTGGAACTCCTCGAACGGCGACAGATGGGGATTCTCGTAATCCAGGCCGACCACGAAGCCGACCGCCACCTGATGGGCGCTCAAATGATAGAGGAACGAACCGCCATAGGTCCCTTGATCCAACGGCCAGCCGACCGTGTGCAGCACGGTGCCCGGCTTGTGTTTGGCGGGATCCACTTCCCACAGTTCCTTGACGCCCAGCCCGAAGGTTTGCGGGCTGCTGTCCTTGTCGAGCGCGAAACGGCGGATCAGCGTGGCGGCCAGCGAGCCGCGCGCCCCCTCGGCGACCAGCACCCGCGTGGCCATCAGATCGACGCCGGGCGCGAAGTTCGGGCCGGGCTTGCCATCGCGGCCGATCCCCATGTCGCCGATCGCGACGCCGGTGACCGCCCCATCCTCGCCGAACAGCGCGTGGGTGACCGCGAATCCCGGGAAAATCTCGACCTCCAAAGCCTCGGCCTGGGCGGCTAGCCAGCGGCACAGATTGCCCAGAGAGGCGACGAAATTGCCCTGATTGTGCATCGACGGCGGGGTCGGCAGCGGCACCGCGAACCGCTTGGTCAGGAACAGGAAGGAATCGGCGGTGGCCGGGGTATCGAGCGGCGCGCCCAGGGTCCGCCAATCGGGAATCAGCTCGTCCAGCGCCTTGGGGTCGATGACCGCGCCCGACAGAATGTGGGCACCAACCTCGGACCCTTTCTCGACGACGCAGACCGACAGCTCGGCCTTGGCGTCCCGGGCCAATTGCTTAAGGCGGATGGCGGCGGCCAGACCGGCCGGACCGGCCCCCACCACCACCACGTCGAATTCCATGCTTTCGCGAGTCATGTGTCTGCACCCGTTGCTTGACGGGGCTTATCTACCCGGTTTTGGTATCCGGGTTCCATGATAATTATGGCACGTTATTCGTGATCCGCCTCCGGCCCCGCCTCGATATCGATCGGGATGCCGGGCGCGCTTTTCGAGGCGCGGATCGCCAGGGCACTTTTGACGTGGCTGACATTGGGGGCGGAAGTCAGTTGGGTGGTCAGGAAACGCTGGTAATCGTCCCAGTCGTGCGCCACCACCTTCAGCAAGAAATCGGTCTCGCCCGCCAGCATGTGGCATTCGCGGACCTCGGGCCAGCTGAGTACCCGTTCCTCGAACCCGCGCAGATCCGCCTCGGCTTGGCTGCTCAGGCCGACCTGGGCGAAAATGGTCACAGCGAAACCCAGGCTGGCGGGGGCGATTTCGGCGTGATAGCCGCGAATGACCCCGGCTTCCTCCAGCGCGCGCACCCGGCGCAGGCAGGGCGGTGCCGAAATGCCGGCCCGGCGCGCCAACTCGACGTTGGTCATCCGGCCGTCTTCCTGCAAATCCGCCAGGATTCGACGGTCGATGCGGTCGAGCTTGACCCGCTGCATTACGAAAACTCCGAAATGTCCCCCATGCGTGAAACTATATTACAAACGCCCCCGGCGCAACATCGTCCCTAAATTTTAAAACGATTCTATCTTGCCGTCCGTCCGGCGCGGCACTAAATTGCCCCGCATACTTACACGGTTCGCAAGGGAGAGCGACGAATGAGCGAAGCCTGCTGCTCCGGAGCGCTGGTCGGACAGACCGCGCCCGATTTCACCGCCCAGGCGGTGATGCCCAATAACGAGATCAATCCCACCTTCAATCTGAAGACCTATCTGGCCGATTCCTATGGGCTGGTGTTCTTCTATCCGCTCGATTTCACCTTCGTCTGCCCGTCGGAAATCCTGGCGCACCATCACCGCTTGGCCGCGTTCGCGGAACGGAAATGCAAGCTGGTGGCCGTCAGCGTCGATTCGCAGTTCTGCCATTTGGCCTGGAAGAACACCCCGGTCGATAAGGGCGGTCTGGGCAATGTCCAGTTTCCGATGGTCGCCGATCTGAACAAGACGATCGCCAAGGATTACGGCGTTCTGCTGCCGGGCGGCGTCGCGCTGCGCGGTTCGTTCCTGATCGACCGCTCCGGCCTGGTGCAGGCCGCCCATGTCAACAACCTGCCCTTGGGCCGCAATGTCGATGAGATGCTGCGCCTGGTCGATGCGTTGCAGTTCCACGAGCAACACGGCGAAGTCTGCCCCGCCGGTTGGCAGAAGGGCAAGGCCGGCATGAAGGCCAGCCCGGCGGGCGTGGCCGATTATCTGGCCAAGCACGCCACCGAACTGTGATATAAACGGCGGAAAGGGCCGCCCGGCCGGCGGCCCTTTTTTCTTGTCCAATATCCGATAAGCGAGACCATCATGGCGACCACGCATCACACCAAAGTGTTGATTCTCGGCTCCGGCCCGGCCGGCTGCACCGCCGCCATTTACGCGGCGCGCGCCAATCTCAGCCCGATCCTGGTGGCCGGCATGCAGCCGGGTGGTCAGCTCACCATCACCACCGACATCGAGAATTTTCCCGGTTTCGCCGAACCGATCCAAGGCCCCTGGCTGATGGAACAGATGCAGGCCCAGGCCGAGCATGTCGGCGCCGCCTTCCTGTTCGACACCATCACCGAGGTCGATCTGTCGGCCCGCCCCTTCCGCGCGGTCGGCGATTCGGGTGACATCTATTTGGGCGACACGCTGATCATCTGCACCGGGGCCACGGCCCGCTGGCTGGGGATCGAGTCGGAACGCACCTTCCGGGGCTTGGGCGTGTCGGCCTGCGCCACCTGCGACGGCTTCTTCTTCCGCAACAAGCGGGTCGCGGTGATCGGCGGCGGCAATTCGGCGGTCGAGGAAGCGATCTATCTGGCGGGGATCGCCGCCAAGGTCACCTTGATCCATCGCCGCGACAGCCTGCGCGCCGAAAAGATCGCCCAGGACCGGCTGTTCGCCAATCCGAAGGTCGAAGTCCGCTGGAACGCGGTGCCGGAAGAGATTCTGGGCGGCGGCGACCCCATGGGCGTGACCGGCATCCGCCTGCGTGACACCAAGGACAACAGCCTGTCCGACCTCGAGGTTGACGGCGTGTTCGTCGCCATCGGCCATTCGCCCAACACCAGCCTGTTCGCCGGTCAGATCGAGGTTGATTCCGAGGGCTATATCGTCACCGCCGTCGGCAAGACCGCGACCAGTGTCGAGGGGGTTTTCGCGGCGGGCGACGTGCAGGACAAAACCTATCGTCAAGCGGTCACCGCAGCGGGCACCGGCTGCATGGCGGCGCTGGAAGCGGAACGCTTTTTGACAACGAAGGGTTAGACAGCCAGCCTTAGTTCCGGCACAGTACAAAAAAAGATTTCAGGGAAACTGTCCGCCGGGGATCCAAAAATGGATTGGGATAAGCTGCGCGTGTTCCACGCGGTGGCGGAGGCTGGCAGCTTCACTCATGCGGGTGAGGCGCTGAACCTCAGTCAGTCCGCCGTTAGCCGTCAGATTGGGGCGTTGGAGGAATCACTTCATCTTCCGTTGTTCCACCGTCATGCCCGCGGCTTGATTCTGACCGAGCAGGGCGAGCTTTTGTACAAAACCGCCCGCGAGATATTCGCCAAATTGGCGATGACCGAGGCGATGCTGACCGAAAGCCGTGAACAGGCCCAAGGCCCGTTGAAGGTCACCAGCACGGTCGCCTTCGGCTCGCTGTGGCTGACCCCGAAGATCAAGGATTTTCTGGAACTGTATCCCGACATTCAGTTGTCGATGGTGCTGCTGGACGGCGAGCTGGATCTGGCGATGCGCGAGGCCGATGTCGCGATCCGCATGACCCCGCCCAAACAGCCCGACCTGATTCAGCGGCATCTGTTCACGATGCACTACAACATCTACGCCTCGCCCGATTACTTGAAGCAATACGGCACGCCGAAAACCCCCCAGGATCTGGATCATCACCGGATCATCATTTACGGCGAGGATCAGCATATCGTGCTGCCCGCCGCCAATTTGAACTGGCTGGTCGAGGCTGGGGCCGACCCGGCCCATCCGCGCCGCCCGGTGCTGGAGGTTAATAACCTGCACGGCATCTACCGGGCGGTGAAATCCGGTCTCGGCATCGCGGCGCTGCCCGACTATATGAGCGTGGACGCCGGAAGCCTCGTGCATGTGCTGCCCGAATTGAAGGGCCCCGCCCTGGATACCTATTTCGTGTATCCCGAGGAATTGCGCCATTCGAAACGCATCGCGGTCTTCCGCGATTTCTTGCTGCGCAAAATACAGGAAACACTGTAGGCGGGCGTTTTAGCCATGCGCCAAATGCATGCCACCGCCGTTGTTTTTCCGCGTGGTGGATGAATACAAAATATCGTATATAAGGAGAATGTCGTCTGCTGGATTCTGGTAGACGTCATTGTTCGGGCCGTTGCCCGGGCAGGGCCTTTGGCCCTTACGTCTCCCAGACGTAACCTCCCTGTTTACCTAGAGCCCTCGGTTTGCCGGGGGCTTTCTTTTTTTCACTGCATCCCGTTGCCGCCGGACATCCCCGCGAACGGCTCGGTCAGATGGAGATCGCGTTCCGAGACCAAGCAGGCCTGAACGCCCGGCACGGTCCGTCCGCCCAGCGGCGCCGCGACCGTGTTGACCATGCAGGTCTGCGAGCAGGCTTCGGCGCACATCAACACTTCATTGTCCCACTGCTCCGACGCCGCCAATTGGATATACCCTCGCATCGCGGCGATTTCCTTTTCGGAATAAAGGCCGCCCAACGCCTTGGGATATTCGGCGATCATTCGGGCGGGAGTGATGTCGGAGCATTCGCAGCGCGCGACAAGGCCCATGAAGCGGGCCATGCGGGCAAAGTACGCGGGTTGATCCGGCGGCGTCTGGCTGCATCCGGCCAAAGCCAAAGCAAGCGCAAGGCACAGAGAAACGCGTTTCATGGGACACCTCCGGAAACGGTATTCCACTCGGACATTGTAGCACGAATCGCGCCGCCCGGCTTACGGTTTCCCCCCCTCCCGGACCAGTTTGACGGCTCCCGCCAGTTGTTTCAGCGAGAACGGTTTGGGCAGGAAATGAATACCCTCGTCCGGGTCGATGCCGTTGCGGGCGACATCCTCGGAATAGCCAGAAATCAGGATCACCTTGATACCGGGCCGCTCGGTGCGGACCAAGCGGGCCAGGGTGACCCCGTCCATGCCGGGCATCACCACGTCGGTGATCAGCACGTCGATCGCCTCGTCGCCGCGCAGCAGGTCCAGCGCCTGCTCGCCCGAACGGGCCTCGATCACGGTGTAACCCTTGTTCTTCAAGGCGCGCGAGCCGAACAGGCGCACCGCGTCCTCGTCCTCGACCAGCAAGATGGTGCCGTTTCCGGTGAGGTCGCCCTCAGCGGCCTCGGCGCTCAGGGCTGGGCGAACCTCGGCGGGGGCGGTTTCCTCGATGCGCGGCAGATAGATCGAGAAGGTGGTGCCGTGCCCGACCTCGCTGTCGACGAAGACGAAGCCGTCGGTTTGGCGCACGATGCCGTACACCGTCGATAGCCCCAGGCCGGTGCCGGCGCCAACTTCCTTGGTCGAAAAAAACGGCTCGAAAATGCGGCCCAAGGTTTCCCGCGCGATGCCGGTGCCGGTGTCGGCCACCTCGATCAACACGTAATCGCCCGGCGGCATCAGTTCGGGGCCGCGTTGGACCGGCTCGGCGACCGCGACCGCGCTGGTCCGCAAGGTCAGCACGCCGCCGCCCGGCATGGCGTCGCGGGCGTTGACCGCCAGATTGATGATGACTTGATCGAATTGGCCGGGATCGACCCGCACCACCCCCCAACTGGCGGCCGTGCACCATGCGCAGCTCGATGGTCTCGCCCATCAGGCGGCGTAGCAAATGCGACAGTTCGGCCAAGGCGTCGGTAACGTTGAGCAGGCGGGGCTGCAAGGCTTGGCGGCGCGAAAAGGCCAGCAATTGGCGCACCAGGCTGGCCGCCCGGTTGGCGTTCTGGCGCACTTGGATGATGTCGGCGAAACTGGGATCACCGGGGCCGTGGCGTTGCAGCAACAGATCGCAAAAGCCGATCATCGCGGTCAGCAGATTGTTGAAATCATGGGCGACGCCGCCGGCCAACTGGCCCATCGCCTGCATTTTCTGCGACTGGGCGAATTGCGCCTCGAGATTGCGGTGTTCCGTGGCATCGATGAAGTGAACGATCAGCCCGGAAATCTCGCCGTCCTCGAAGGTCGGGCTGACGAACAGCTGGGCGATCAAGTCGCGCCGTCCCTTCAGCGTGACTTCCATGTGGGTTCCCGGCAATGATCCGGCCAGCACGCGGCCCAAACGTTCGGCCGCCAAGGCGCGGTGATCCTCGGCGATGAAGTCGGCGATCAAACGCCCCGCCATCGCCTCGCGCCCGGTGCCCATCGTCGCTTGCAGGGCGAGGTTGCAGTTGGCGACCCGTCCGTCGGGATCGACCAGCGCGATGCCGATCGGCGCATCGTCGAACAGCCAGTGGAAGCGTTGTTCCGCCGCCCGCAAGGCGCGTTCCCACTTCTGCTCGGGCATCACATCGCGCATGACCACCGAGCGGGTGAAGATCTCGCCGCCCTCGTCGAACACGGTGTGCGCCACCAGGGCTTGGAAGATCTCGCCGCCACGCCCCTTTAGGCGCAGTTCGGCGCGTTCGCGTTCGGGATTGGGGGCGTCGCCGCCCAAAACCTCGTCGAGCGGGCGCCCGATCAAATCGGCGGGTGTGCGGCCCAGCCATTCGGCCAAACGCTGATTGATGCGGCGGATGATGCCCGCCGCGTCGGCGCTGTAGCAGCCGACGGGAAGAAAATCGACGAAATCGGCCAGCGAGTCGGCTTCGCGCCGGGTGGTTTCCTCGATGGCGCGCCGCGCGGTGACGTCCTCGGCTATCCACAAGACGGCATCGTCGAGCGGCCGGGTTTCCACGGCGAACCATTCGCGTCCGCCGCCGGGAACGGCGAAGGTCACCTCGGTCCGCCGGGCGCCGCCGATCAGCGCCGCCGCCTCCAGCCGGGCGATTTCCTCGCACGCCCGCTCGTCGGTTCCCGCCCGCGCCGCCAGCACCGCCAGCGGCCGCGCGGGCGGACCGAAATGGTCGCGTGCCGCCCGGTTGCGGGCGGTTTCGGCGCCGTCCCGCCCGACGATCAGCACCGCCCGGACGTCGCCGTCGAGCGCGCCGGTCAAGCGGCGGATTTTAAGCATGGACGCGCGGGCGCGCCGCCGGGCGCCGATCAGCAAGGGGATCGCGGTCAGGGGGGCGGCCACGGCGAGAATCCACGGCAACGGCGCTATGGCGAGATCAAAGTCCAAGTTCGCCTTTCAGTCGCATGACGTATCCGATCACCTCGGCCACCGCCTTGTAATGTTCGGGCGGGATCTCCTCGTCCAGCTCGACCGTGGCGTAGAGGGCACGGGCCAGCGGCGGGTTCTCGACGATGGGGACCTCGTTTTCGGAAGCCAGATCGCGGATGCGCTTGGCCACCAGTTCGGTGCCCTTGGCCACCAGGACCGGCGCGCCCATGGTGTCCATGTCGTATTTCAGGGCCACCGCATAGTGGGTCGGGTTGGTCACCACGACGTCGGCGCCGGGCACCGCCTGCATCATCCGCTGGCGCGCCCGCTTCATCCGCAAAGAGCGGATGCGGCCCTTGACCATCGGGTCGCCTTCCTGCTGCTTGTTTTCGTCGCGGACTTCCTGCTTGCTCATCTTCATCTTCTCCATGAACCGGAAGCGTTGGAGAATAAAGTCCGAGACCATCAGGAGCGTGGAAAACAGCACCACCGCCAGCATCAGCGCGAAGATGCGGTCGCGCAGGTAAGCCAAGATCCCCAGCAGATCCAGTTCCGCCAAGCTTTGGTACTCGCGGATGCGCGGGCGGATCAGCAGGACCATCGTCGTGCCGATCACGCCGATCTTGGCCAATTGCTTGACCAGTTCGATCAATTGCTGCGGCGAAAACAGCCGCTTGATCCCGGCCAGCGGGCTGATCCGCGCGAAATCGGGCGCCAGCTTGCTGGGGATCCACATGAACCCCTTCGTCTGGATCACCATCGCCGTCACCGTGATCACGATCACCACCGCGAAGGGCCAGGCCAGAACCTTGGCGACCGCCAGCGCCAGACCGGCCAGCAGCGCGGCCAGCGATTCCGGGGTCAGTTCGGTCGATCCCAGACTGCCCAACAGCGGGGCCAGCGTATTGGCGACCCCGGTGGCCATCCGGCCCGACAGCGTCGTGACGATGATGAACGCGGCCACCAGCGAGGCCCACATTCGGACCTCGGCCGATTGCGGGACATCACCATGTTCCCGCGCTTCGCCCAGTTTTCGGGAGGTTGCGTCTTCTGTCTTGTCGTCGCTCTCGTCGGCCATCGCGGTCTATTTCGGCGCGAGCGGCGGCGTCAGGTACGGCGCCAAGCCGTCCTCGAACGCGTGCAAGAACAACAGCATGATCAGCGGCAGGGCCACCATCAACATCCACAGCCCGCCCAGCACCTGCATCGGCTGGGCAACGAAGAACACCTGCATTTGCGGCACCAAGCGCGACAAAAGCCCCAGCCCAGCGTAAAAAACCAGCCCGAACACCAGCAGCGGCGCCGCCATCCGCACGCCCAGCGTGAAGCTGTCCGACGTCATGTGGGCCAGCGTTTCCGAAAAATCGCCGAACGGCATGGGCTGGCCGGGGCGGAACAGGTCGTAGGAATCGACGATCGCGTGGATCATCACATGGTGCATGTCGGTGGCGAAAAGCGCTACCAGCGCCAGATTGGACAAGAAGCCCGACAGCAGCGTGCTTTGCTGCTGCGCCACCGCATCGAAGGAAAAGGCGTTGGTCAAGCCTGTCTGAAAGCCGATGAAGGTACCCGCCACCTGCAACGAACTAACCAGAACCTGGGTCATGACGCCGAGATAGACCCCCACCGTCACCTCGCCCGCGATCAACAGGAACAAGGTGGATGGATGCGAGGGCAGCGGCGGGATCGTCGATCTTAGGACCGGCAGCAGCAGGAAGGCGACGGCGACGGCCAGCAATAATCGCACGCGGGCCTGCACCACCGAACTGCCGAAGCCCGGCATGATCATCATCGCCGCCCCGACGCGCGAGAATATCAAGAACAGGCGATAGATGTCGGTGGTCAGGATTTCGTTGAGCATGACGCGGGGCTATCCGCCCGAGATCATGCGGTCCATCACCGACCGCCAGAAATCCCCCAGGGTGTGCAGCATGTAAGGCAGCAGGATAATCAACGAGGTGAAGACCACCAGCACCTTGGGAACGAAGGTCAGGGTCATTTCCTGCAACTGGGTGACCGCCTGAAGAATCGAAATGGCCACGCCAATGGCCAGACCAGCCAACAAAACCGGCCCGGCGACCTTGATCATCGTCCAGATTCCCTCGCGGGCGACGTCCATCAGGTCGGCTTCGGTCATCTTAGATCGGCATGCGCAGAATTTCGTTGTAGGCGTTGACCACCTTGTCGCGGACATTGACCACGGTTTCCAAGGTCAATTCGGCGTTGGTGACGGCGGCGACCACATCGCGGATATCGGCCTTGCCGGCGATCCCGGCGGCCGAGGCGACTTCGCCGGTTTTCAAGGTGGTGACGGCCGATTGTGCGGCACCCTTCAGCACGCTGGCGAAATCGGCGCCGGGCGCGGCGGTGTCTTGGTCGCGCGCGTCCAAACCGTCGGCGCCTCCACCGGCGGTGGCGCGGGCCAGTGCCGAATAGGCGTTGACCGCGTTGGTGATGGCCGAATTGCTCATGGTCCGAAATCCATCCGAAAAGGTCAGCGCAGCATCTGCACGGTTTCGGTCAACAGGCTGCGCGACGTGTTGACGACGTTAAGATTGGCCTCGTAGCTGCGCTGGGCTTGGCGCATATCCATCAATTCGATCATCGGGTTGACGTTGGGGGCCAGCACATAGCCGTCACGGTCCGCCGCCGGATGCTTGGGGTCGTAACGACGCTGGAATTCGCTGCGGTCGTTCTCGACCTTGCCGACCTTGACCGTGGTCATGCCGTTGGCGCGGTCGAGTTCGTTCTTGAAGGTCACCACCTTGCGGCGATAAGGGGCTCCATCCGGGGTTTGCGCCAGCGAATCGGCGTTGGCCAGATTCTGCGAGATGACGCGCATGCGTTCGGACTGGGCCTTCATGCCCGCGATCGCCACCGCCGTGCTTTTTTGCAAATCATCCATCGAACGGTTCCAGATCAGTGCTCGGTGGTCACCAGTTTCAGCATCGCCACCTGTTTCGAGAACAGGGTCGATGCGGTGTCATAGGCTCCCTTCGCCTCGCCCAATTTGGCCATCTGCTCTTCCATCACCACGGCGTTGCCATCGGGCGAGGACTCGTAGACCTTCTTGGTGGTGAGAACGGTGTTGGGATCTTGCAGTTTCGGCACGATGTGGCGCGGATCGGTGGCGACCGGCAGCACCGCCGGTTGGCCCGCGTCGCGCAGTGCCGTTTTGAAATCGAGTTCCTTAAGGTCCTTCGGCGTATAACCCGGGGTGTCCGTGTTCGAGATGTTCTCGGACAACACCTCTTGGCGCTGGGCGACCCAGTTCATCTTCGCGGTGGCCATCGCCAGAACAGTGAGTTTGTCGAACATCAGGGGCCGTCCCCAAAGGTTTTCCCAACCAGCGGCCATCATGACTCCGTTCCGCTTAAGATTCCATGAATCGGCGGTTGTGGCGCCGTTTAAGGCGTTGTTAAGCGGGCCCGCGCCACAGTGATTGGTGTCTTTGGGAAATGGGGCACTGATGGCGATCCGGCGCGATATTTGGAACGAACGGGCCGAAACGGAGAAGGAAACCTCCGATCGCGAGGCCGGGCGCACGCCGATCGCGGTGGCCTTGGCCTATGACCCGGCGCAAGCCGACGCGCCCAAGGTGGTGGCCACCGGCAAGGGGTTCATGGCCGAACAAATCTTGGAATTCGCCTTCGCGCACGGCGTCAAGGTTCGCACCGACGCCGATTTGGCGCAGATCCTGGCCGCCGTCGAGATCGACACGGTGATCCCGGTCGAGGCCTTTTTGGCGGTGGCGGAAATCCTGGCTTACGTCTACCGCGCCAACGGCCAAATGCCGCCCGAGGCCCCGGCCGGAGCCAGCGCATGAACACGTCGGCGAACGCGGCGAACGCCACGCGCGAGGAATTGGAAAAGGCCACGTCGCTGGTCGGCACCGCGCGCCGTTTGCTGGCCAAGGGCACGATGGTCGATCTGTCGGCGCTGGAAGGCAAAATCCGCCTAGTCTGCACCGAAATTCAGGCGATGGACAAAAGCCAGGGCCGTCCGTTGATGCCCGCGATGGAAAGCTTGATCGCCGATCTCGACCGGCTGGCCGAGGCGATCTTGGAGCGGTCGAAGCCGCTGGCCGATCGCCTTGGTCCCGATGACACGGGTTTGGGGTGATGGACGCGATCGTCTATCTGCGGTCGGTGGCGGCGCTGGCGCTGGTGATCGGCTTGATCCTGGGCGGGTTGTGGCTGGTCCGCCGTTTCGGCTTGGGCGCCATGACCGGCTTGGCGGGCGGCGGGCGGCGGTTGAAGGTGATAGAATCGCTGCCGGTGGACGGACGCCACCGTCTGGTCCTTGTGCGCCGCGACGGACACGAGCATCTTCTGCTGATCGGCGCCAGCTCGGCCCTGGTGGTCGAGAGCGCCATTTTATCGACGGAGATTCCCCCCCCATGAGGACCGAGCGGACGGCGGCGGTGATCGCCTTGGTCTTGGCGGCGGTGTTGCTGCCGGCGGCGGCGATGGCCCAGCAGTTCAATTTCGATTTGGGCGGCGCCTCGTCGACCAACCGCATCGTGCAATTGATGGCCTTGACCACCGTTTTGTCGGTGGCGCCGTCGATTTTGGTGATGGTGACCTCGTTTACCCGGATGGTGGTGGTGCTGGGCTTCCTGCGCCAAGCGATGGGCACCATGACCAGCCCGCCCAACATGGTGATCGTGGGGCTGGCGGTTTTTTTGACCAGCTTCGTGATGGCGCCGACCTTCGAGAAATCGTGGAACGACGGCGTGCAACCCTATATGGACGGCCATCTCGACGAGGGCGAGGCGTTCGACAAGACAATGCGCCCGCTGGCCCTGTTCATGGTCCACAACACCCGTGACCGCGATCTGCGGCTGTTCTTGGATCTGTCGCGCTCGCCCGAGGTCGCCAAGCCCGAGGATACGCCGCTCAAGGCGCTAATTCCGGCCTTCATGATCAGCGAACTGCGGCGCGCGTTCGAGATGGGGTTCCTGATCTATCTGCCGTTCATCATTATCGACATGGTGATCGCCTCGGTGCTGATGAGCATGGGCATGATGATGATTCCCCCGGCAATGGTCTCGCTGCCGTTCAAGCTGATTTTCTTCGTGCTGGTCGATGGCTGGTACATGGTGGTCGGATCACTGGTGCAAAGCTTTTCGCAATAAAAACCGCTTGCGAAGAACGGCGCGACGACATACAAAGTGCGCCTCCTCGGCCCGGCACCGCCGGACCACCCTGGGGGCGCATAGCTCAGTTGGTAGAGCAGCTGACTCTTAATCAGCGGGCCGTAGGTTCGAGTCCTACTGCGCCCACCATATCAAACCCCCTGATAGGCAATGCTTATCAGGGGGTTTGAATGTAGAGCGCCAGGGGAACATCAGACTGTTGTCAGACTCATTCGTTCCTAGCCTGTTCCCAGGAATCGTTCTCACCCTCACAGTCATGCCGCCCATTGGCCACCTTGGGCTGCCGCCCACACACCGTGCGGCAACGGAAGTTCGAACCACCCTTGCCCGCCGCCGCGTTCCGGGTCAAACTCCGCCCCATGATCGTTTCCGAAGACATGATCCGGCTTGCCCACAGTCTCGCCGACGCCGCCCGGCCGGTGATCCGGCATTATTTCCGAACCCCCATCGCGATCGATGACAAGGCCGACGCCTCGCCAGTGACCATCGCCGACCGCGAGGTGGAAGCCGCGATGCGCGCCCTGCTGGCCCGACATGTCCCCGAGCACGGCGTTCTGGGCGAGGAACACGGCCGCTCCGACAAGGACTCTGACTGGGTGTGGGTGCTTGATCCGATCGACGGCACGCGGGCCTTCATCACCGGCAAACCCAGTTTCGGCACCCTGATCGCGCTGACCTTTCGCGGACGGCCGGTGCTGGGGATCATCGATCAAGCGATCACCGATGAACGCTGGCTTGGCGCCGCCGGGCGGCCGACCACGCTGAACGGCGCCGTCGTGCGGGCACGGGCCTGCCCCGATCTGGCGCACGCCTATGCCTATTCCACCGGCCCGGAACTGTTCGACCCCGCCACCCGCCCCGCCTGGGACCGCATCGTCGCCGCCGTCAAACACGCCCGCTATGGCGCCGATTGCTATGCCTATGCGCTGGTCGCCACCGGCTTCGTCGATCTGGTGGTCGAGGCGGGGTTGAAGCCCTACGATTATTCCGCCCTGGTGCCGGTGATCGAGGGGGCGGGCGGCATCGTCACCGATTGGAACGGGCGGGCGCTGGATTTGAATTCCTCGGGCCGGGTCGTCGCGGCGGGCGACCGGCGCACCCATGCGGCGGCCTTGGGTCTGCTGTCGTGATCCGCCGCCTGCTGGTCTTGGCCCTGCTGCTGACAGCAAGCCCCGCCCGGGCCCAGGCGGTGCACGGTCTGGCAATGCACGGCCAGCCGAAATACGGGCCCGATTTCACCCATTTCGATTACGTCAATCCCGACGCCCCCAAGGGCGGCGAGCTGCGGCTGGCCAATGGGGCGGGCACCACCTTCGACAGCCTCAACCCCTTCATCATCAAGGGCGTTCCGGCGGCGGCGGCGGAATCGCCGTTCGAAACCCTGATGGCCGGTTCGGCCGACGAGGCGTTCAGCGAATATGGCCTGATCGCTCAAAGCGTCGAAACCCCGGCCGATCGCTCGTGGGTGATCTTCACCCTGCGGCCCGAGGCGCGCTGGCACGATGGCAAGCCGATCACCGCCGATGACGTGCTGTTCTCGTTCGAGACCCTGAAAGCCAAGGGCTCCCCGCAATACCGTTTTTATTATCAGGCGGTTGAAGCGGCCGAAAAACTGGATGCGCACCGCGTGCGGTTCCGGTTCCGCGCGGGCGACAACCGCGAAATGCCGCTGGTGATGGGCCAAATGCCGATCTTGGCCGAGCATTACTGGCGGGGCCGCGAATTCGGCAACACCACGCTGGAACCGCCCTTGGGATCCGGCCCCTATAAGATCGGCGCGTTCGAGCCGGGGCGTTTCATCACCTATGAGCGGGTCAAGGATTACTGGGGCAAGAATTTGCCGGTCCGGCGCGGATTGAACAATTTCGACCGCATCCGCTATGACTATTACCGCGATTCGACGGTGGCGCTGGAGGCCTTCAAGGCCGGTGAATTCGATCTCCGGATGGAGAACGAAGCCAAGAAATGGGCAACCGGCTACGCGGATTGGACCGCCTTGAAGGACGGGCGGGCCAAGAAGCAAACCTTCGCCCATCACCGCACCTCGGGCATGCAGGCCTATGCCTTCAATCTGCGCCGCCTGTTGTTCGACGATGTCCGAGTGCGCCAAGCCCTGGGGCTGGCCTTCGATTTCCAGTGGACCGGGCGGACCTTGTTTTACGGCCAATATGAACGGTCCGAGAGTTTCTTTTCGAACTCGGAACTGGCGGCGGCCGGCCTGCCCTCGCCCGCCGAATTGGCGGTTTTGAACCCGTTGCGCGGACAGCTGCCGCCCGAGGTCTTCACCACCGAATTCCACGCCCCGGTCACCGACGGCACCGGCAATGTGCGGCCCAATCTGCGCCTTGCCATGGCCTTTCTGGAACAAGCGGGCTGGCACGTCGAGAACGGCCAGCTGATCAAGGACGGCCAGCCGTTCCGCTTCGAGATTCTGCTCGACGCGCCGATGTGGGAACGCATCACCCTGCCCTATGTCCGCAATCTGGCACGGCTGGGGATCGAGGCGAATGTGCGCACGGTCGATACCGCGCAATACAAGAACCGGGTCGATCACCATGATTTCGACGTCGTCGTCAACGCCTGGGGCCAAAGCCTGTCGCCCGGCAACGAACAGCGCGGCTATTGGGGCGCCGCCGCCGCCGACGAGCCCGGCAGCGACAATGTCTGCGGCATCAAGAACCCGGCGATCGACACGCTGGTCGAGAAACTGGTCGCCTCGCCCGACCGCGAAACCCTGGTCGCCCGCACCAGGGCGCTGGACCGCGCGCTGTTGTGGAACTTCTACGTCGTGCCCCATTGGCATCTGGGGGTCGATCGGGTGGCGTGGTGGGATAAATTCGGCATGCCGTCCGTCGTGCCCCAGCAAGGGGTGCAGATCATGGCGTGGTGGAGCAAATCATGATCGCTTATGTTGTCCGCCGCTTGGCCCTGATCCCGCTGACCCTGTTCGGGATCATGGTGGTCAATTTCGCGGTCGCCCAGTTGGCGCCGGGCGGGCCGGTCGATTTGATGGTGGCCCGCGTCAAGGGGATGACCCACGACACCGGATCGCGGGTGGCGGGCGGCGGCGGCGAGACCATCACCTATCGCGGCGCCCAGGGGCTGGACCCGGCGTTCTTGAAGGAAATCACCCATCAATTCGGGTTCGACCGGCCGCCGGGCGAACGCTTCGTCTCGATGATGGGGCATTACCTGCGCTTCGATTTCGGCAAAAGTTTTTACCGCGACGTCTCGGTGGTCGATCTGTTGCTGGAAAAGATGCCGGTCTCGGTGTCGTTGGGGCTGTGGAGCACCTTGATCATCTATCTGGTGTCGGTGCCGCTCGGCATCGCCAAGGCGGTGCGCGACGGCTCGCGCTTCGACATTCTGTCGTCCTGGGCGGTGATCGTCGGCCATGCCATTCCCAGCTTCCTGTTCGCCATCGTCTTGATCGTGCTGTTCGCGGGCGGCAAATATCTGGCGTGGTTCCCGTTGCGCGGCCTGACCTCGCCCGATTGGCAACAAATGTCGTGGTTCGGGCGGATTTTCGATTATCTGCGCCATCTGGTGCTGCCGGTCACCGCGCTGGTGATCGGCGGCTTCGCCGGGCTGACCATGCTGACCAAGAACTGCTTCTTGGAAGAGATCAACAAGCAATACGTGGTGACCGCGCGGGCCAAGGGGCTGACCGAGAACCGGGTGCTCTACGGCCATGTCTTTCGCAACGCGATGTTGCTGGTGATCGCCGGTTTTCCCTCGGCCTTGGTCGGTATTTTGTTCACCGGGGCGTTGTTGATCGAGATCATCTTCTCGCTCGACGGCATCGGCCTGTTGGGCTACGAGGCGGTGGTCAACCGCGACTATCCGGTGATGTTCGGCACGCTGTACATGTTCAGCCTGTTGGGGCTGGTGCTGAATTTGATCAGCGATCTGACCTATCACTTCGTCGATCCCCGGATCGATTTCGAAACGCGGGGGATGTAGGGGATGAGCCCGCTCGACCGCCGCCGTTTTGCAGCCTTCCGCGCCAACCGGCGCGGCTGGTGGTCGGCCTGGATTTTCGCCGTCCTGGTCCTCGTCACCCTGTTCGCCGAGGTGATCGCCAACGACCGGCCGATCCTGCTGGTCTATGACGGCACCCCCTATTTCCCGGTTTGGCGCGATTATCCCGAAACCACCTTCGGCGGCGATTTCCTGACCTATGCCGATTACCGCGATCCCTTGATCGCCACCAACATCGCCCAGCACGGCTGGGCGATCTGGCCGCCGATCCGCAACGACTGGCGCTCGATCGATTACGAACGGGTCCAGCCGCATCCCGCCCCGCCCTCGGCCTTCGACCTGTTGGGCACCGACGATCAAGGGCGCGACGTGCTGGCGCGGCTGATTTACGGGCTGCGGCTGTCGATCCTGTTCGGGCTGGCCTTGACCGTGGTGTCTTCCGTCATCGGCGTGGGGGCGGGCGCCGTTCAGGGCTATTTCGGCGGCAAGATCGATCTGGTCGGCCAGCGGGTGCTGGAAATTTGGGGCGGTCTGCCACAATTGCTGATCTTGATCATCGTCGCCTCGGTGATCGCGCCGGGATTTTGGACGTTGTTGGGCGTGCTGACGCTGTTTTCCTGGACCAGCCTGGTCGGCGTGGTGCGCGCCGAATTCCTGCGCGCGCGGAATTTCGATTACGTGCGCGCCGCCCGCGCCCTGGGGATGGAGGACCGCCGGATCATGGTCCGCCACGTGCTGCCCAACGCGATGGTCGCCACCGTGACCTTCCTGCCCTTCGTGCTGTCATCCTCGATCGTGGCGCTGACCGCGCTGGATTTCCTGGGGCTCGGCATGCCGCCGGGATCGGCCTCGCTGGGCGATCTGTTGCGTCAGGGCAAGGAAAACCTGCAAGCCCCCTGGCTGGGCATCACCGGCTTCGTGGTGCTGGCGGTGCTGCTGTCGCTGCTGGTGTTCATCGGCGAGGCGGTGCGCGACGCCTTCGACCCGCGAAAGACCAATTCATGAACCCGCCGATCCTGACCGTGTCCGATTTGTCGGTGACCTTTGGCCATGGACCGGGCGCGGTGGTGGCGCTGGAAGGGGCCGGCTTTACCCTGGCCAAAGGCGAAACCCTGGCGCTGGTCGGCGAATCGGGATCGGGCAAATCGGTGACCGCGCTGTCGGTGCTGCAATTGCTGCCCTATCCGCGCGCGCGCCACCCCACCGGCAGCATCCTTTTCGACGGCATCGAATTGCTGGGCGCGCCCCCCGAAACCCTGCGGCAAGTGCGCGGCGGGCGGATCGGCATGGTGTTCCAAGAACCGATGACCTCGCTGAACCCGCTGCACAATATCGCGCGGCAAATCGGCGAGGTGCTGGCGCTGCACAAGGGAATGACGGGTCCCGCCGCCAATGCCCGGATCATCGAGCTGTTGTCGCTGGTCGGCATTCCCCACCCGGAGAAACGCCTGGGTGCGCTGCCGCACGAGCTGTCGGGCGGGCAACGCCAGCGGGTGATGATCGCGATGGCGCTGGCCGCCGAACCCGATCTGCTGATCGCCGACGAACCCACCACCGCCTTGGACGTCACGGTTCAGGCGCAGATTCTGACCCTGCTGAAGGATCTGCAAGCCCGCTTCGGGATGGCGATGCTGTTCATCACCCACGATCTGTCGCTGGTGCGCCGGATGGCCGACCGGGTGTGCGTGATGACCGGCGGACACATCGTCGAATCCGGCCCGGTGGCCGACGTGTTCGAATCACCCCAACATCCCTATACCCAGCGCCTGCTGGCCGCCCAGCCCAAGGGCCGCGTCCAGCGGAACGGCAAGATGCCGCCGGTGCTGCTGGAGGCCGAGCATCTGCGCGTCTGGTTCCCGGTCAAAACCGGCCTGTGGCGGCGCACCACCAGCCACATCAAGGCGGTCGATGACGTCAGTTTCCGGCTGCGCCAGGGCCGCACATTGGGCGTGGTGGGGGAATCGGGATCGGGCAAGACCACGCTGGGCTTGGCGCTGCTGCGCCTGACCCAATCGACCGGGGCCATCCGCTTTCAGGGCGACGATCTTCGCCAGATCAAACCGGCGGCCTTGCGCCCGCTGCGCCGCGAAATGCAGATCGTGTTCCAAGACCCTTACGGGTCGCTCAGCCCCCGCCTGTCGGTCGCCCAAATCGTTGGCGAGGGGTTGGAGGTTCACCACATCGGCCAAACCCCGGCCGAACGGCGGGAGCGCATCGTCAAGGCCCTGACCGAGGTCGGCCTCGACCCCGGCAGCGCCGACCGCTATCCCCACGAATTCTCCGGCGGCCAGCGCCAGCGCATCGCCATCGCCCGCGCCTTGGTGCTGGAACCCAAGCTGCTGATTTTGGACGAACCGACCAGCGCCTTGGACGTCAGCGTGCAGGCGCAGATCGTCGATCTTCTGAAATCGCTGCAAGAGCGTTTCGGTCTGGCCTATCTGTTCATCAGCCACGATCTGCGGGTAGTGCGCGCGCTGGCCGACGATCTGATTGTCATGAAGGACGGCCAAGTGGTGGAATGCGGCCCGGCCGCCACCGTGTTCGAAACGCCGCACCAGCCTTATACCCAGGCGTTGCTGGCGGCGGCGTTCGGGACAACTCAGTAATGATAGTGGCATTGGGCGATCTCAATCGCCTGCTCGTCGCCCGCGCCCGTGACGCGATAGACCAACCGATGCTCCCCGGTGATCCGCCGTGACCACCAGCCCTTCAAGCCGCCTTTCAGCGGTTCCGGCTTGCCTATCCCCGTGAATGGATCACGCGTGGTGGCCTTGATGAGATCGTTGATCCGGCAAACGACGTCCGGATCACTTTCCTGCCAATACCGGTAATCCTCCCAGGCGTGCCGCGCCCAGACGATTTTCATTCCGGAGTGAACTCGACACCTTGCCCCGCCTCAAGAGCGGCGATGCCCCCCAACAGACGTTGCGCGTTCGCCGGACTTTTTAACAGATGGACGGTTTCCATCAGCCCCTCGAACTCGTTTTCGGACAGAACAACCACCGAACGGCCCTTCTGACGCGTCACGGTCAACGGGGCGTGCGAATCGCACACGCCGTCCATATAGGTCGCCAGACCTTGGCGGAATTCCGTATAGGTGACATGGGCCATCGCACTCTCCATCGCCGATCTGTACAGAAATACGTACAGACCGCCGCACTGTCAAGTCCGCCTTATTCCTCGAACGCGACGAACGGTTTGCCCGCGTCCTTCTCGTTGAAATTCAGGCTTTGGAACGCCGTCAGGAAATGCGGCGGCAGCGGCGCCACGACCTCGATCACCCCGCCGCGCGGATGGGGCAGGCGGACGGCGCGGGCGTGCAGGTGCAGCGACTTGTCCAGGTTCAGGCCGTCAAGAAAGGCCGCCCGGCCGCCGTATTTGCCGTCGCCGATGATCGGCGTGCCCAGCACCACGCAATGGGCGCGCAATTGGTGTGTACGGCCGGTTTTCGGTTCCATCTCCAGCCACGCGACATGGCGCCCGGCGTGATCGACGACGCGGTAGGCGGTGACCGCGCGTTTGCCGTCGTCCTCGTCCACTTCCACCTTGTCGCCCAAGCGCCCGGGGCGTTTGGCCAGGGCGGCATCGATGGTCCCCATGCGGATTTTCGGCACGCCCGCGACCAAGGCCCAATAGCATTTGCGCGCCGTGCGCACCTTGAAGGCTTGCGCCAGGGCGGCGGTGGCAAAGGCGTTGCGGCCCAACACCAGAACCCCCGAGGTATCCTTGTCCAAACGGTGAACCAGACGCGGCCGCTCGGGCGCGTCAAAAGCCAGAACGTCGAGCATGGCATCCAGATGCGCCTCGCCCAGGCCGGTGCCGCCTTGCACCGCCAATCCCGGCGGCTTGTTCAGCACCAAGATGTCGTCGTCGATGAACAAGATCGCCTCTTTCAGCCAGGCCAGCGTGGCGGGCGACAAGGTGACCGGTTTGGGCGTGGGGGGCGGCGGCGGTTGATCGGGCAGCGGCGGCACCCGCACGCTTTGGCCCTCCTCCAGCCGCTGGCCGGATTTGACGCGCGCGCCATCGACCCGCACTTGGCCGGTGCGCAGCCATTTTTCCAACAGGCCGTGGCTGACGGCGGGATAACGCCGCTTGAACCAGCGATCCAGACGAATCCCGCCCTCATCGGCGGTGACGATTTGTGTTTCAACAGGCATGGGAAGGAACGGGCCAGAAAGCGCGGAGAATGTCAATCGTGGTGGATCGGCGGTCATGGCTTTGGGTAGCCAGACGGGGGCCCCAGCATCAGTGGTCAGCGACGACGGGGCCGGAATACCGGCGCGGGCGGTTACGCTATCGTCCGAGGCTGCGCTCGAACTCCGCTTTCGCCATCTCGATTTCCCTCACCCAGTCGGCAATCTCTTCGACCGATGGCGACGGCGGAACCCCGAACAAATCATCGACCGGATAGCGATAGGCAGTGGCATAGGGGGTGAACCGGGCCAACGGCAGCAACAGGGCGGCAAGCGGGTATTTCGGCAGCAGGCCGACGAGAACACGGATGTCATGCGAATACGGCGCGTTGACGCCCTCGCTTACCAGGATGGCCTTTACCAGCTTTTCGGCGGCCTGCTGGCAATGGTAGGCGGCGGCTTCCTCGGTGGGCTCCGGCCCGAACAGACAGTTGCGCGCCGCCTTCAGGTCGCGCTCAACCACCGCCAGCCAGGGAAGAACCTCGTCAATGTCCATGCACGAGGTGTCCTTCGGACCATACCGTCCGGCTGAGCGTGCCCGGTACCAGCTTCTTGCGCTCGAATACCGACCGGCGGCAGGCAATCACCTCCACCGCCACGTCGAAGCCGCTGGTCGCTTCGAATGCCGCCAGCAGGCTCATCTTCTCGCGCGGGGTGTCGTCCGGCATCACGACGAGAAGGTCGTAGTCGCTGTCGGGACGGTTGGTGCCCCGCGCGCGCGAACCGAACAGATAGACCGCCTCCGGCCGCATCGAAGGAACGATGCGCTCCAGCAGCTTTCCCAGGTTGGGATCATCCCGCACATTTACCGAACCGGCCATCGGTCGCTCTCCAGCGGGGCATACCCGCGAAATCCTCGCCGATCATAGCAAAGACGGCGGTGGATGGGCAGCGGGCAGAAGCGTCTTGACTTCCCTGGCGTCGCCAGGGTCAGCAACAGCCCGCTGCACCGGCAGCTCACTTACGGGCGCCCGGCCGCACCATAACCGAAAACGCTAACCCTTTCAAAAACCGTGGCGGGCCCGGCAGGATGCCCCACGCGGAACACCACACCCTGGGATTTCCGCAGGTTTCAGCCGCTGTACGACATCGAAGCGTAACAGCGATGTGATACAGCAAATTTGCGCTGTGGCGCACTACCATCGGCCCATACGACGCACCCTTTGCGTGCATAATGGCTGACCACATAATCGCTAGATTGGCGGGGCGCGTGTATGCTTTTTGAGCCAATCCATGGAAGGGGCGCCCCGAGGGGGCAAATGTGGTGCGGCTTCGGGGATGATGGAAACGGAAAAGCCCGCCCCATTCAAGGGCGGGCTTTTACATTGTATCACTCAGGAACAGAGCCAATCCGAGGCGTCTTCACCCGCCAACCATATCCAGGAACTCGCGGGGCGTGACGACCAGGGCGGGGCCATAGGACGGGGCCGTAAAATGGTTGGTATTGCCCGTCACGATGGCGTCAGCCTCGCCCACATGAGCCGCAACCACGTACACGAGATCGTCGGCATCCGATATCCCCTCAGTTTTCGGCGGGTTTTCCGGGACGCTCACGCATTCGGCACGAAGCGCCAACTCTTCGATGAGGACGTGCATTTTTATCTTGTTGGTTTCGGAAAACTTCGAATATCCGGCCACCCGCCGGTACTCGTCGAGAATTTCCTCGCTGACCAGGATGGTGTGATTGTCGCGGGCCTCTGCGATGACCCGCAGACAAACACCGCCCGATATGGCGGCGGAAACGATAATGTTGCAGTCGATGAGAATGCGCATAAATCGGGCCGGGTTACTTGGCGGCGGATTTCTTGCGCTCTTGGCGCACTTCGTCCACGACCTGGATGGCGTAGGCCATCACCTCGTCCTCGGTCATACCCTCGAACTGCGGATCGCCCTGGTATTGGTCGAGGATCGCGGTAAGGCGTGCAACCTCAGCTTCGCGCACTTCCTTGGCATCCACATACTCGACGTGCAAACGCACCTTCCGACCAGGACGAAACCCCGCCCTCACGATAGCATCGCGGGCGGCTTCGACGTTCGTTTCGATGGTGGCTTGTTGCGTGCTCATGCTCATGGTGGCGTGCGGGTTAGAATCTACCGGATCATTATATCCATATCCGGCGGATTTCCAAATTTTCCAAACGGGGCGCTGGATGGAATCCTAAGTGGCGTCCGCTTTGGGTCAGAAGGGGACGGGTGGGCTTCGGACCGTCTGATTGCGGAACCCGACATAAATTCCGACAGTGTGAGCGGCTCGGGGTGGCTCTGAGAAGACATTCGGAGATTTCGCGCAAAGGCGATGCGCATGCCTCCTTACGATATGTGAAGCGGCTATTCCACACCCTTGGCCTCGATGGCCTCATCGGGTGTGATCCCGTCGAAGAAGAACTTGACGACGTAGCGGTCAAATGGCCCGAGCGACTTGATCGCCAGCACCGCCTCTAGCCCGAGGTGATTGAACCGTTCGAGTGCCGCCAAGAGGTCCATCTCTGGGGCGAGGAAGTCGATGAGGCCCGACGCGTGAATCTTCTTCGAGATCATGCGCGGAAGCCCGTACTCTTCGAGGTGGTAGACCGCGCTCGGCAAAAACGCCCGGCCCATGCGCCCGATGAAGGCCGAAATATCGACTGACGAGTTGACGATCATCCTGTGGAGTTCGTTCGCGTCGCTAAGAAGGGCTGATAGTTTGAACGTGATTGTCCGCTCGAGCTTAAAAAAATCCTCGATATCAATCCCATCATTTTTGAGGCATGAAAGAAGATTAGGGAGGTCGCGATCCCAATTATACGCGATTGCCTTTGTAGTCACCACGAGCTTGCTGAATTGCGTGTCCCAGTTTCCCGGCTTAAGCTTAAGTATTTTATAAAGCATATTACCCCATTGCTCGGGATTATTAGAATTCATATACCCAAATCCGCGCCATTCGCTAGGGTTGTCTTTCATGTCCATCGCTAGGCGGAGCAAAAAATCCGCGTCGCTATCTTGGAGCAAATTCTCCCGCCTAACGTGCTCGAAGTTCTCGGCACCAATGATCGATGACATCTGGGTTCTATATTCGATGATGCGCTCGACCTGCCGATCCGTGAGCGAGCCCGCGTCCTGGTCTTCATCCAGCGTACCCAGGATTTCCTCCGGGAATTCGATCTCCAATTGAGTGTCTTCAGACTTAGGAGGAGCGTCCAGCAAGAATATGTTTCCAACGAAATATTTGAACATACGACCGCCGCGTCCGATAATATTTTTGTACGTAAAATCTTTTAATTTACCAGATCCTAAATTGCTTTTCCATACGATAACGTTCTGCGCTGACGTATTAACGCCCTCGATAATTGATGATGTAGATATTATGCTGTCAAATCCGTCTGGATATTCGAAAAGGCGTATCTGAATCTGGCTGAGGCATCTGTGCATGCTGCCATTGTGAACACCGATGGCCCGATCAACCAAATCGGCCAATATCCAGTCTGACTGGTAGTTTTGCCGCAACCATTTGGAAAGCGCGCTGGTGTATATGCGATCTACTGGTGTAATTTCCGCAATGGCGAGCTTGGCGATTTTCGTGATTTCTGAGTAGGTGCCCGCGTAGATTAGGGATTTCTGACTGCTGAGAGAGATCAACTCAATAAGTTTCTGCCCCTTCTTTATCTCATCACTACCAATCTCCTTGTATAGTTCCTTGATGTCAAGGTAGACGGTATTGAAGTCAAGTAGCTCTAAAAACTCCATATCGCGTGTAAAAGCGTTGTCATTGAGTTTCTTTATGTTCGGGGCAAGGTAGTACCGCTGCTTCGCTTTCTTCGACAGCTTCAGGATCGCTTTGATGAGCGATGGCCGTCATGCGTCTTGCTCGCCTTGTAGAATTCATCGTCCACCAGCAGATCAATGGTCTCCAGCGCGGCGAGGTACCCGAACGCCCGCTCCTGCGGGAAGATGAGGATATTCTTCGGGCCAAGGCGCGTGTCTGGCGCGTTAACGATAGTATACCGATCAGAGAATTTCTTAAACAGCCGCCGCCGCGTTTCGTCCATCAGCGCGATTGTCGGAACGATGATCACCACATTATCCGGTTGCTTGGCGGCGATGAAGGCGTCGATGATGAAGCTCTTCCCGAAGCTGGTCGGAGCGCTCACAGCGATGCTTTTCCCGTCCAACAGTTTGGAGAGAACGCTCGACTGTTCACGGTGCAAGGTCGCGATGCGCCGCCCTACATCGACCTCAAATACGTAGTGCACGAACTTCTGATCCCATGACGCGCCCGATAGCTGCAGGTATGAACGCTGTCCGCGCCCTTGGCATTGTCTTGGACATTCTGCTTGTAGAAAATCTTAGGAACGACTGGAAGCGCGCCGAAGTGATGTCGCATCAAGCCGTAGAGAAAGACTTCAGCGATCTCGCTGCCCTGGCCGATCTTATCGTTATCTGTGAGCCTGAGGTTTTTAGCTGCGGCGATGAGGGTGCTGTGGCTCTGGTCGACGAGTGCTGATCGCTCTCTCTCCGACAACGCGGTCTGGGCGATGTTATCCCACAGGTAGCTTTGGAATTTGGGGTGACCTGCCCCTGAAAAGTTCCTCCAGTTTGAGATAGAGTCCGGCCCTCACGAAGGACGGACGAGATGAAACGGACGAGATTCACGGAAGAGCAGATTATCGGGATTCTGAAGGAGCAGGAGGCCGGTGCGAAGACGGCGGATCTTTGCCGCCGCCACGGGATCGGCGAATCGACGTTTTACAAGTGGAAAGCCAAATACGGCGGGCTTGAGGTGTCGGAGGCCAAGCGGCTGAAGGCGCTTGAGGATGAAAACGCCCGACTGAAGAAGCTTCTTGCCGAGTCGATGCTGAATGAGGCGGCGCTTCGCGATCTTCTTGGAAAAAAATGGTAAGGCCCGCCGCCAAGCGGGATGCCGTCGCCCATCTGCGAAGCCAATTCCAGATGAGCGAGCGTCGGGCCTGCACTGTGATCGCGGCGGATCGCACGATGGTTCGTTACCGCTCGGTTCGGCCCGATGACGCCAGTCTTCGCGGACGTTTGCGCGAGTTGGCTCAGCAACGGCGCCGGTTCGGATATCGGCGTCTGTTTGTCCTTCTGCGCCGAGATGGGGAGGCGTCGGGGATCAGTCGGGTTTACCGGCTGTATCGCGAGGAGGGATTGGCCGTGCGCAAGCGCCGCGCGCGGCGCAAAGCCGTCGGCACGCGAGCGCCGGTTCTGGTTGAAGCCATGCCCAATGCCCGCTGGTCCCTGGATTTCGTCCACGACCAGATGGACAGCGGACGACGCTTCCGCGTGCTCAACATCGTCGATGACATGACGCGGGAATGTTTGGTCGCGGTCCCGGACACGTCGATTTCCGGCCTGCGGGTCGCCCGCGAACTGACAGCGTTGACCGCGCGGCGCGGCAAGCCGGGAATGATCGTTTCCGACAACGGGACCGAGTTGACATCAAGCGCCGTGCTGAAATGGGCGCAGGACCAAAAGATCGCTTGGCATTACATCGCGCCCGGCAAGCCGATGCAGAACGGGTTTGCCGAGAGCTTCAACGGCCGCATGCGGGACGAACTGCTCAACGAGACGATCTTCACCAGCCTGAACCAGGCCCGCGCCGTCATTGCGGCCTGGGTCACCGATTACAACACGGCAAGGCCGCATTCGGCTTTGGGATATCAAACGCCAGCGGCCTATGCCGCCAAATTCAAGGCAATGGGGCCAGGATCTCCGCCCGTACCGGGCTCCGACCCCGACCCCATTGCCTTGATCGCTCCACACGGCTTAACCTCAGCCAAGGCTCTACTTATGGCTGGATGAAAGTTTCACGGCAGGTCAGGGGTAGCGCCACTTCGTGTCTTCAAAGCCGTTGATTAGACTGAGAACACGCTTCTTGACTAAGCCGATTAGTTGAGGGGCCGAGGTGACGCTGGCAAGCGTATCATCAACCAGAATTTCAAATGATAGCCCTGCCATGAATGCCAATGCCCCCGAATTGACGCGCAATTAGTTAATGTACGCCTTGATGATGCGCGCCCTTAGCTGGATATCGACTGCGTACAGCACGCGATGGTAGCTCGCCGAAGGACAGCTTTCTAGAACTAAAGTAAACATCCATTGGGGCGCGACAGTGACTTGCCGGTTGGGCTCTACAACGGCAGCTTCGAGGAAGTGGCCATAATGCTCTCAATGGCTAATGTGCGCGCCGGTTCCAGCCGCGAAGCGTGCGGCCCGCAGCCGGGCAGCCGGTGAGAGATACCGAAAGCCCGTCTGCCTAACTTCCGGCTCGGGGGATGGCGCAGACGCGACCTCCTCCCGCAGACGCTTGAACTCTTTGTCCCAGTAGTCGCGCTCCTTCTTCCACCGCTCGTCGGCAGTGGCGCGATCCTTGGTGCCGAGGCTCTTGGGCGGCACCTCGCCGTTCTTGAACAGGTGCCGAAGATCGACGGGTGCGCGACGGCGGTAGTAGTAGACCCCGTTGTCGCGTTTGACCAAGCCAGGAGGGAGTTTCGCCACGTCGATCATGCCCAATGTGTAACAGCAATGTAATACACACGGAAGATGAGGCTGGCGGAAATCCTGGAGTTCTAGGCCCTGCGCGGGTTTCAGGGGAGGATGGTGGGCCCGGCAGGACTCGAACCTGCAACCAGACCGTTATGAGCGGCCGGCTCTAACCAATTGAGCTACTGGTCCAGTGATGACTTGGGCCGTCACTTCCCTTTTGCCGGCTTTCCAGCAGAGGCTGAACCCTTCAGTGATGGCGCCGCCGCAATTTCCTTCGGCTTG